>NZ_JBQFLY010000003.1:0-357204 GCF_056531545.1 Ruegeria sp. N10 | reverse complement strand
TGACCCTGACACCCGTCGAGCTGTTGCGGCAAAACGCTCCGGCCACCCGTCCCATAATCGCCCTCAGCGAAGGCAACGACCCCCGCATCACAAAAGGGGCCATCAACGCGCAGAGAGCCAATCTGGCTGATATCATTCTGGTTGGCCCGCACGCCGAGGTCGAAGCAGCCCTGAAAGATCAGGGGGCTGCTGCCTCTCAGGGCGTTGAGATCCATGACCCCAAGACTTCGGACCTGACCGAAGAATTTGCCCAGACCTTTTTCGAACTGCGCCAGCATAAAGGCGTCGATCGGTCCAAGGCACGTGCTGCCGTTGAAACACCCCCCGTCTATGCCGCCATGCTGGTGCGCAGCGGACGCGCCACCGGCACTGTAGGAGGGGCCGTTCACACGACCGGCGATATTGTCCGCGCAGCCATCCAGGTGATTGGCATGGCCCCCGATGCAGGAATGGTGTCATCCTTTTTCCTGATGTACCCGCCGGAAAACGCTCAGCCCGGGGCGCGGGCGATGCTCTATTCCGATTGCGGGCTGGTCATCAATCCGACCGCGGGCGAGCTGAGCAAGATTGCCATGGCATCCGCCACATCGGCCCGGACGCTGCTGCAGGTCGATCCAAAGATCGCGATGCTCAGCTTTTCCACGAAGGGCAGCGCCAAGCATCCGGACGTGGAAAAGGTGATCGAGGCTACAGAAATGCTGCGCCAGGCCGCGCCAGACCTGAACGTCGACGGTGAACTGCAATTCGACGCCGCCTTTGTACCTTCGGTTGGTGAGCGTAAATCACCGGGTTCGTCTGTCGCCGGGCAGGCCAACGTGATGATCTTTCCCAACCTTGATGCTGGCAATATCGGCTACAAAATCACCCAAAGACTGGGGGGCTACACCGCCATCGGACCGGTCTTACAGGGGCTGGCCAAACCCGCCAACGATCTGTCCCGCGGATGCAGCGCCGAGGATGTGACCCAGATGATCGCCGTGACCGCGCTACAGGCAAATGGACTGTAACACTTAATTTTCGCACCGCTCCCGGAACGATGTTCTAAAATACCGAGGAAACTGACAAAATCCTCCTGACATAACCAACTGGACCCGCAAATGACCCATCAGCAGCCGATCCTTGATACGTCACCGAAAGTCTCGGACGAAATCCGCAGGACCACCTGCTACATGTGCGCCTGTCGATGCGGCATCAACGTTCACATGAAAGACGGCAAGGTTGCTTATATCGAAGGCAATCGCGACCACCCGGTGAACAAGGGAGTCCTGTGTGCCAAGGGGTCTGCCGGGATCATGCAGGTCAATGCCCCCTCGCGCCTGCGCAAGCCACTGAAACGGGTCGGCCCGCGTGGCTCGGGCGAATTTGAGGAGATCAGCTGGGACGAAGCGCTGGAACTGGCTGTCAGCTGGCTGGAGCCGATCCGTAAAGACAACCCGGAAAAGCTGGCCTTTTTCACCGGCCGGGACCAAAGCCAGAGCTTCACCAGCTTCTGGGCGCAAAACTTCGGAACCTGCAACTATGCGGCGCATGGCGGCTTTTGTTCGGTCAATATGGCTGCGGGCGGCATTTATACGATGGGCGGCGCATTCTGGGAATTCGGCCAGCCTGATTGGGACCACACCAAACTGTTCATGTTGTTTGGCGTGGCCGAAGACCACGACTCCAACCCGATCAAAATGGGTATTGGCAAGATCAAGGCGCGCGGTGCACGTGTTATTGGCGTCAACCCTATCCGCAGCGGATACAACGCTGTCGCTGATGATTGGGTCGGCATCACACCGGGAACTGACGGACTGTTCATCCTGTCATTGATCCATGTGCTGATGAAAGCCGGAAAGATCGATCTCGACTATCTCAGCCGCTACACCAACGCCCCGGTTTTGGTGGACGCGTCAGAAGGCGCCGGAAAGGGCCTGTTCCTGCGCGACGATGACGGAAAGCCCCTGGTCATCGACCGGAATACAGGCAAGCTGACGGCTTTCGACACGCCGGGCGTTCGCCCGGATTTGTCGGCGGTCTACGAAAATGACGGTGTCGTTCATCGCCCTGTATTTCACTTGATGGCAGAAAAATACCTGTCCGAGGAACACGCGCCTGAAGCTGTTGCCGAAAAATGCGGTATCTCCGCCAATCGCATTCGCGCGATTGCAGCGGAGCTGGCGCGCGTCGCCTTTGACGAGGCGTTTGAGCTCGATCACGAATGGACCGATTTCCGGGGCGAGAAACACACCAAGATGGTTGGCCGCCCTGTTGCAATGCATTCGATGCGCGGCGTTTCGGCTCATGCCAATGGATTCCAGACCTGCCGCGCGTTGCACGTGCTGCAAATCATCCTGGGCACGGTCGAGGTTCCCGGCGGCTTCCGCTTCAAGCCCCCCTACCCCAAACCGGTCGAGGCGCACCCGACACCGCATTGCAAGGTGACGCCCAATTCTCCACTGGATGGCCCGCATCTGGGTTTCGTCCGCGGCCCGGAACACCTTGCACTGAAGGAAGATGGCAGCCCCGCGCGGATCGACAAGGCGTTCACCTGGGAAAACCCGATGTCCAGTCACGGGCTGATGCATATGGTGATCTCGAACGCACATGCGGGCGACCCGTACAAGATCGATACGCTGTTCATGTACATGGCCAACATGTCGTGGAACTCGACCATGAACACCAAGGGTGTCATCGAGATGCTGACGGACAAAGATGAAAACGGCGATTACGTGATCCCGCGCATCATCTATTCGGACGCCTATTCTTCCGAGATGGTGGCTTACGCGGACCTCATCCTGCCGGACACGACCTACCTCGAACGCCACGACTGTATCTCGCTGCTGGATCGCCCGATTTGCGAGGCGGATGCGGCCGCTGACGCAATCCGCTGGCCTGTGATCGAACCGGACCGCGACGTGCGCGGATTTCAGTCAGTATTGATCGATCTCGCTAACCGAATGAAACTTCCGGGTTTCACCCATGAAGACGGCAGCGCAAAATGGGTCGATTACGCCGACTACATCGTCAATCACGAACGCAAGCCGGGTATTGGCCCGCTGGCCGGATTCCGCGGTGAAAACGCCGACAAGGAAGGGCGCGGAGAGGTCAACCCGGATCAGTTGAACCGCTATATCGAAAACGGTGGCTTCTACGTGGCGCATATCCCGCAAGGCGCGGATTACTACAAACCGTGGAATGCAGCCTATCAGGAATGGGCCGTGGGCATGGGGCTCTATGACAGCCCGCAGCCATACCTATTCCAGCTTTACTCCGAACCGATGCGCAAGTTTCAGCTGGCAGCCGAAGGCCATGGCGACCGACAGCCGCCTGATCATTTGCGCCAGCGGATCAAAGACACGATGGACCCGCTTCCGATCTGGTACGAAACCGATCAGCACGGCAACGACGGCTTCACTGTCAACGCGCTGACCCAGCGCCCGATGGCGATGTATCACAGCTGGGGCACGCAAAACGCCTGGCTGCGGCAGTTGCACGGGCGAAACCCGCTCTATGTTCCGACCAGGCTGATGCGCAAGCACGGCCTGAACGACGGAGATTGGGCCAAAATCACATCCCCTCATGGTGAGATTACGGTCCCTGTGATGGAAATGGCCGCGCTGAACGACAACACCGTCTGGACATGGAACGCCATCGGCAAACGCAAAGGCGCCTGGGCCCTGCAAGAGGACGCGCCCGAGGCCACCAAGGGTTTCCTGCTCAACCACCTGATCCACGAATTGCTGCCGCCAAAAGGCGACGGGCTACGTTGGGCCAACTCCGACCCCATTACTGGTCAGGCCGCATGGTTTGACCTGAAGGTGAAAATCGAAAAAGCCGACGCGCCCGCCGATGCCCAAAGCCAGCCTCATTTTGACCCGATCAAATCACCGGTAGGAACCGGCCCTGCGAATTTGGCGTGGAAGGTGGGCAAATGACCCGGATCCGCACTTCATCTGGCCACAAATATCCCGGGGGTGAATTGAGCCGTAGGCTCAAGAGGGGGCTGGCCCCCTCACCCGTCCTCAACAGCACAGGTATCCTGACATGACCCAGCTACCGAACTCCACCGAGCGCAAGATGGGTCTGGTGATCGACCTGGACACCTGCGTTGGTTGCCATGCCTGCGTGATTTCCTGCAAAGGCTGGAACACGGAAAATTATGGCGCGCCGCTGTCCGATCAGGATGCCTATGGCGCCAATCCTTCGGGCACTTTCCTGAACCGCGTGCATTCCTACGAGGTGCAACCGGCGGAAGGGCACGCGCAACTGATCCATTTCCCTAAATCCTGCCTGCATTGCGAAGATGCGCCCTGTGTTACCGTGTGCCCGACCGGGGCCAGCTACAAGCGGGTCGAAGATGGCATCGTGCTGGTTAATGAAAGCGACTGTATCGGGTGCGGCCTGTGTGCCTGGTCCTGCCCCTATGGCGCGCGTGAACTGGACAAGGCCGAGGGGGTGATGAAGAAATGCACACTCTGCGTCGACCGGATCTATAATGAGAACCTGCCCGAGGTGGACCGGATTCCCTCCTGTGTCCGAACCTGTCCGGCGGGCGCGCGGCACTTTGGCGATCTGGGCGATCCGGACAGCGACGTCAGCAAGCTTGTTGCGGACCGCGGCGGAATGGACCTGATGCCCGAAATGGGCACCAAACCCGTCAATAAATATCTGCCGCCGCGCCCGAAAGACACGGTGGAAGATCAGATCGACATCCTGGCCCCCCTGTTGGCACCTGTCGCTGAAGAGCCCAAGGGCTTCCTCGGCTGGCTCGACAAGACGTTGGAGAAACTCTGATGCATCCTGCACCCTCCGTCATCCTCTTTACCACCCTGTCCGGTCTGGGCTTCGGCCTGCTCTTCTTTCTTGGTCTTGGCCTTCCGGCTGTCTCGGGTTGGGTGGCCTTTGTGTTCTTCGCCATTGCTTACGGTCTGGCCGTCGGAGGGCTGATGGCCTCAACCTTCCACCTCGGCCACCCGGAACGGGCCTTGAAGGCTTTTACCCAATGGAAAACCAGCTGGCTCAGCCGTGAGGGCTGGTGTGCCGTGCTCGCCCTGGTCGTCATGGGACTTTATGCGATTGGCGTAGTGTTTCTGGATCGGCATTGGAGCCTGCTGGGTTGGGTCGGAGCCTTGATGTCACTGGCGACCGTGTTCACGACATCGATGATCTACACGCAACTCAAGACCATCCCGCGCTGGAATATGAACCTGACCCCCGCCATGTTCCTGAGCTTCAGCCTGGCGGGTGGAGCGTTGCTGGCGGGCCAGACACGTGTTGCTATTCCGCTTCTGCTGATCGCCGCTTTGGTTCAATTCTTGTATTGGAAGAAAGGCGACAAAGCGCTGGAGGTATCCGGAACGGATCTGGGCACGGCGACAGGTTTGGGTAACCGGGGCACAGTCAGAGCGTTCGAGCCACCGCATACCGGTACCAACTATCTGCTGCGTGAGTTTGTTCATGTGGTCGGGCGCAAACATGCACAGAAATTGCGGGTGATCTCGTTTGTATTGGCCTTTGTCCTGCCGGTTCTGTTGCTGGTCCTGCCATTCAACCATTTACTGGCCTTGCTGGCGGTGGCATCGCATCTGGCGGGTGTCGCGACCTCGCGCTGGCTGTTCTTTGCGCAGGCCGAACATGTCGTGGGGCTTTATTACGGCAAACGTTGAGGGGGCTCTGCCCCCGCCGCGGCACACCGCGACTCCCCTGGGATATTTTTGGCCAGATGAAGTCTGGATCCTGAAAAAGAAAAAGGCGGCGCTCGGTAGTCGAGGCCGCCTTTTCCGGTTTCTGAAGACCGGGTCAGATGAGGCCCGCGTGTGCCATTGCTGCTTCAATCGCGGCCTTTGTGCTGTCTTCCAGCTCGGTCAGAGGCGAGCGGACTTCAGTGCTGCAGAGACCCAGTTTGCTGAGCGCGTATTTGGCGCCGACCAACCCGGGTTCGATAAAGATCGCTTCGTGCAGCGGCATCAGCTTGTCCTGGTATTCCAGTGCCTTTGCATAATCGCCCGACAATGTGGCCTGCTGGAATTCGGCGCAGAGCCTGGGGGCCACGTTTGCGGTAACTGAAATGCATCCGACACCGCCATGGGCGTTGAAACCCAGTGCCGTGGCGTCTTCACCGGACAGTTGGCAGAAGTCCTTGCCACAGATCGCACGCTGCTGGCTGACGCGCGCCAGATCGCCCGTCGCATCCTTGACCCCGACAATACGCGGCAACCGGGCCAATTCGCCCATGGTGGCGGGGGTCATGTCGATGACCGATCGCCCGGGAATGTTGTAGATGATAATCGGAATATCCGCAGCCTCGTGCAGGGCTTGGAAATGCGCGATCAGGCCGCGTTGAGTCGGTTTGTTGTAGTAAGGCGTGACAACCAGCGCCGCATCGGCCCCAACTTTTTCGGCGAACTGAACGAAACGGACGGCTTCGACCGTGTTGTTCGACCCGGCACCGGCAATAACCGGCACACGGCCAGCAGCCGTTTTGACCACTTCTTCGATGACCGTTTCGTGTTCGTCATGGCTGAGCGTCGGGCTTTCGCCGGTGGTTCCAACGGGCACCAGCCCGGTCGAGCCTTCGGAGATCTGCCATTCGACCAGATGTTTAAGCGTCTTCAGGTCCAACTCGCCGTTGTTGAACGGAGTGACGAGGGCTGGCATCGAGCCTTTGAACATGACACGCTCCTTAAGGTGCACATTGCGGTTTTTGCGCCTCGGCCTCTCACGTTTCCAGCTTTGTGAGTTGATCCCGCCGGCGCAGGGTTTATCCTCACAGGCTCTATCCTCGGTTGGTTGGGAAATGCAAGGGATGACACGCTTTCTAGCACTGTTGACTGGTGTGATTCTATACGCAGTGACGACACCGCAAGCCGCACGCGCGGATGCGGCCGGTGATTTGCGCGCCGGGCTGTATGAAATGCGCAAGGGCGACTGGAACGCGGCACTGCGCGTATCGGGCCAGCGCGGCTCGGTCCCGCGCGATGTCATTGTCTGGCACTGGCTGCGTGAGGGGTTTGGCAGCTCGGGCGATGTGCTGGTGTTTCTCGAACGCCGCCCGGATTGGCCCGGGCTGGATTGGCTGCGCCGCAAGAGTGAGCCGGTCTTTACCGGGGCCGATCCCGACAGGGTTCTGAAGTTTTACGCTGGCTTGACTCCTCAGACTGCTGAAGGCGCGCTGAACTATGCGGTGGCCCTTAAGGCCAAAGGGCGCATTGGCGAGGCGGAAGCCGACATCGTGACAGCCTGGCGTACCATGCCGATGGGGTCGGGGTTGCAAAAGGACTATCTGGAGAATTTTGCCAAACTGCTGAAGCCACACCATGCCGCGCGGCTGGACCGGATGCTGTGGGATGGCCATTTGGTCAGCGCAGAACAGATGCTGCCCCTGGTCAGCACGGATGAGCGCAAGCTGGCCGAAGCACGGATCGCGTTGCAGAAACGCCAGCCAGGCGTAGACGGCAAGGTGGCGGCGGTACCGAAGTCGCTGGCAGATGCGCCGGGGCTGGCATTCGACCGTTTTGTCTGGCGGGACAAGAAAGAACTGGATGACAGCGCCGTCGACCTGATGCTGGCACGGTCAACCGGACCGGAGGCTCTGGGCGAGCCTGACAAATGGGCCGAGGGACGCCGCCGTCTGGCCCGGCTCGAGATGCGATCGGGGCGAGCGGCGCGCGCTTATGACGTGGCGGCCAAGCACCATATGACCCCCGAAATGGGATATTCCTATGCGGATCTCGAGTGGCTGGCCGGGTTTCTGGCCCTGCGCAAACTGAATGACCCTGCCACAGCTGTGCGGCACTTCCAGAATTTTTCGAATGCCGTGCAATCGCCGATCTCGAAAGGGCGCGGCGGCTATTGGCTGGGGCGAGCTTACGCCGAGCTTGGGGAAGCAGACAAAGCCTATGAGGCCTATGCGATGGGCGCGGATCATCAGACCTCTTTTTATGGTCTGCTTGCGGCGGAACGGATCGGACGGCCATTTGACAAGGAACTGGCCAATCCGCGTCGCGCGCCGCACTGGCGTCAGGCTGAGTTCGCCGAATCCAGCGTCCTGGAAGCCGGGCTGCTGTTGCTGAAGGCCGGGGAAGACAACTTGTCCGAGAGGTTCCTGACCCATCTTGTCGAAGGTCTTGACCCTGTGCAGGCCAACCAGTTGGGCGACCTTGCAATTGAACTTAAGCAGCCGCATCTGGCTGTGATGATCGCCAAGCGGGCTGCGACCACGGGCACCATTTTGCCTGCGGCCTACTACCCGGTTCATCCGGTGGCCGACATGCGTCTGCCAATGGCCAAGGAAATGACGCTGGCCATCGCACGGCGCGAAAGCGAATTTGATCCGGTTGTCGTCAGCGGCGCGGGTGCGCGCGGCCTGATGCAGGTGATGCCCGCAACGGCCAAGCTGGTGGCCGGAGAGCTGGGGATACTCAGCGGCCATCAGACCGGTCGGTTGACGTCGGACTGGCAATACAACGCCAAGCTTGGCGCCAACTATCTTTCGGGCCTTGCGACCGAGTTCAACGGGAATGTCGTCATGATGGCGGCGGGTTACAATGCTGGTCCAAAGCGCCCGATCTCGTGGATGGAACGCTATGGTGATCCACGCACCGGCGAGGTGGATATCGTAGACTGGATCGAGACCATTCCGTTCGATGAGACGCGCAACTATGTGATGCGCGTGACCGAAAGCTTGCCGGTCTACCGCGCCCGACTGGGGCAGCCCGCCCTGCCGGTTCCGTTTTCGCAGGAACTGATCGGATCATCGCTGGCGGCGTTCGCGCCATAAGGTAAAAAGCCCTGCGGCTACAACAATCGCTGCGCCCGCGACAACTTCAGGGCGCAGTGTTTCACCAAAGATCGAAATCCCCAGAATCGCGCTCCAGACCAGGTGAAAATAGGCAAAGGGTTGGACGGCGCTGGCTTCGGCCATCTCATAACATTTGATCAGCAGCCAGTGCCCCGTTGCCCCGCTGACGCACAGCAACGCCATCCAGAGCCAGTCGCTGCGGGCCATTGGCTCCCAGAACCACATTCCAAACAGAGTCATGGCGACGGCGCCAACGACGCCGGTCCAGAAAAAGCTGGTGGCCGTGCTGTCCTGACGTGCGACATAGCGCGTCAGCAGGCCATAGATCGCAAACAGAAACGCCGAGATCAGCGGAATGACGGCCCAAGGATCAAAGACACCAACGCCCGGCTGCAGAATGATCAGAACACCAATGCAACCAACGCCGATCGCGACCCAGCGCCGCCATCCGACCTTTTCGCCCAGAACCGGACCGCTCAGCGCGGCGACAAGCAGGGGATAGCTTATGAAAACGGCCATACTGTCGATCAGACCGAGCACTGTGAAACCAAACACGGCGACGCAGATCTCGGTGGCCAGCAGCAGGCCCCGCAGGATCTGAAGACCCATCTGGTTCGTCTGCATGGCCGCCTTTAACCCGCCTGAGGATCGCGCCGCCAACGCAATGACAAAGGCCGCGAAGAACCAATAGCGGATCATCACCACCATGTAGGTGTTATAGGTTCCGGCCAAATGGCGTGAGATACCGTCCTGCAAGGCAAAGACAATTGTCGCGCCCACCATCAGGGCAATACCCGCACCTGCATTGTTTTTCTGCGTCATGCCTTGAGCGCCCGCGTCATGTGCCTCTTTCGGCCATAACCGGATGTACGGGTGACGGTGAAACCGGCATCCTGAAGCCCGCGTCGAACAAACCCGGCGGCCGTATATGTGGCTGCTGTACCATCGGTGGCTGTATGCGCCGCCACTTGCTGCATCAGATCTGCCCCCCACAATTCTGGGTTCTTGGCAGGAGAGAACCCGTCGAGGAACCAGGCGTTGGCCAGGCCAGTCCATTGCGGCAGGCTGTTGCGCGCATCGCCGATGATCACTTCGCATTGAAGGGTTTCAAGACTGCACGCGCGACCTGTCCAATGGGCCAGAAACCGGCTGCTCCACGGGTGCAACTCGGGGAAGGCCTCAAGCGCGTGACGCATATCATCCGTGGCCATGGGAAAGGCTTCGAAACTGGTGAACCGAAGCGGCCCTGTTTGGCCGGATTTCTCCCATTCAGACCAGACCGTCAGCAGGTTCAGACCGGTGCCAAAGCCCAGCTCGGCAATATGAAACCCCGGCGCAAAACGTTCTGGCAGATCATTACCTGCTAGAAACACATGGCGCGTCTCTTCCAGCCCGTTCTGCAACGAGTAATAGGGATCGTCGAAACGGTCCGAGACCGGTATCTGATCCTCGGTCCACGTCAATTCGGCATGCTGGTCTGCCATCGGGGAATCCTGTAGCTAAGCGGCGCGACACTGAACAAGGAAAAGGGAATTGGCAATGATCGATGTGACGGTTCGCGGGGCAGGAATTTTCGGCCTGTCCATCGCCTGGACCTGCGCCCGTCGGGGCGCGAAGGTGCAGGTCGTCGATCCTTTTGGGCCGGGCTCCGGGTCCAGCGGCGGTCTGGTGGGGGCCTTGGCCCCGCACGTGCCTGAAAACTGGAATGCTAAGAAAGCTTTCCAATTCGACAGCCTGATCATGGCCGAACCCTTTTGGCATCAGGTCGAGGGTACCGGCGGCGTTTCTCCCGGCTACGGGCGGCTGGGCCGTCTTCAACCCATTCCTGACGCCCGCAGTCTGGATCTGGCCCGGCAACGCGAAGGTTCAGCCGATCAGCTTTGGCAGGGGCGGGCAGAATGGCGGGTGATCAGCACATCGCAGGCCGGATCGTGGTGCCCGCCCAGCCCCACCGGCTTTGTCATCCGCGATACGCTGACGGCGCGCATGCATCCCCGGCGGGCCTGCGCCGCTCTGGTTGCAGCCCTTGAGGTCATGGGTGTCCACGTTGTCAGTAGCGCTGATGATAAAGGGCAGGTTGTCCACGCCACGGGCCTAGCCGGATTACTTGAACTGAACGACGCCTACGGAAAGACCGTCGGAAACGGTGTCAAAGGTCAGGCAGCCCTGTTGCGCTTTGACGCGGGAGAGGTGCCACAGCTTTTCGCGGATGCGGTCCATATCGTGCCACATGCGGACGGAACGCTTGCAATCGGATCAACGTCTGAACGGGACTATGACGACCCAACCAGCACAGACAGTGCATTGGACAATGTCATAGACCGGGCCACGCGCGCGCTGCCGCTTTTACACGGGGCCGAGGTGATCGAACGTTGGGCCGGAGTGCGTCCCCGCAGCAAAAGCCGCGCCCCGATGTTGGGCCTGCATCCGTTGCATCAGGGTCAGTTCATCGCCAATGGCGGTTTCAAGATCGGCTTTGGCATGGCTCCGAAAGTGGCCGAGGTCATGGCCGATCTGATGCTGGAGGATCGGGATTCGATCCCCGATGACTTCCGCCCCGGAGCCTCACTGTGATAGGGCCACAGCTTTCATGCATTGCCGCCCATCCGGTCCGCGCACCCACATGTCCTGACCGTTCCGGCACAGCTGAGCAGTCTCGAAATGCATCAACGGCGAGGTCGCACGGAAAGAAAACGACTTGAGTGGTCCGCCAAGATCAACTGCAAACAGCATCAGAAGCTGCGCCAGAAGTGGCCCGTGCACAACCAGCCCTGCATATCCTTCCACATCGCGCGCATAGTCCAGATCGTAGTGAATGCGATGGCCGTTGAAGGTCAGCGCTGAGTAGCGAAACAGCAGGGTGGTATCGAACGCAACCGCGTGGATATCCGTTTCATCCGTGCGTGAACGAGGCGGCGTTTGAGTTATTGCATCCGGCGTGGGGTCTTCACGATAAACAAGGTCCTGCCATTCTGTCAGACAAAGTTGGCCACCTTGCCGTATCTCATGCCGCAACGTGACAAAACCCAACGGTCCGGAGCGCCCTGTTTTTGCGCTTTGGTTTTCAAGAACCGATGTCCTGTCAGCAGGGATACCCGCGATCAGCGGTGCATGAAATTCCAATTGCCCACCGGCCCACATTCTGCGGGGCAATCCCATATCCGGGATCAGGCCACCCACCTTGGGATGCCCATCCCGCCCCAGCGCAGCAGGCGGTTGCGGCGCCCAGAAATAGAGCTGATGGAAGAATGGCGGCAGAGCTGAGCCTTTGGCAATTGTTGGCTCAGAGCCCAACGCAACCTGAAACGAAGCGGCACGGGCCGGGTCAAGGATATCGCTTTGACTTTGTTCCAACATATGCGCAGTCCAAGCTCAGAAACCGGCCTCGACCCTGAGTTTCTGCATCAGCATGTGCAGTGACTTTTCATACCGTTCGGACAGCAACTTTCCCTGTTCGTCGAATTCATTCGAACTGTCAGCGAGGTGGATTTCCGGACCCTGCAAGATGCGGGGCTGAAAGGGCACCATGCAAGCGCGCAGGATCATCTGCGCCCTTTCCCCACCAGCGCGGCCACCCGCCGCCGACATCACGGCAACCGGCTTGCCCGCCCATGGATTGCCTTTCGTCCGGCTGACCCAGTCCAGCGCGTTTTTCAGAACGCCCGAAGGCCCTTTGTTGTACTCGGGCGTCGAGATGATCACCGCATCCGCCTGCCCGATCTGGTCGGCCAGCATCTGAACAGATGCCGGTATCCCTTCGGCATCCTCCAGATCGCCATCATAAAGCGGCAAGTTCAGGTCTGCTTCGGCATAGCTGACAGGGTCGAACAACCGGGCCGCTTCGCGCAGCAGCTTGCGGTTCGTCGCGTCCTTGCGCAGGGAGCCGGACAGGCCAAGCAGGGTCGGTTGAGACATCAGGGACAACTCCGTTTCAGTGTTTCCCATTAGTTAGACCGAGATTGACCCCGACCAAACCCCCATTGACGCACAGTCATTGCGCAACAGGGGATGTGCCAGACCGGTCTTGCGTTTCAGGATCACGCGTTTCCGCTGGGGACCACAACAATCTCAACCCGCCGGTTTTGCGCTTTTCCTTGCGGCGTTAGGTTGGACGCGACCGGGTTGTTTTCACCCTGACCGTAGGTTCTGATACGGCTGTAGTTGACACCATTGGCTTGCAGGATATCCGCGACCGCGTTTGCGCGACGCTCGGACAATCCCTGATTATAAGACGCGTCGCCGTCGCTGTCGGTATGACCAATGATCTGCACGTTCGAGTTGGGATAGTTGACAAGGTTCTGGCCCACTTTCACCAGATCCGCCCGCAGCGCCGGGCGCACGGTCGAGCTGTCCGTGTCAAACGTAATGTCATTCGGGACGGTCACGATCAGCCGGTCACCCGCATTGACGATTGTAATCCCGTCATTTGCCAGTTGCTGACGCAATTCCGCAGCCTGCTTGTCCAACTGGTTGCCGATCAGACCGCCACCCGTGGCACCAATGGCGGCACCGGCCAGCGCCCCAAGACCCGGGTTCGAATTATTGGCAATCGCGCCGACACCCGCGCCGATAAGGCCACCCAGAACCGCACCCTGCTTCGTATTTTTGTTGGGGTCGTTCTGAACGGTCAGGGTGCCAGGATCGGTACAGGCCGTCACGGCCATGATTGAACACAGGCCTGTCGCCAGAAAAAACTTTGAAATCGTCATGATATCACCTTCTGCTCCGGTACCCGTTCTTCGGGCTTGATCCATTTCACCCAGTATATCACTGCGCTTGCTCACAGGCTCAAGCAACAATGCGGTGAAATAGGCGAATACCCGCCAAAGGCCATTCATACCGGTTCCGCAAAGGTGCCCGCGTGCTGTTGTTCCTGCCAGAGATCACGCAAAGATTTACCTTGCCCCAGAAATCTTTCGTCAGTGTGTTCACTGGACCAGATGCGATCGGTTCTGAAATAGCGAAAGCCGCTTCGCATTTCACACCACCCTGCCAGCAACGTGCATTCGATATGATAGATCAGCGCTAGCGGGCGCACCACGCGGATGGTTTGTTCGCCTTCACCATCTACGTAAGTGATGCGAATTTTCCGTTCTGCCCGAATAGCTTCGCGATAATGCGAAACAGAAACACATCCCTTCTCGGGATCATCCGCCGGAGCCCCCCAGGGTGAAACCTGCAACCAATCGGTCGGGCTATGCAGTGCATCGATCTTCCGACAGATTCGACTTGCAGCGCGCTGCAAGTGGCTGTCGCCGGTGCGCGCCAGAAGAGACAGGCCAACCCACAGAGCCTCAACCTCTTCGGCGTCGAAATTCAGCGGCGGCAGATCGTAACCGCGCCGCATCATGTAACCGACACCGGCCTCACCTTCGATGGGTGTTCGCTGGGCCTGCAATTCGGCAATGTCACGATAGACAGTGCGAACGGACACCTCTAGCCGGGTGGCCAGTGCTTCTGCCGTGACCGGCGCACTTGCGGCCCGCAAGATCTGGATGATTTCAAACAAACGGGTCGAACGGCGCATCGCATTCTCCTGACACTCTGCTGACACCCTAGCACACCCCACTGACAACATGCTGTCAGCAGTGACGCGCGATAATGGGTGGATATCACACAAGGAGCCAAGAAATGCCGCACCTCGACAACCACGTCATGATGACACTGAAACTTGGCCAATGGTCACAGGACCACACACTGCGTGCCTTCGAGATTGAACGTGAGATCGCGCAGGAGCGCCATCGCCGCCAATCGGTTTCGACGAAACGAACAAGACGCATTTCGCTGGGCAACCTGAAGATGCTGTGGGCAAGAATTGCCTGAGATCAGAAATCGGGCTGGGCGCGAAACTTCATCGAATGCCCGCCCTCGGGATGCTTCAGGCGCAATTTTTCGGAATGCAGCATCAATCTGGGAAACTCCCTCGCGGCACCTGTTGCATAGAACGGATCGCCTAGGATCGGGTGACCCAATGCCTGCATATGAACGCGCAGCTGATGAGACCGCCCGGTTTTGGGAAACAGGCGCACGCGAGAGGTCTCGCCCTCATGTTTCACAACGCGCCAATCGGTGACCGCAGGTTTGCCCGTATCATGACACACCATTTGTCTGGGTCGGTTGGGCCAGTCCACGATCAACGGCAGGTCAACCGTGCCGGTCTTTGGCTCCATCCGCCCCCAGATACGGGCAATATAGGTTTTCCGGGTCTGCCGCTTTTCGAACTGCATACTCAGATGCCGTTGCGCATGGGGTGTTTGGGCAAAAACCATGACACCTGATGTGTCCCGGTCCAGTCGATGCACAAGCAACGCCTGAGGGAAAGCCGCCTGCACGCGTGTCAGAAGGCAATCAGCCAGATGATCGCCCCGCCCCGGCACGGAAAGCAGACCCGACGGTTTGTTCACTACAATCAGCTGCGCATCTTCGTGCAGCACGTCCAGCGCGGTTTGCGGGGGGGCATAGGTTTCGCTCATGCGGGCCTGCCTATCTCAGCGCGCACCTTCCCGCAACGTCGTCCTTGCGCGCCCGGTCATGTTCGGTGAACTTCTGCGCAGGAGGACAGGACATGCACCCGACAATTGAACGACTACAAGAGGTTGTCGCCAAGGGCGATGAGGCGCTGATCCACGATCTGCTGGCCGAAGATGTGCAGTTCCTGCCACCAACCTATTACAGCACGTGGACCGGGCGCGCACCTGTGGCTGCCGTTCTTGGCCATGTCGGGCAGGTCTTTTCCGACTTCCGGTATCGCCGGATTATGGGCGCTGGCAACGATTGGGCGCTGGAGTTTCAATGCAAGATTGGAGATCTGGACGGCATTGGCGTTGACCTCATTACGCTGAACGAGGACGGTTTGATCCAAATCTTCGAAGTCGCCATGCGCCCCTACAAAACAGTCGGCGCTTTGCGCGAAGCGATGATGGCGCGCGTGATGACTGACGCTCGTTTTCTGGAATTCAAAAACGCCCTGACGTGACCTGATGATGCGCGCCCTGATAGCACCCGACCAGGTTCTACGTGTGCCCTTGTTGCCCGTTCTGGCCACGCAAGCCCTTTTGGTGCGCCGCAACGCCCGGCTTTTGCCGGAGCCCACTGGCCCGCGAGAGGGCCGAACAGGGCGTGGCCCCCGCCTGCGTCTGCTGATCACCGGCGATAGCTCGGCGGCCGGAGTGGGCGCGGGAACTCAGGCGCAGGCCTTGTCGGGACAGCTTGTGGACCGGCTGGCCAGACACCACATGGTTGAATGGCAACTTGAGGCCACCACAGGGCACACGACGCTGGATACGATTGACCGCCTGAGGCGCATAAAGGGCGAATTCGATGCGGTGGTCACTGCTTTGGGGGTGAACGATGTCACCCGCGCCGTCTCTTGCCGCACATTTGCGGATCGTCAGGCGCAGCTTATCAACATCCTGACAAAAGACCTGGGGGCGCGGCGCATAATCATCACCGGCGTTCCGCAAATGAACAGGTTTCCCGCCCTGCCACACCCATTGGCCTGGGTGCTTGGCCGTCAGGCTGCGCGGCTGGATAATGCGTTGCAACAGGTTGTTTCCGTCCATTCACACGTGCAACATCTAAGGCTTGATCTGCCCGACGACCCGGTCCTGGCGGCACCGGACGGCTATCACCCAAGCCCCCGGGCCTATGCGCTGTGGGCAGATGCTGCCGCACGCCTGTTGCTTCAGGCCTGAGCCCGCGCCTGCCGGATCATCGGGATCGAGTAAATGACCAATGCCACCCAGATCAGGGGGAATGCGATCATGCGTCCGGTGTCGATTTTCTCACCAAACAGAGTGATGGCTGTAATGAAAATCATAGTCGGCGCAATGTACTGCAGGATGCCCATGGTCGACAGGCGCACCAGCTTGGCCCCGTTCGCATAGACCAGCAATGGAACCGCCGTGACGATACCGGCGCAGGACAACAGTAGGGTATCAGACATCGCGACCCCAAAATGGCCTGTGCCTTGCACGCCCAGCCACGTGACATAAGCCAAGGCCGGGATCAAAAGGATCAGGACCTCAAGCAGAAAGCCCTGGTTGGGACCAATTGGAAGGGATCTCTTGAAGAACGCATAGAAACCCCAGCTGACCATCAAACTCAGCGCCGCCCAGGGTAGCCGCCCAGCCTCAAGAATAAGTACAAGAACGCCCAGCGCGGCAAGCCCCACCGCAAACAATTGGGTCCGCGTCAGGGGCTCACGCAGCAGAATTGCGCCCAACGCAATACTGAAAAGCGGGTTGATGTAATACCCAAGCGCGGCGTCCAGCGCGTGCCCCGTCGAGATCGCCCAAACATAAATCGCCCAGTTCACGGAAATCAGGGCCGCCGTCAAGGCCGCCATGGCCAGCATCCGGGGATTGCCCAGTGCAGCTTTCAAGTCCCGGGTACGCCCCAGCGCGACCAGAAGCAAACCTGCAACCGGAACAGACCAGATAACCCGATGCGCCACCACCTCGACCGGTCCAATGTGATCCATCGCCTTCATATAAAGCGGCAGAAATCCCCACAGGACATACGCCGTGACACCTAAAGCCAGACCTTTGGGCGTGTCCGCATTCTGAGGTGGTAAAGGCGTGTCTGTCACGAAGGTTCTCCGGTTGATACCGGTTTCGTTTACGGCAGAACTGAACGGATTGAAAACTCCGAAAACAGTGAAGTGTCACATAACGATTTGTGATAAGTTAGCTGACCGCAGCTGTTGCCGCCAAAAATGCGAGGCTCTGCCTCGCGCTCCGGGATATTTAGAGCCAGGTGAAGCAAGGGATCCGCACTTCATCTGGCCCAAAATATCCCGGGGGAGTCGCCCGGCACGGGCGGCGGGGGCAGAGCCCCCAGCCCTGTCTGTCAGACCTTCACCCGTTCGGATTTCGGGTCATACATCGGTTTAAGCGATGCTTCGGCTTTGACCTTCACGCCGCAAACATCGATCTCATAGGTTGAACCCAGAACGTCTGCGGCCGTTTCACCTTCGCACGGTACATAGCCCATTCCGATGGCACCGCCGAGGCTGTGACCGAAGTTGCCGGAACTCAGGTAGCCGACATATTCGCCATCACGCACGATCGGCTCGTTGTGGAACAACAGCGGTTCAGGGTCGGTCAGACGGAACTGTACCAAACGGCTTTTGGGGCCGCTTTCTTTTCTTGCAATCACCGCCTCACGCCCGATAAAATCACAACCTTTGTCCACCTTGACGGCAAAGCCAAGACCAGCATCAACCACGTGATCCTCACAGGTGATATCATGGCCGAAATGGCGGAAACCCTTTTCGATCCGGCAGCTGTCCATCATGTGCATACCACACAGCTTCAGCCCCATGTCCTGACCGGCCTCATGCAGCGTCTCGAAGACGTGGCCCGCCATGTCCGAGGAAACATAGATTTCCCACCCAAGCTCACCCACATAGGTCACACGATGAGCGCGGGCGAGGCCCATGCCGATCTCAATTTCCTGCGCGGTGCCAAAGGGGTTGTTCGCGTTTGTGAAATCATTGGGCGAGACTTTTTCCAGCAAAGCCCGAGCGTTTGGCCCCATGACAGCGAGAACGCCTTCACCCGCTGTGACATCTGTAATGACCACGTTGAAATCCCCGACATGGCGCATCATCCATGTCTGATCCGCCAAGCGTGTGGCTGCGGGGGTCACGACCAGATAGGTAGTTTCGGTCAGGCGGGTCACGGTGACGTCCGCTTCGATCCCGCCCGTGCGGTTCAAAAACTGCGTATAGACGATCTTGCCGACAGGGACCGAGTAGTCTCCCCCGCCGATGTAGTTCATGAACTTTTCAGCATCAGTGCCTTCCACGCGAATCTTGCCGAAGGAAGACATGTCATACATGCCCACATTCTCGCGCACGGCTCTGTGCTCGGCAGCGGAATTCTCGAACCAGTTCTGGCGCTTCCAGCTGTACCGGTATTCGCGCTCCTGCCCTTCATTCGCGTACCAATTGGCACGTTCCCAACCTGCGAGTTCGCCAAAAACGGCGCCTTGTTCTTTCAGGTGATGGTGGAACGGGGTTCGGCGCACACCGCGCGCGGTGACTTTCTGACGATAGGGATAGTGATCGGCGTAGAGCAGTCCCAACGTTTCTTTTGAGCGTTCAAAAAGGTACTTCTTATTGCCCTGAAACGGCTGCATCCGACCGATATCCACGTCGCCCAGATCAAAGGGCTTTTCACCGGTATCCATCCACTCGGCCAGCGACATGCCCGCGCCACCGGCGGACTGGATACCGATCGAGTTGAACCCGGCCGCGACCCAAAAATTGTCCATCTCGGGCGCCAGACCCAGGTGATAGGCGTCGTCGGGAGTAAAGGATTCGGGGCCGTTGAAGAAGGTGTGAATACCCGCCTCAGACAGCATAGGCATCCGGTTGCAGGCCGCTTCGAGGATCGGTTCGAAGTGGTCGAAATCCTCGGGCAGTTGGTCGAACTCGAAGCTGTCTGGAATACCGTTCATGGCCCAGGGTTTGGCATTGGGCTCGAATGCGCCCAACATCATTTTGCCCGCGTCTTCCTTGTAGTAGGCGCATTCATCCGGCACCCGCAGAACCGGCATTTGGCTCAACCCTTCAATGGGTTCAGAGACGATGTAGAAATGTTCGCAGGCGTGCAGCGGCACATTCACGCCGGCCATCTTGCCTACCTCGCGCCCCCACATTCCCGCGCAATTGACAACCATATCACAGGCGATATGCCCTTGGGTTTGCCCGTCATCACTGACCCAGTCGACACCGGTTGCACGCCGTCCGTGCCGGGAAATCCCGGTCACCTTCACCCGTTCCTTGATCACCCCACCGCGTTGACGCGCACCCTTGGCCAACGCCAAGGCAATATTAGCAGGATCCGCCTGGCCATCGGTTGGCAACCAAACGCCACCTGCCACGCCGTCGAGGTTGATGTGCTCATATCGCTCTTTGACTTCGGTCGGTGACAGCTCTTCGACCGGCACGCCAAAGGCACGGGCCATTGCCGCATTTCGGTGAAGCTCTTCCAACCGCTCACTGGTCAGGGCGACCGAAACGGACCCGACCTGACGCAGGCCGGTGGCGACACCGGTCTCTTCCTCAAGGCCCAGATAAAGCTCTGCGGAATAGCGCGCCAGTTTGGTCATGTTGGAAGACGCGCGCAGTTGCCCGATCAGGCCCGCCGCGTGCCAGGTGGTGCCGCTGGTCAGTTGCTTGCGCTCTAGAAGAACAACATCAGTCCAGCCCTTCTTGGTCAAATGATACGCGACCGAACATCCGATGACGCCGCCACCGATGATGACCACTCGGGCCTTGCTGGGAAGATCAACCATCCTGAAATCTCCGCTGTGTCAGGTTTGGCGTAAACTGCCACGGAAGATCGACAACAAATGCACCAAAAACGTCACAAGATCAGCAGTTTTCACCGATGTGTCGCGGCCCGCTTTTCCCGCCTAACGACAAAAGGCGTGACACCGAAGAAGCTTTTGTAAACAGACGAAAACCCGTTCGGAAAACCACAGGCCAACCCGATTTCGCGAACGCTCATAGTGGTGTTCAGAAGCAGGTTATTGGCCTTGGCCAGCCGCATTTCACGATAGAATCCGTTGGGCGTGGTGCCAAAGAAGGTTTTGAACTTACGCTCAAGCGAGCGGTTCGACAGTCGCAGCGAATCGACGATCTGATTGATCGGCAGAGGGTCTTCGATATTGGCCTGCATGAGCTTGATGCACTGATCCAGCTTCACATCTCCGGTCGCCGTCAACTTTACCCCAGAGAATGGCTGCATCGAGGCGAAATCCCGGATGTTTTCATGCAACATGATGTCCGCCACGGTCATTTTTGCGGGCCCCGAGATATGACGGCCGATCACTGCCAGCGCGATATCTGTTGTCGCCTCCATTCCGGCACAGGTCACAACCGCGCCCTGTTCGGTTGCAATCGACAGTTTGGCTTCAAACCGGGCCCCGCGTTCCCGCAGGAACGAGGCATTCTCCCAGTGGGTTGCCAAGTCGTCTGTACCCTGTTCGTCGATATACCGGCTGGCGGCTTCCGCCAGCAGAAACACCTTGGCATCCCGGAAGGTGTAATCCGACACCACCCGCCCCAAAGACAAGTCCGGGTGATCCGGGTCAGAATTGCCGATCACAAAAAGATAATTCGCCTTGGGCTGCGCCTGCACGCGTTCCGTTTGCACCACCGCGTCGCTGCTGCTGGAGATCGGGCCACCTTTGAGCGACCGATAGGCAAAAGTGAACGGCGGCTTCGGACACACACGATTTGCCAGCCTGAGAACCTCGACCAATGAGGCCAGTTCAAGCAGTACAAATCCGGGTGCGACCAGAATATCGAAATGTTGCTGTATCGCCTGCGGTGATTCAGAAGCAAATTTCCTCATCGCTGTCACCTTAGACGATCTCATGCCCGGCAGTACGCAACCGCTTGGCCAGCGCTTCGATGTGGTCCGGGCCGATCTCGCAGCATCCACCGACAATCGTGGCCCCCTGACCGACCCAACGCATGACGTGATCCGCATAGGCATCGGGACCAAGATCATGGCGTTGATCCAACGCATCCACTGTCGGCGCGTCCATTAGAAACTCATCCGAAATATGTGTAAAGCCGTTGGCATAGGCACCATAAGGCTTGTTCATGCCGGACAGGATGTCCAGAGCAGCTGGGATCGCTTCGGGGCGCGAACAATTGATCAGCAGCGCGTCAGGCGAAAACTCTTCAACCAATGGCGCGACATCCCTGAGCTGTTCGCCAGACCTGAGGCGACTGCCATCGTCGTCATTGACCGTGAATGACAGCCAGATTGGTTTGCCACATCCGGTCGTTCCACGCAGCGCGCCCTCGGCCTCCTGCACCGAGGACACTGTCTCGATCAGAAACAGATCGACGCGCGCAGCCATCAAAGCCACAAGTTCAGCAAACTTTCCCGCCGCATCTGCCGGGTCGGGATTCAGGTCGGGTCGGTAAGATGCAAGAAGCGGCCCCAGAGACCCCGCAATCCGCCCCCCGGTCGAAGTACGAGCACGTTCGGCCTGTGTCAGGGCAGTGTCGATAAGGGCGGGCATCTGGTCCTCCATCCCCACTCGCACTAGGCGTGAACGGTGGACGGCATAGGTATTGGTGGTGGCAACCGTGGCACCACGACGGAAGTAGTCGCCATGCACCGCGCCGACCAGATCAGGGTGGTCGATCATCACACGTGTGGACCATAGTGGCGTCGCCCGGTCTCCGCTGCGTTTGACCAATTCCTGTCCAATTGAACCGTCCAACAGAGTGATCTTTGTCATGTCGTTGCTCCTTAAGGCAGCAGCACGAGTTTACCCGGAAGGGTCTTTGCCTGAAAATCAGCCTGTGCGCGGACGATATCCTTCAACGGGTAGGTTCGGGAAACCAGTGGCTTGATCCGTCCGGTATTCATCAACTCCACTAGGCGGCCAAAGACTTCGGGTGCCTGATGCGTGCAGCCGTGAATGGTGATGTCGCGCAAATAGATGTCCCGCAGATCAGCCTCGACAATCGGGCCAGCGATTGCCCCAGAAACGGCGTAGTGCCCGCCGGGCTTCAGGGCAAGGATCAGCGATGCCCATGCGGGCCCGCCAACAACATCTATAACCGCGTCGAACATATCCTGCGGCGGCAGCTCATCCCGGGCAAATGTGCCCAACGCCCCTTGGGATCTGACGACCTCTTCCTTCGCTGCAGCCGTCACACCCCAAACCGATGCTCCGCGCAGCGCCGCAAGCTGCACCGCCGCCAGACCGACGCCGCCTGACGCGCCAGTGATCAGAACTTTTTGCCCAGACGTCACGCCCGCGCGCGTCAGCAGGTTTTCGGCAGTACCAAAGGCGCAGGGAATGGCCGCAATTTCAACATCAGACAGGGGCGATGCACTTACGTCGTAAAGATCATTTGCTTCAACCAGACAGTATTGGGCAAAGGCCCCATCAATCTCTGACCCGAGCGCAATAAAGCCCTGAGGGTTGCCGGGGCGCGGACGTGGAAGGTTGATCGGGCACGTCACACGCTGGCCCTTTTTGAACCCCGTGTTTGGCCCGACTTCTTCAACGATCCCGCACAGATCGCCGCCCTGAATGCGGGGAAAGTTCAGTGCGCCGCCCCACCCTCCGGCTTCAATATCCTGATCGACGGCATCCGTCCCGCCGGTGACATCCGATGAATACCAGCCGACCCTTGTGTTGATATCCGTGTTATTGACCCCTGCCGCGGCGACCCGAACAAGCACCTGCCCCGGCCCAGGGGCCGGGACCGGGATATCGTCGCGCCATTCCAGCGCCTCTGTTCCGCCATGGCCGGTCAGATAGACGCCGGACATGGTCGCCAGACGCGTCACGCCCGCAACCGCTCGTTCTCGGGGTCCCAGAGCGGTTGATCCAGCTCTACCACGGCGCGGCATTTCTGACCGTAGATTTCGACCTCAAGTTCAGTTCCGGGGTTGGCAAACTCGGCCCGGATCATGCCCAGCGCGATGGATTTGCCAACGCGGTAGCCCCATGCGCCGGATGTGGTTTCGCCGACGATCTCATCGCCTTGCCAGATACAGGACATATACGGCGCGTCGCAATCGCCCGCATCAACGGTCAGGGTGACGAAGGACTTTTTCACGCCTTGCTGCTTTTCGTTCAGGATTGCAGCCTTGCCCGGGAAGTCCTGCGGTTTGTCCAATTTGACGAACCGCTCCAACCCGCCTTCAAGCAGGGAATAGTCGGTCGACAGATCGCCCTTCCAGGCGCGGTACCCCTTTTCGATCCGCAGCGAGTTCAGCGCATACATCCCGAACGGCTTGGCACCGGCATCGATGATCGCGTCGTAGATCGCAGGCATATCCGCATTTTCAGCGTGAACTTCCCAGCCCAGCTCACCAGCGAATGAGACACGCAGCAGAGCGACCCATCCGCCTTTGATTTCGCTTTCCTGAAAGCTGAGCCACGGCAAGGTCAGATCGGCCTCGGTAACTTTGCTGAGAATGTCCCGAGATCGAGGCCCGGTAACGATCAGCGTGCTCATCCGCGTTGTCCAGTCTTCCAGCGTGAACTCGGCATCGGCAGGTATGTGACGCTCAAGCCATTCAAGGTCATGCCATTGCGCGGTCGCTGCAGTGACCAGAACGAACAGGTCTTCGGCCTCGCGCGTGACCGACATTTCGGTCAGGATACGCCCGCGGTCATCTGCGAAGTAAACCAGCCCAACCCGACCAATCTTGGGCAATGCCCCGGCAACCAGACCGCGCAGCCATTCATCAGCACCCGGCCCCTGTATTTTGAACCGCGAGAAGCCCGGCAGGTCCAACACGCCACAATGATCGCGCACGGCCTCACATTCTTCCTTGATCCGCTGTTCCCACGGACCGGACCGTCCCCAGGTGTGGGTCGCGTCGAGCGAGGTGTCATCACCGGGCTGTGCAAACCAGTTGGCGCGTTCCCAGCCGTTATAGGCCCCCATGACACCGCCGTGCGCGATCACCTTGTCATGCACGGGCGACAGCTTCTTGTTTCGTGCGGCAGGCCATTCATGGTGCGGGAAGTGCATGGCATATTCGTTGCCATAAACTTCCATGCCTTTCTGGTTGCAATAATCCTGATCGGTGTAATCGGTATAGCGGCGCGGATCGACGGCCCACATATCCCATTCGGTCGCGCCATCAACAACCCACTCGGCCAGAACCTTGCCTGCGCCACCGCCCTGCGCGATGCCGAAGGTGAAAGTATGCGCCTCGAACGCGTTTTTCACACCCGGCATCGGGCCGATCAGCGGCAGCCCGTCCGGCGCATAAGGGATCGGCCCGTTGATGACGCGTCCAACGCCCGAGGTTGCCATCAGCGGCACCCGCTCCATCGCATCGGTGACGATATCTTCGATGCGGTCCAGATCGTCATTCCACAATTGAAAGCTGAAATCATCCGGCATCGGATCGTCTTCGGTCATCCAGTGGCCCTTGCAGTTGGGCTCGTAAGGACCAAGGTTGAAGCCGTTCTTTTCCTGCCGCAGGTAGTACGAGACATCCACATCACGCAGCAACGGCAGTTTGGCACCGCTTTGCTTGGTCCATGCTTCGATCTCGGGGATTTCATCGGTCAGCAGGTACTGGTGACTCATGACCATTGCCGGAACGGTGCGGCCACCGAAGGGCTTGAACCATTCGCCCACGCGCTGTGCATAATACCCGGCTGCGTTCACAACATAGTCGCAGGCTATATCGCCTTTGTCCGTGTGCACGGTCCAGGTGCCGTCATCATGCTGCGTCACGCCAGTCGCCGGGCAGAAACGGATGATCTTCTGCCCCATATCGCGCGCGCCTTTGGCCAGCGCCTGGGTTAGCTGCGCCGGATCGATGTCGCCATCCGTCGGATCGTAGAGAACACCTTCAAGGTCATGCGTTTCCAGGAAGGGATAACGCTCTTTCGCTTCTTCCGGGGTCCACATTTCCATCGGAATCCCCTGATAGCGGCCCATCGCCATGGCGCGCTCGAACTCCTGCACACGTTCTTTCGAATGCGCCAGTCGGATCGAACCGGTCTGGTGGTAGTTCATCGGGTAATCGACTTCCTCGCCCAGACGCGCATACAGCTCGGTCGAATAGCGCTGCATGTTCATGATCGCCCATGAGGTCGAAAAGGTCGGAACGTTCCCTGCCGCATGCCAGGTCGACCCGGCAGTCAGTTCGTTCTTTTCCAGCAGAACACAATCGGTCCAGCCTTTCTTGGCAAGGTGATACAGCGAGGAAGCCCCCACCACACCGCCACCGATTATGACCACGCGGGCTTTTGTTGGAAAATCACTCATGCGTTTTTGATCCTTGTTACTGTGCCTCTTGAGGCAGATCGTCCGTGATGTCGTAGTAGTCGCCCTTGTCAGCCACAAAGATGTGCTTCGAGAGCGAAAGACCTGTGGGCGCGTCCAGCGCGCCCATGGAAATCGAAATCGTGTCTTCCTGGTTGTGTTGCCAGAAGAGGAAAGAGCCACATTTGCTGCAAAATCCGCGCCGGGCGATGTCAGACGCGCAATACCAGCTGAGTGTGTCACTGGCCGAGAAACTCAGGTTGTCCTTATGGGTCGAAGTCGAAGCCCAGACATGGCCCGACTGTCTGCGGCACTGTCCGCAATGGCAGACCGAAGGTGGCGACAGGTCTCCGTCGATCGTGAACGCGACCGAGCCGCAAAGGCAGGATCCCTTGTGCATCTGACTACCCCCTTATTGCGGGTGTGGTGCTGGTCCCCAACAACACACCGTAGATGACAAAACAGGCCGCCATGATCCGGCGCACCCAGATATTGAACACTGCGCTCAGCGCTGCTCTGCCCATCAAGGCACCCAGCGCCGTAAAGCCGGTGTAGCTGAGTGTGGTGATGACCAGCGCGGTCGGCATGATAACCCCCATCTGCTGCCAGATCGGGACCTCGGGCTGAACGAACTGCGAAAACGCGGCCAGGTATCCGGCGACGCTTTTGGGATTGATCGTGGCCACTGCAAGCGCGTGCAGGTAGACATGTCGCGCAGGACGCTCGGAGGCTGGTGCGGGTTTTGTAGCATTCATCCAGCCGCGAATCCCCAACCAGATCAAAAATCCCGCGCCAATCAACCTGGCGACAAAGAACCCGGTCGGCGATGCAGCGATCAGGGCGGTCACACCCAGCGCAGACAGGATCAGAAAGGCGCTGGCCTGCGTGAGAATAGCCAATACGCCTAGCATTGCCCTTGGAAACGGAAGGCTCATCCCGTTCGAGATGCAATTGACCGCGTTCGGACCCGGGGTGGTCACGAAAACCACCCAGAACAACGCGAATATGGTCCAGGCCTCGAACGACATCAATAAACCGGCGGGGCGATGACCCAGATGGCCGCAGCGGGCTCGTCGTAAGGGTTGGCCCATTGATAAGGTTCGTGTCGGATCCGAAAACTGTCACCTGGCCCAACCGTGAACGCGCGCGCCCCGATTGTCAGGTCCAACTTGCCCGAGATCATGTATCCGACTTCCTGTGTCGGACGATTGGCCGGTGTCTGCATCTGCGAGTTGGGTTTGAAGGTAGAATGTACCATTTCGAAATCATCGGTCAGATCCGGCGAGAGCAGTTCTTCGATCAACCCTTCCTCGCCCGACCCCATGGGCCGGCGCGAGCCGGCACGCACGACATATCCCTGCTCGTCCGCAGGTGCCGCCGAATGCGCAAACAACATCGACATGGGTACGCCAAGGCATTCGGCGATCTGCCTCAGGTCCGAGATTGACGGCTCAGACATGTCACGTTCGACCTGGCTGAGCCAGCCCACAGACCTGTCCAGCCGGGTTGCGATAGCACTCAGCGTCAATCCACGCGCCTTGCGCAGCGCGCGGATATCTGCACCAAGTGTTGCACTTTGCGGGGCCTGGCTGTTCAAGGGGGCTCCAACTCTCGTGAAAATTTGATCTCGTTTTTCACGATGCCTCGATTCCGTGAAATTTCCAAGCATTTTTTCACGCAAGCCCGTATTCCGGATTGGCTATGCCCTGACGGTTCGGTCACTCAGCTGATATGGCAAACATATGTATCGGTGGTGGCAGAGGCGCGCTCGTGCCAAAGCGTGAAGCCTGTTTTTTGCAGAACGCGGGCAGAGGCCGGATTGTCACGCCCGACCCCGGCAATGAGACGCACGGCAGGCCCAGGCGTCAATGCGTCCTGCAAGCCTTGCAACATCTCGGAGGCGTAGCCATTCCCCCAAGCGGATTCTGCAATCAGATAGCCAACGTGAAGGTTTGGAATTGAATCGGCCTCTGTACTCATGGCCAACACGAATAGGCCAATAAGGTGGTTACCGCGGTTATAGCGCGCAAGCAGAATATCGCTTTCAGCACGTCTGTCATCAATCCAGTTCGAAATATCCCGGCCCTGCAACTGCATCGACGGTGGCAGGTGTTTCAGGACCGCAGGGGTCAGAAGCGCGACAAGATCATCTTCAAGCCGAGCTCGCAATCGCGGATCGGTGAGTTCAACCTTCCAGTTGCGAACCGAAAGGCGCGGAGTTCGGAAATGGCCTGGAACCATGGTTAATCCAATACGTATCGGGCTTTCCGGTTTTATCAGGCCCCGAGCGAAATCGAAAAGAGGAAACCGGTAGACGCACCTTGTACGGACCGAGAATCAATCAGGCTTGTGCGAAGGTCTTTGACAGGATCGCGGACAAGTTATCCGCGTCTTCAGTTGAGAACGCATCGGGTTGATTGCTGTCGATGTCGAAAACTGCAATCAACTCGCCCGCTGCGTTCCGCACCGGCAGAACAAGTTCGGACCGGGTTGAACTGGCGCAAGCGATGTGACCCGGAAACGCGTCGACATCCGGCACCAGCTGCACTTCGCCAGTGCGCGCTGCCGCCCCGCAGACGCCGCGCGCGAACGGGATGACCAGACAGCCATGCCCGCCCTGGTAGGGGCCGATCTTCAGCAAGCCCGGTTCTGTCACCCGGTAAAACCCGGTCCAGTCGAAACGGTCGTCAGAATAGTGGACCTCGCAAGCAACGGTGGCCATCAGGGCAACCTGATCGGTTTCGCCTTCGGTCAATGCTGCAATTGTACTGGCCAGCGTACTGTAATCGACGGTCATAGGTCCCGAACCCCTTGGAAAACCCCGGGGGCTCTGCCCCCGAACCCCCGGAGTATTTCGAAAAAGATGAAGGGACAAATGGGTTCGATCGCGATAGCTGTTCCTTCACCGCCGCCGATGCAGATTGCAGCAACCCCCCGCTTGAGATTTCGTTTCTCGAGCGCGTTCAACAAGGTGACCATTATACGGGCGCCAGATGCTCCTATAGGATGGCCCAAGGCACAGGCACCGCCATTTACGTTCACCTTGTCGCGCGGCAATCCCATCTCGTGCATGAAAGCCATCGGCACAACTGCGAAGGCTTCATTGACCTCCCACAGGTCGACATCATCCTTGTTCCAACCGATGCGGGACAGGAGCTTTTGCGCCGCCGGAACCGGCGCAGTCGTGAAAAGTCCGGGTGCCTGTGCATGGCTGGCATGTCCCAGAATACGGGCCCGAACTGTCAGCCCTCGCGCTTCTGCCGTTTCAGCCGATACCAGAACAAGCGCCGCCGCGCCGTCGGATATTGACGAGGAATTGGCGGCGGTCACTGTCCCGTCCTTGCGGAAAGCGGGATTCAGCGTCGGAATTTTCTCGGGACGGGCAGATTTGGGTTGCTCGTCAGCCACCTGTACAACCTCACCCTTTCGCGTGCGCACTGTGACGGGGACGATCTCGCCCGCGAAAGCACCGCTTTCTTGCGCGGAAAGTGCGTTGGACAAGGATTTCAAGGCATATTCATCCTGCGCTTCGCGGGTGAACTGATACGCCTCGGCGCAATCTTCGGCAAAGGTTCCCATCAGGCGGCCCTTGTCATAGGCGTCTTCCAGCCCGTCAAGGAACATGTGGTCGATCACCTGACCATGACCGATGCGCGCACCGCCCCGCATTTTCGGCAGCAGGTAGGGCGCGTTGGTCATGCTCTCCATACCTCCGGCGACCATTGTATCTGCATGACCCAATGCGATCTGGTCGAAGGCCATCATCGCCGCCTTCATCCCGGAACCACACATCTTGTTCAGCGTGGTGGCGGGAACCTCCTCGCCCAAGCCCGCCGCGAAACCCGCCTGGCGCGCCGGAGCCTGCCCCTGACCTGCGGGCAGGACACATCCCATCAACACCTCGTCAACCGTCTGTGCCCCTGCCTGCTTTAACGCGGCACGAATCGCTGCGCCGCCAAGCACGGATGCTGCGACACCGTCGAACATGCCCTGAAAACCACCCATTGGCGTTCTGGCAGCACCTGCAATAACAACATCTCTCATCCGGATAATCCTCCTGTCGTTCGGCCCTTGAATACCGAATGGTAAGAATTCGCGTCTAGCGTATTTCTACGACTCATTTTCAGATTGGAGGGCGGCCGGACCATGGGGCTGACCAGCACATCAGACGGTACGACACAGATTATCACCGTTCACTCTGACCGGATCGACGCTGCGATGGCCATTCAGTTCAAAGAAGACATGCGCGCAGAGACCGAGGCCTGCGCTGATCGGGTTGTCCTTGACCTTTCAGGTGTCGAGTTCATCGATTCAAGCGGGCTGGGCGCAATCGTGGCCTCCATGAAACAACTGGGGCTGAACCGAAGGCTTGATCTGGCAGGCCCGCAGCCCGTGGTGGAAAAGGTCTTTCGCCTGACGCGCATGGATACCGTGTTCAGGTTGTTTGCGACACTGGATGACGCCTTGTCGAAACCGGACAGGTGACAAGAGCAGGAGTGCGACAACATGGAGCCCATTTGTAACGCGACCTGCCTGGAAGTGAGCTTTCCCGCAACGGAAACAGAAGCCAGCGCGGGGATTGCGAAACTCAGTGCCGGACTGGCGAAACGAGGGTTGCCGCCGCACAAGGCGGACGACGTCAAGATCGCACTGGCAGAAGCAATCAACAACGTTGTGGAACATGCCTATATGGACGTGGCCCCGGCCGGGGTTCAGGTCACATGCCGGTTGGACAGAAACCGCCTGGACATTCTGATCTCGGACACGGGCCATCCATTGCCCGGCTACGAACCACCAGACGGAACACCAGCACCACTGGGAACCCGCATTCAGGATCTGCCCGAAGGCGGGTTCGGCTGGTTCCTGATTCATCAACTTACCAGCGATATCTGTTATGAGCGTCGCGACGGGTGCAATCGGCTATCCTTGCGATTTAACTTTGACAAGAACGGGTAATCAGCCGCAATTGGCCACAATAACGCCATTTTCGAAACATTGTCGCGCCGCAAATCGCCGCCATACAGTGACTCGTAGCTCAGATAGCTTCCCTCGGCGCCAATTATCACAGCCCCCACCCAGTGAACGGCGCCGAGGATCTCCTCCCCAACTTGAATTGACTGGACAACCGGCAATCAGAGAATAGCTTTCCCCTGTTTTAAGGAGAAAGAACCACCATGCGTGATCTGCACAAACCTGGCCGGTCGGAAGTTTTTGCAACGCGGGGAATGTGCGCAACGTCGCACCCGCTGGCCGCCAAGGTGGCAATCGATATTCTTGAGCGCGGCGGCAACGCCATGGACGCAGCGATTGCAGGTGCAGTTCTGCTTGGGATTTGCGAACCGCAGATGACCGGGTTGGGCGGCGATTGTTTCGTTTTGTTCAGCCGTGCGGGCGAAAACCGGATACGCGCATTGAACGGATCGGGTCGCGCACCGGCCGCTGCGCGGGCGCAGCCCTTGCGAGACAAGGGTCTGTCATCTGTACTGTTGAACGGCCCGGACGCGGTGACTGTTCCCGGTGCCGTGGACGCCTTCTGTCACCTTGCAGAAACCGAAGGACGTTTGGGGCTGGGCGCGATTCTGGAACCCGCAATCCACTATGCCGATGCTGGCGTTCCGGTGGCCCCTCGGGTTGCATTTGACTGGAAAACAGGGGCGACCACATTACAGGGCGCTGCGCGTGATCATTATCTGGTCAATGGGCAAATACCCGCAATCGGGCAGATCTTTCGCGCCCCCGGTCAGGCTGAGGTCTTGCGCAGGATCGCCAGCCAGGGACGAGACGCTTTTTATTCAGGAGACATTGCCGAGGATATGATCCGGGCTCTGTCCGCACACGGAGGTGTCCACACCGCCGAGGACTTCCACCGCACCAAGTGCACTGAAACGCAGCCCATGCGCGGGGCCTACAAGGGTGTTGATCTGGTCGAACACCCGCCGAACGGCCAAGGTGCAACCGCGATCCTGCTGCTGAACATTCTAAAACAGTTCGATCTGGCCAGTATGGATCCATTTGGAGCAGAACGGGTTCATATCGAGGCTGAAGCCACCAAGCTGGCTTATGACGCGCGCAACCGGTTTATTGCTGATCCCGATCATGTCGCGCGGGCCGAGCGGTTTCTTGATATGGATGTAGCAGTCAGGCTGGCGGCATTGATTGACCCAAAACGCGCAATGCCCGCAGCAGCACCTTTGACGGAAGCCGTACACAAAGACACGGTCTATATCACAGTGGTCGACCGCGACCTTATGGCTGTGTCGCTGATTTACTCGATCTTTCATGGCTTTGGGTCAGGGATCGCGTCCGAGAAATACGGCATTCTGCTTCAGAATAGGGGCGCGGGGTTCACGCTTCAGCCGGGTCACCCCAATGAACTGGCTGGCGGCAAGCGCCCGATGCACACGATCATACCGGGGATGTTGACCGAGAATGACCGTGTCACGATGCCATTCGGCGTCATGGGCGGTGCTTATCAACCGACCGGGCACGCGCGTTTCGTTTCGAACCTTAGGGACTTTGGGCTGGAGCTACAGGAAAGCATCAACGCGCCGCGTGCCTTTTTTGATGGAAATGTCCTGAAACTGGAGCGGGGCTATTCTGAAGAAGTGGCGAAACAATTGTCTGAAATCGGCCACAATATTGAAGTTCCGGAAACTCCGCTTGGTGGAGCGCAAGCGATCCGAATCCGAAAAGACGGTGTTTTGGAAGGTGCCAGCGACCCGCGCAAGGATGGGTGCGCCCTTGGATACTGATCAGCGGCAGTACAATGCCGACCGGTTCGCCACACCTAGTTCAGGTGGAAATGCAGAGGGTAAGCACCGTCTTCGAATGGGCCGAACATGTTGGAGATATCCGGGTGTTCAACCGGCTCGCCGGAATAGTCTGCAACCAGATTTTGTTCTGAAACATAAGCAACATAGAAGGATTGGTCGTTCTCTGCCAACAGGTGGTAGAACGGCTGTTCTTTCCTTGGACGGCTGTCTTCCGGAATGGCCTGATACCATTCTTCTGTGTTCGAAAACTCTGGGTCCACGTCAAAAATCACCCCTCGAAAAGGGTGTTTCTTGTGACGGACCACCTGGCCCAATCCGTATTTCGCGCGTGTCTTTAACATTGTTTCAGCCCCCACCGCATTTACTAACGGTTTTTGGCCCGAAATGCCAATCATTGATGTGAAATTCAGGGAAACAGTCTGTGAACCTAATACTGACAGTGTTCGAAATCGTGGCCCCGGTTTTTCTCTTGGCGGCCATTGGCTTTACCTGGGTCAAACTGGGGTTCGAATACCGGCTGCAATTTGTGACACGCTTTGCAACGACGCTGGCAATGCCCAGTCTGATCTTTGTTGCACTCATGCAAACCGACATCCCGGGCGGAGATTTGTCGCGTTTCACATCCGCGACCCTGGTCGCAAATCTTCTGCTGGCTGGGGTGTTCTGGTTGCTGGTTCGCGTATTGAAACTGGATCAGCGCACGTACCTGTCACCGCTGATTTTCGGCAATACCGGCAATCTTGGGTTGCCGCTATGTATCTTTGCGTTCGGACAGATTGGCTTGGGTTACGCAGTCATCTTTCTGTCTGTAACTGCGCTGTTTTCTTTCACTTATGGAATATACCTAGTCGCCGGAAAAGGCGCATGGGGACAAGTCTTGCGCCAGCCGATGGCGTGGGCGACCATTCTGGGTGCAGTGTTTTTGTGGCAAGGGTGGCAAACTCCGACATTTCTAACCAACACGTTAGAGCTTTTGGGGCAAATGGCTGTTCCGCTGATGTTGGTCACGGTCGGTGTGGCAATCGCCCGCCTGACCTCGCGTAGTCTGGGGCAAGCACTCTGGTTGTCAGTCCTGAAGCTTATCGTCTGCTTTGCGTTGGGCTGGGGGATTGGAGTGTTGTTTGATCTGGACACTGTCGCCTTTGGCGTTCTGGTCTTGCAAATTTGTACGCCGGTCGCTGTGACCTCATATTTGTTGGCAGAACGATTTGAGGCCGATTCCGATGCCGTTGCCGGCATGGTCATGGTGTCCACTGTGCTTTCCGTGGCGGCGTTACCCGTAATTCTTGCCATTGTTTTGTAGCGATTGTGATTTCCTCAGAGCTCAATCTACGCTAGAATAAACAAAAAAAGGCATGAGGCACATGAGCAGAATTCTTATCGTACTCTTCGGGGTGCTGCTTTTGGCATCCTGTGGCGGCGGGTCAAAACAACCGCCCAGCAAACTGAACGACGCGTGCAGTATTGCGCACGAGCGACCGGATTTTATCAAGGCTTTCAAAAGCACCGAGCAGAAATGGGGTGTTCCGGTTCACGTTCAGATGGCCACGATTTATCAGGAAAGCCGATATCGCCACGATGCACGTACCCCGCACCGTTACGTGCTGGGCGTGATCCCGATGGGGCGGCAAAGCAGCGCCTATGGGTTCAGCCAAGCACTGGACGGCACCTGGGATCAATATCAGCGCGAAACCGGCAAGCGTCGGGCCAAGCGGGATCGCATCCGCGACGCGTCGGACTTCATCGGCTGGTATATGAACAAAAGCTATGAGCGCAACGGCATCCACCCCGGCGACACACGCAATCAATACCTGGCCTATCACGAAGGCCACACGGGGTACGCACGCGGCACCCACAACAGCAAATCATGGTTGTTGAGCGTGGCCAATGACGTGGACGCACGCGCGCAACTGTATCAGGCGCAATTAGCGAACTGCCGGTATTGAGTCATACTCAACGGGTCAGCGATTGACTGACCCGCGTCTTTCCTTGTTCGAAAAAAGGCCCTGATCCAGGTCATCGCTTTCGGTCAGCGCACCCAGAAGAACTGTGGTCTGACTGCCCGCGTTGTCATGGATCACCCATTTGCGAAGTTCGACCGGGTTATCGGTGAACATCAATTCAATCCGGCCTGCTTCAGGGTTCTTGGGGTCTTGTGCAGTGACCACTGTGGCCGTGCCGTCAAAGCTGTGGCCGACAACCATATTGGCCTGATCAAGATTCACATTGCGCGCCAGCACAATGGATAGCGGCGTGCGCTTCAGCGGGTATTGCTCGGGCGGCTGGTTCGATTTGGGATCAAAGATCTGAACACTGCCCGAGCGCGCCAGCACCACAGCGCTGTTGGGCGGGTCATATTCGAACCGCATCTTGCCTGGGCGCTGCATCCACAGCTGCCCGGTGCTCAACGAGCCATCATCATTCACCTGCGTGAACGTTGTCTGAACCGTTTTCAATCCGTTCAGGTAACTTGAGATTTGCGAAAGCGGCAGTTTTTCTGCCGCCCAGGCGGCTGGTGCAGCCAGTGTCAAAGCAAGGGCAAAAGCAATCTGTTTCATGCCGTACAGATAGGCTGTCTGCCCTTGTTATTAAATATCCTATTGCTCGGGGACGAGGATTTCGCGTTTCCCGACATGATTTGCTGACGAAACAACACCTTCCTCTTCCATCTGCTCAACAAGCCGCGCCGCCTTGTTGTACCCGATGGCGAGTTTCCGCTGAATGTAAGAGGTCGAGCATTTGCGATCCTTGATCACAATTGCCACCGCCTGATCGTACAGCGCGTCCTCTCCGTTCGTGTTGCCACCTGTATTCAGCCCCAGAACGGCGTCAATGTTGTCGACCTTGTCCTCGGCCGGTCCATCCAGAACGCTGCCCACGTAATCGGGCGGGCCGAATTGTTTGAGGTGGTTGACGATTTCCTCGACCTCTTCATCCGACACAAACGGCCCGTGGCATCGGGTGATCTTGGCGCCACCGGCCATGTAAAGCATGTCGCCCTGCCCCAGCAGCTGCTCGGCGCCCATCTCGCCCAAAATGGTACGGCTGTCGATTTTTGAGGTCACCTGGAACGAAATCCGCGTCGGGAAGTTGGCTTTGATCGTGCCGGTGATCACGTCAACAGACGGGCGCTGTGTTGCCATGATCAGGTGAATACCTGAGGCCCGCGCCATTTGCGCCAGACGCTGGATACACGCTTCGATCTCCTTGCCCGCGACCATCATCAGATCGGCCATCTCATCAACAATGACAACGATATAGGGCATCGCTTCGGGCGCGAATTGTTCCGTCTCGAATGTTGGTTCACCGGTTTCATCGTCAAACCCGGTCTGCACCGTGCGGCTGAACAACTCGCCCTTGGCCAGCGCATCCTTCACGCGGCCATTGTAGCCAGCGATGTTGCGCACGCCCATCTTGGACATCTTGCGATAGCGGTCTTCCATTTCGCCCACGACCCATTTCAGGGCCACGACCGCTTTTTTCGGATCGGTCACAACAGGTGACAGCAGATGCGGGATACCATCGTAAACCGACAGTTCCAGCATCTTGGGGTCGATCATGATCAGGCGGCATTCATCCGGCGTCAGCTTGTAAAGCAGCGACAGGATCATCGTGTTGATCGCCACCGACTTGCCCGAACCCGTGGTCCCGGCGATTAGCAGGTGAGGCATCTTGGCCAGGTTCGCCACCACGGACGCGCCGCCGATATCCTTGCCCAGCGCCAACGGCAGCGCCTGATTGCCATCGCCGAAATCGCGGCTGGCGAGGATTTCGCGTAGAACCACCATTTCCCGGTTTTCATTGGGCAACTCGATCCCGATCACCGAACGGCCGGGCAGTGTCGAAACACGTGCCGAAAGGGCCGACATCGAGCGCGCAATATCGTCTGCCAAACCGATCACACGGCTCGCCTTAAGGCCCGGAGCGGGCTCCAGCTCGTACATGGTCACGACCGGGCCGGGGCGTACGCTGACGATCTCACCCTTGACGCCGTAATCGTCCAGAACGTTTTCCAGCATCCGCGCGTTTTCTTCCAAGGCCTCATCGCTCAGGTGATGGCGCTGGATATTTGCGGGGTTGGACAATAAGCCCAGAGGCGGCAGTTCAAAATCAGAGTGTCGTTCCTCGAAGGACAATGCCGGTTGCGCTTCGGCCTGCGCACGACGGGACGGCAACGGTGTCCGGCGCACGGGCTGCGCCACCACAGGCTTCCGCGGTTCAGCCACTGGGATCTTCATCGCCTGACGCGGTTGCGGCATGGCATCGGCGACATCCTCGAAAACCGATTCATCATCGATATCCAACTCGGACGCGTAGTCGTATTGTTCCGTCCCGGCCTCATAACCCATCAAAGCAGGCTCTGGTGCCTCTGGCGTGTCACCAGTGGACACCTGCGGCTCGGGGCGCAGACCATACGCCGTCACCGGCGGTTCCGGGGGCAGTTCGGACAAGGTATGCTGGTTCAGGATCAGCGGATCGGGACGGCGTCCACGACCTTTGGTCAACGGCAGGCTGGGATCTGGCTCGGGTGTCATTTCGCCCACAGCAACCTTGCGATTTCGCACGGCGGCCGAGATTTTGGAGCGGATGCGATCTTCGCCGGGCATGTCGTCAAAGCCCGCGATCGGTTCCGGGTCCACCAGCTCGGGTTCGGGCATTGGATCGGGGCGACGGATAAGCGACGGCATTCGCGCCAACAGGCCCGATTTGACCGGAGGTTCAGGGCGTCCCAATTCAGGTTCTTCAAAAACAGGGTCGGCATAGACCAGTTCGTCGTCAAACATCGCCTCGACCGCTTCAGCCCGAGCAAGCTTGCGTTCTTCCCACTGCGCCCGGCGATCCCGTGCCGCTTGCGCGGCCGAAGCCGCACCGCGCCCCATCAGCGTCATCAGCATGTCATAAGACATCACAAGGCCCAGGATGAAGGCCCGGAAGCCACGTTTCACGTCGGCCTTGGTGAAGCCCAGCACAAAAACACCCAGCGCGGTCATACCGACGGCCATGGCCAGAGACATCAGTTTGACCAGAAAATGCGAGGAGATCGGCAACAGCGTCAGCAACGCGCCCATGACCGTGTCGCCAAACAAACCGCCCAAACCGTAGCTATGCGTTGCACGCCACTCGGCACCGGGAACAAGGGTTGCGGCATAGACCGAGGCTACAGCGATCCAGATCGGGGCAAAGATCAGGCGGGCAATGGCCCGGTCTTCACCGAAATGGCCCGCAAAACGCAGACCCCATCCAACCAGAACAAGCGCGATGCCCCAGCTTCCCCAGCCCACGATCATGAATAAGGGGGCTGCAATAGACGCTCCGACCCGTCCCATCCAGTTCTGCACGGGTGCATCGGTCGAAACCATCCAGTTGGGATCATCGGGCGTATAGGACCAGATCATCGCAGCCGCGGCCAAGCCCAACAGGATCAGCGCGATACCGATCAGTTCTTTACTGCGTCGCTCAAGGGCTGCCTGTGTTGTGCTGTCCAACAATGGGTCGCGGTTTCGCGCATTATATGATGCCATTTTGCCCTCGTACCTCACGTATAGATGCAGTCGCGGAGTGTGATCAGACCACGCTGCAACTCTGTTTTTGGGGCTACCAATGCAACCCGGATAAAGCCTTCGCCCGGGTTGTTCCCCGGATCGCCTTGTGAAAGATATGCGCCAGGAAGAACCCGAACCCCGGTATCCTTCCAAACCTTCAATGCTGCGTCCTCGCCATTCTCGACCGGCAACCACAGAAAGAACCCGGCCTCTGGCGACATGTAACCTTGCACGCCCGCAAACACCTCATCAGCAATGGAGTATTTCTCCTGATAGAGCGCGCGGTTTTGCTCGACATGTATCTCATCCGCCCAGACGCGCGCGGCGGCGGCTTGCAAGGGCAAAGGCAGTGGGGATCCGGCATAGGTGCGCAGCTTTTTCACCTGGCTGATGGACTTAGGTCCACCTGCAATCAGGCCCGAGCGCAAACCGGCCAGGTTCGAGCGTTTGGACAGGGAATTAAACAGCGTGATCCGTTCGGGATCAGCCCCCAGTTCCTGCGCGACGGTCAGAACCCCCGTCGGGGCTTGGTCACGGTAAATCTCAGAATAGCATTCGTCGGCAAAGATCCGGAAATCATAAGCCTCGGCCAGACGGATCAGGTCAGCCCAATAGTCGCGCGACGCAACTGCACCCTGCGGGTTGGCCGGGGAGCAGATATAAGCCACCGCAGTTCGGTTCAGCACATCTTCGGGCAGGCTGGAATAATCCGGCAGATGACCTGTCGCGGCGGTTGCAGGGACAAAATAAGGTTGCGCACCCACCGAAATCGACGCGACCATGTAGACCTGATAAAATGGGTTCGGGCACAGGATGATCGGTTGTTTGCCATTCTTCTGTTCCGGGCACAGCGCCATGGCCGCATTATACAGCCCCTCACGTGTGCCGTTCAGCGCCATGACGTTGGTGTCAGGGTCCATTTCGACCCCATAGCGCCGCTTGATCCAGCCCGTGATTGCACCGCGCAGGTCTTCCGAGCCTTCGTTCGGCGGATAGCCCTGAAACCCGGCCGCGTTTTCCATGATGACATCCGTCACCCAGGCCGGAAAGTCATGCGTGGGTGCGCCAATCGTCATATGAACGACGTCACCGCCCGGTTGATGGTGATCCAACAGGGCGCGCAAACGCGGGAATGCATATTCCGGTAGGTTCGAAAACCGCTCGGGGAAATCCATACTACTGCCTCAATATCGGGGTCATTTGCGCCCCGTTTTTTTGGCAGATTACAGCCCGCATACCTCTTCGTCCAGACAAAGAGGTTCCGAATCAGTGGATTGTGGCATTCAGGCCAATGCCGATTCTGCCGCTGACCCCAACCGCAAAAGGGCCTCTTCCGAGTTCGGATACCCCATCATCATCAGCCCGCAACAGGGCGTTCCGGTGGGCAGGGTCAGCGCCGCAAGCCCCATCAGGTTGCCGATCCGCGTGTTGCGAAGGGCCAGCAGGTTTTCAGTCACGTAATAGTCGTGATCGGTCATCAACCGGTCCAGATTGGGTGGCAAAATCGGTGCTGTGGGTGCCAGAACCGCATCGAACCCGGCAGTTGCCGCATCCCAGGCACTGCGGCACGCCTTGAGCTTAGCCCAGGCCGCGACATAATCGGGCCCGGAATAACCCATACCAATGCGGAACCGTTCCAGGATTTCGGGATACATTGCCTCTGGGTTGGCCTCGATCACATCGCGCCACAACCCATAGGCCTCGGTCGTGTAGACGACGCTGGACAGGGTCATCGCCTCGTTCAGCTCGGGCACGTCCAATGGAACAATCTCAGCGCCTGCATCCGCAAGTTTCGCAATGGCCTCGTCATAGGCTTTTCGCGGGGCATCACGCAGGTCGTCCTTGGCGATGTTCTGCAAATCAGCAAAGCGACGGCCTTTCAGCGAAGCGCCCCTCAGGTCTGCAGGTGCCCCGCCTTCCAACAGGGCCAGCATATGTGCTGCATCTTCAACAGATCGCGCCAGTGGCCCGACAGTGTCAAACCGCAGGCAGAGCGGCACCACACCTTCAAGGCTCAGCCGCCCGACCGTGGTTTTCAACCCCACCAGATCATTCCATGCCGCTGGAATTCGCACTGAACCGCCGGTATCGGAACCAATCCCGCAGGCCGCCAACCCCCAGGCGACCGACGCGCCCGCACCAGATGAAGACCCACCTGGCACAGCCGTTTCATCATGGATACAAGGGGGCGTTTCGGTGATCGGGTTCAATCCAAGGCCGGAAAAGGCCAGCTCGCTCATATGCGTCTTACCCAGACAGACCGTTCCCATCTGGGTTGCGTTGCGTACCACAAGTGCATCCGCGTCCGGCACCCGGTCTTTCAAAAGCGCCGACCCGGCCTCGGTCGCAGTACCAGCGGTGTCGAACAGGTCTTTCCAGCTAATGGGAACCCCATCCAGCAACGACCGCCGCAATCCCATCTTCGCGCGTTGCTGCGCGGCTTCGGCCTCGGCGCGGGCGCGGTCATGGGTGACGCGGGCATAGATGCGGTCGCGGTGCGGATGGGTGTCTATTGCGGACAGGTAGGTTTCCGTCAATTCAACCGGATCGATCTGGCCCATCCCAATTCCACGGCCCAAATCACACGCCGTCATGGTCAACCAATCCTGCATCCCGCCCCTCCTGCTTTTTGGCTTGAAAGAACGGTAGCGACAGGACTGCACATGGACAATCCCGAAAGGGCGCGCATATTGCAGGGCATGACACAGGCATCTGACATTCTGATCGTGGGCGGCGGGCTGAACGGCCCGGCTTTGGCATTGGCTCTGGCACAAACCGGACATTCGGTCACAGTGATTGATGCGCTGGAAGAGAAGGTCCGCAAGAATGCGGCGTTCGACGGGCGAGCCTATGCGCTGGCCTTGGCGTCACAGCGCTTGCTGGCTGCCATCGGTGTCTGGGACCGCGTTGCGGAACACGCCCAACCGATGCTGGAGATCAAGGTCACAGACGGCCACGCCGGTACAGGCCCGTCACCGTTTTTCATGCATTTCGACCACGCCGAAATAGAAGAAGGCCCGATGGGGTATATGGTCGAAGACCGTCACCTGCGCCGCGCCTTTCTGGACGCTATGGCCGATGAGCCCCGCATCACTCAGCTGAGTGGCAAGACTGTTGTGTCGCAACAAGCCGACACCACTGGAGTGACCGTGACGCTGGACGATGGTTCGACGGTGAACAGCAGCCTGCTGGTTGGGTGTGACGGCCGCCACAGCGGCACCGCGCAACGCGCAGGTATCAAGCGCACAGGTTGGGAGTATGGCCAGACCGCTCTTGTCTGCGCAATTGAACACGAGCTGCCGCATCACGGCATTGCCCATCAGTTCTTCATGCCGCCAGGCCCCTTGGCGATTCTGCCGCTGACCGGCAATCGCAGTTCCATTGTATGGAGCGAACGCACCAAGGCCGCGAAACAGATCAACGCCCTGCCCGAGAGCGACTATCTGCAAGTTCTACGCCCGCGGTTCGGCGATTTCCTAGGTGAAATCCGCCTGGCTGGAGATCGTTTCACCTATCCTTTGAACCTGACCATCGCCAATTCCTTTGTCGCTGATCGTCTGGCACTGGTCGGGGATGCCGCCCACGGGATGCACCCGATTGCCGGTCAGGGCCTTAACGCCGGTCTGCGTGATGTCGGCGCGCTGGCAGAGGTTCTGACCTTGGCAGGGCGGCGCGGCGAAGACATCGGGTCGCTTATGGTGCTGGAACGCTATCAGGAATGGCGCAGGTTCGACACCGCTGCTCTTGCGATGGCAACGGATGTTTTCAACAAACTGTTCTCGAACGACAGCCCGTTGCTGCGCATTGGGCGAGACGTTGGTATGGGAATTGTCGGCGCACTGCCGGGGTTGCGGCGCGGTTTCGTCCGCGAAGCCGCCGGTTTGACCGGAGATTTGCCCAAGCTGCTGCAAGGGCAGCCAATTTAGTCCAGCTGCCGTGCCTCGTCGACCAGCATGACCGGAATGCCGTTGCGGATGGGAAATGCCAGACCTGCGGCCTGTGACACAAGTTCCTGCCTTTCGGCGTCATAGCGCAGGGTCGTTTGCGTCTGCGGGCAGACAAGAGCTTCGAGCATGCGGCGATCAAAGGCGTGTTCAGGGTCAGTCATTGCAGTTTTTCCTCATTCGATCCGCCTCGCATTGCGAATTCTATCAATGTCATCAGCGTCTCGCGCCGTGTGCGCAGGCAAGGGGCCTCTAACAGGGCCTGTTTATCTTCCGGATCGAAGTCCAACAACATGGACAGCGAGTTCACCAGCAATTCATCCTCGGCATCTTTCAGCGAATCCCAATCGGTGGACAATTGCCGGGACGAAAAGAAGCGTTCCAGCAAAGCCAGGAACTTGGTGCGGTTGAATCTGTCGTCGTTTTCGGCCTTGCCCAGATCCCTGTCAAAGCCGTCCCACGAGACTTCGCATCGCCGGTATGGCGTGAAAGCGTCCAACTCTGACACCACGCGGAACCGGGACACACCGGTCAGCGTGATCAGATAACGACCATCTTCCGTTTCGGAAAACTGGGTCACACGTCCGACGCATCCGATGCGGTGCAGTTTGTTCTCATCATGGGCCGAAGGATTTGGCTGGACCATCGCAATCAGCCGTTCCTTGGTCTTGAGCGCATCGTCCAGCATCTGCAAATAGCGCGGCTCGAAGATGTGAAGCGGCAAGCGCGAGCGGGGCAACAACAGCGCCCCGGGCAAGGGGAAAACGGATACGGTGTCCGGCAGATCGGCGGGATGCATCATGTCCCAATTCTAGCTCTGATCAGAAATTAGGCAAATATCATCGAGCTGAGTTTGCGGCGACCGTTCAGAACGATCGGGTCATTGGGCTTGAGCGCATCAAAGATCGTGAAAAGCTGGGTCTTGGCGGCCCCGTCATCCCACTCACGATCCCGGCGGAACAATTCCAGCAATTGCGCCACGGCTTCTTCCACTTCGCCGTTCGCATGCAATGCCTGTGCCAGGTCAAACCGGGCCTGAAGATTATCGGGATCAGCATCAACGGCCGCTGTCAGATCCGCCACCGGACCTGCATCAGCCGCCTGCTTGGCCAGCTGCAATTGCGCATGCGCAGCCTCGACCTCGGCCGAGTTGGATATTTCGGCGGGTGCACCGTTCAGGATGGCCTCGGCATGTTCCAGATCGCCAGTGGCGATATGTGCCCGCACCAGCCCGCCATATGCTGCCGCGTGGTTCGGGTCTTCGCCAAGAATGGCGGCAAAAGTCTGCGCAGCATCTGCCGCGGCGCCGTCGCTCAGCATTTCTTCGGCGGCAACTACGGCGTCATCCAATTGGCCGCCCGGGCTTTCCCCACCTGACGCCTCGATCACGCGATCCACGAAAGCCTTGATCTCGGACCCCGGCAGCGCGCCCTGAAAACCGTCCACGGGTTGCCCTTTAAAAAACGCGTAGACCGTTGGAATCGACTGGATGCGCATTTGCGAGGCGATCATCTGTGCCTCGTCCACGTTGATCTTGACCATCTTCACCGCGCCTTTGGCGGCGGTAACCGCGTCTTCCAGCATTGGGCCCAGCGTCTTGCACGGGCCGCACCAGGGTGCCCAGAAGTCAACGATAACAGGCGTTTCCTGCGAGGCTTCGATCACATCGACCATGAAAGTGGCCTCGGTCCCGTCCTTGATCAGATCGGTGGCTGGGGCGGCTGCGCCGTTCAGGATGTCCATGGCAATCACTCTTTCGTTCGAACTTGCGCTCTATATGCAATCGCTTGTCGCAGAAACCAAGGGCAGAGTTTCAGTTCAAATGTCGAAAGTCGCAAAGACCGGCGCATGATCGCTGGGCTTTTCCCACCCACGCGCGTCGCGCAGAATGCGGCTGGAATGGCCCGCATTCGAAATATCGGGCGTGGCCCAGACATGATCCAGCCGCCGCCCCTTGTCTGCCGCATCCCAGTCGCGGGCCCGGTAGGACCACCAGCTGAAAAGCTGCCCTTCGGGAATATCCTGCCGGGTGATATCGACCCAACCACCCGCGTCCTGGGTCTCGGCCAGATGTTCCACTTCAATCGGAGTGTGCGAGACGATCTTGAGCAATTGTTTGTGTGACCAGACGTCATCTTCACGCGGGGCAATGTTCAGATCGCCGACGAGGATGGATTTTTCCGGCTTTTCTGCGTGGAACCAATCGCGCATGCCCGTGAGATAGTCGAGCTTTTGGCCAAATTTCTCATTCACTTCACGATCTGGCACATCACCGCCAGCGGGGACATAGAAGTTGTGGATCGTGACACCATTCTCCAACCGCCCGGCTATGTGGCGTGCGTGGCCGAGATCTGCGAAATCCATGTCGCCCACCTCCTCTATCGGCAGGCGGGACAGGATGGCGACGCCATTATATCCTTTCTGGCCACGGGCAATCATGTGGGTATAGCCCAGCTCCGCGAACCCTTCGGTCGGGATCTTTTCAACCGGAGACTTGCATTCCTGCAAACACAGAACATCCGGTGCCTCTTCTTCCAACAGTTTCAGCACGATAGGTTCGCGCAGTCGGACCGAGTTGATGTTCCAGGTGGCAAGTGTGAAGGGCATGGCGAGGATTCCTCTGTCGCGATTTGGCGAAGGTTAACGCGGTGGGGGATGGGGTACCATCAGAAAAGAAAAGCTAGGACGGGTGGCTTTCATTTTGGGGGGCATCGTCGCAAATCTCGTACCAGTCCGGCTTTTCCGAAACAAATTCGTGAAACTGAACTTTCTGCTTTAACCCAGTATCCAATGCGTTTGCAGCGATTGGAAAACTGTCTGCTTCTGAAGTGATTTCGCCCAAAGATGTCCCGCATTTCGTGCAGAAACACCTGTCGTATTTGTAAGGCGGATCAGGCTGGTGCAGCGTTACGTTTTCCCTTCCCCTAACCCACACCAAGTCTTCTTTGTTGACAAATACGACTGTGCTGGCCCCGGCTTTTCTGCATCTTGAGCAATGGCAGGTTCCCATCACGGATGGTTGAGACTTCAGGTTAAACTTCACCGCCCCGCACAAACAGCTTCCTTCGATCATCACGCGCTCCTCCAACCTTTCGCAAGAATTAGAACATTACAGGAACAAAATGGATTTCGCAACGCCTGTGACGGTATAGGCGGCGCATGATCTCGTCCTTCAGAAAAGAAAAAAGCCGGGCCATCCGGCCCGGCAGTCCAACAGGGAGGTGCATGTCATAACCCGGACATGCGCGGGTTGGGAGTAACCTAATTATGAGTACAGGGTATCACTTTGATCCAAATCAATCCACACTCAGTTAAGAAACCAGCCTATATCCACCGGATTCTGTGACCAAAAGGCGCGCATTTGACGGATCGGGCTCAATCTTCTGACGCAGGCGGTAGATGTGGGTTTCCAGCGTGTGCGTTGTGACACCAGCATTATATCCCCAAACTTCGTGAAGCAGCACATCCCGCGCCACCACGCCGTCAGTCGAGCGGTACAGGAATTTGAGGATGTTGGTTTCCTTCTCGGTCAGGCGGATTTTTCTGTCCTCTTCCGTGATCAGCATCTTCATCGCCGGTTTGAACGTATAGGGGCCAAGTACAAATACAGCGTCCTCGGATTGTTCGTGCTGTCGAAGCTGCGCACGGATACGTGCCAGAAGCACCGGGAATTTGAATGGTTTCGAGACATAGTCATTCGCGCCGGCATCCAGGCCCAGGATCGTATCGGCATCGCTGTCATGACCGGTCAGCATCAGGATCGGGCTTTTGACACCCTGTTTGCGCATGAGGCGGCACAGTTCGCGCCCGTCGGTATCCGGCAGACCCACATCAAGAATGACCAGATCATAGATCGCTTCGCGCGCGCGCTCCATGGCAGAGTGACCATCCGACGCCTCGAACACGTCAAAGTCTTCGGTCATGACAAGTTGCTCGCTGAGCGCCTCGCGCAGATCCTCATCATCGTCCACTAGCAGGATTTTCTTGAGCTGAGCCATTTCCCGGTCCTCCAAACGCTTTTCCATCACTTGCGCGTGGAATATGCAATCAACAAGATTTGCTGCAACCGTTTCACGCCTTCGTGTCAGAGTTCGCGGAAATGTTTCACATTTCCTTTCGAAAGAGCTAGGAGAAAGATTGAGCGTTATAGGGTAACATTGATGAGTCTCATCCCCGACATCACGGAACTTCTCGCCCGGGCCCGGGCCGATCTGCGCATGGGCGTTCCCGTTGCACTGACTGATGACAGCGGCTTCAGCGTGCTTGCGGTTTCTGCCGAAACGCTCAGCCCGCAGCGTCTGGCCGACCTGAAAAAACTAGGGAGTCCGGTGGTGGCCATAACTGGGCGACGTGCTGAAACCCTGAAAGCGCGGGCGTACGACGGGGATCTGGCGCGTGTATCGATCCCGGCGGATGCGGATATCGCATGGGTACAGGCGGTTGCCGATCCTTCCGACGATCTGAACGCGCCCATGAAGGGCCCGTTGATGACCGAGCGGCACGGTAATGCCAATCTCCACCGTATCGCAATTGCATTGGCCAAATCCGCGCGCATCCTTCCCGCTGTGGTCGTGGTACCTGTCGAGGACGGCAGGGCATTTGCCGCGTCGCACGGTCTGACATGCATTGATCACACGCGCGCCACACCTCATCTGGCGGATCGCAGCACTTTGCACGAAGTCGTCGCGGCCCGCCTTCCGATGGAGGTGTCCGAAGCAGGCCGGTTGCACGTCTTCCGACCTGAAGACGGTGGTGAAGAGCACTACGCCGTCGAGATCGGACGCCCGGACCGCGACAAGCCTGTGCTGGCCCGATTGCATTCTGCCTGTTTCACCGGCGATCTGATGGGAAGCCTGAAATGTGATTGCGGCCCGCAACTGCGCGGTGCCCTGGAACAGATGGGGGCAGAAGGTGCAGGCGTTCTTTTGTACCTGAATCAGGAAGGGCGCGGTATCGGTCTGGCCAACAAAATGCGCGCCTATTTCCTTCAGGATCAGGGTTTTGACACTGTTGAGGCGAACCACAGGCTGGGTTTTGAGGACGATGAGCGCGATTTTCGGCTTGGGTCGGACATATTGAAGTCGCTGGGCTTCAATTCTGTCCGCTTGCTGACCAACAACCCGGCCAAGATCGCCATGATGGAGCGAACAGGTATCGCAGTAACCGAGCGTGTCCCTCTGAAGGTTGGCGAAACCTCTCACAACCGGGGATACTTGGCGACCAAGGCCAGGAAGTCAGGGCATCTGCTTTGACCCCAAACGATCTTGTTCTAACCCCACGAGGCATCCGGTTTCTTGGCAGGGTGTTTCCCTGTTCCGTGGGCAAAGGCGGGTTGAGCAACGCAAAACGCGAAGGCGATGGCGCGACCCCCACCGGATATCATCGAATCGTCGGCATGCTATACCGGGCCGACCGAATGGCCGCCCCCAGCAAATGGGCCCGTGCCATTGGCCCACGAGACTTGTGGTCTGACGACGTGTCTGAAAGCAGATACAACCACATGGTCAGCGCACCCTATGCATTCAGCCATGAAAAGCTGCGCCGCGCCGACCCGTTATATGACCTGATTCTTTTAACCGACTGGAACTGGCCAAACGCCGTTCCGGGCAGAGGGTCAGCGATTTTTCTGCACCAATGGCGCAGACCCGGTTATCCTACAGAAGGCTGCGTTGCCTTTCGCCGGGACCATCTGCACTGGATATCACAGCGCATTGCCCCCGGATCATGGCTGATCATTCCTGAGGTTTAACCCGTTCGCCAAAGATGGCCGAGCCAACACGGACGTGGGTTGCGCCCAAAGCGATGGCCTGTTCGAAATCGTGACTCATCCCCATAGACAATCCATCAAGCCCGTTGCGTGCAGCGATTTTGGCCAATAGCGCAAAGTGCAGAGCAGGCTCTTCATCGACCGGAGGAATGCACATCAATCCACGCACGGGCAGATCCAATGACCTGCACTCGGCTATGAAACCATCCGCGCCCGCAGGAAGGATACCGGCCTTTTGGTCTTCCTCACCGGTGTTGACCTGAATGAACAGCTCCGGACAGGTTCCCATTTCCTGTGCCAAACGTGCCAGTGTCTTGGCCAGTTTGGGTCGATCTACCGAATGGATCGCATCGCACAGTTTCATTGCGTGACGGGCCTTGTTGGTCTGCAACGGGCCAATGAGGTGCAGATCAATACCCTCGAACTGTTCTTTGAACGCGGGCCACTTGCTTGCTGCTTCCTGCACGCGATTCTCGCCAAAACATCTGTGCCCCTGCTCAAGAACGGCCTGCACCCTTTCATTCGGCTGCACTTTAGACACGGCAATCAGTTTGACAGAACCTGCCGGTCTGTCTGACCTGGCTTCGGCTTTGGCGATACGTGCGGTGATGTCTTGCAGCGACATGGGACCCTCATCCTGTTTTGCGCAGAAAAACACCAAGTCGGCGCAAAAGAAAAGGGCGAGTCCGAAGACCCGCCCTTAAACCTTGCGGTTCAGATCAGCTTAGAAGTTGAACTGAGCACCGAAGTCAGCAACGAAGGTCGAGTCTGCGCAGACGTCGCAGTCGTTGACACCGATACCACCGCGCAGCGATGCACCGCCGCCCAGGTCGTAGATCGCGCCAACAGCAACCTGCTGCAGGTCAGCATTCGCGTTACCGTCACCGTAGGTGAACAGCAGGGTGGTTGCAGCGCCCAGGTTGTAGGCAGCCGACAGACCCCATGCGGTACCGTCAGTTGCAGTATTTTGAGTTGCGTCGTCTGCAACAAACAGAGTACCCGAGAAGTCACCCCATTCACCACCCAGGGTCAGAACGGTCAGGCTCGGATCGCTACCTGCGCCGCCAGCGTCAGTCTGACCATAAGCCAGAGCGGCTGTGATGTTGTTGAAGGTGTAGGTTGCGCTGATATCCCAGCGGTCTGCACCGTCAACGACGACACCACCAGCGATCGGCAGAGTATCTTCACCCTGATCATACGACGCACCGAACGAGAAGTCGCCAACAGAGTACTGGAAGAACACGCCATTCGAACCGGAACCGGTCGACGAGTAACCCAGGAAGCTGTAGTTAACGCCCGAATACTGGCCTGCGAACAGTTCCAGACCTACTTCGTTGCCGTAGTAGTTTGCCAGGTTGTCGAAGGCACCTGCGACGTTACCCGCGTCAACACGCAGGCCACCGTAGATGACCGAGAAGCGTGCGCCGTTCAGGCCAGCAGAGTTTGCTTCGCCCTGGTTGTCATCGTCGGCTTGCAGACGAACACGACCTTCAAAGCGAACGCCGCTGTCGGTTTCAACGATACCGTCGATGTTCAGACGGAAGCGCGATACCAGGATCGCGTCGCTCACGTCATTGCCATTCAGGGCAACCGAAGTGCTTGTGACCCCGGTCAGAACCTGACCGTTTGCGGTTGTGGTGGTGAAAGTCGCAGCCGTTGTGGCGTTGACGCTGCCAGTACGATCTTCAGAGTAAGCAATACCAAAGCGGCCATAACCGCTGAAGTTAACTTCAGCTGCTGCAACGCCTGCGGTCGCAATCAGCGCCGTCGATGCGAAGAGAACTTTTTTCATCTTGTTTCCCTCGGTTTCAAAAGAGTTATCTACTCGACACATGCCTCGGCATATGTCTCAGCACGGACACCGTTTCGCTCTTTTTGCCCCCCTTGCGCAAGCTTGGCATAAAGGCGGGAGCGTCATTGAGGTCAAATTGGTGCAAGGATGCCACAGTCAGTTTTCGCCCTGATGCAGCTGATACACTTACATTTCAGAAGAATGGACTTGTTGCAGCGGGGGTCCTTGGCTAGGAGTATCCCCTGAATACTGTAGAACAAGTGAAACAGGACCTGTTTACAATGCGCCTGCCGACGATTTTGGGAATGATCCTGCTGACCGCCGCTCTTTCGGCATGTGGGCAGAATCGAAACGCTTCAACAACATACTCCCCCAACATCGCTGGCGGCAATTCGGACGAACAGGAGCTGAATGACCCCGAGCGGGCAACTATCTGGGACATCTTTGACCGCAGCACCGCCGAACAGACAACAAACGTGAACCGGTATCTTTGGGCGGCTTCGCTGGATGTGCTGAGCTTCCTGCCAGTGCAAGAGGTTGATCCGTTTACCGGTGTAATCGTAACGGGTTATGGCACGCCTCCGGGCGGCGGCCGATCCTACCGGGCAACTGTTCATATCAGCGATCCGGCGCTTGCCGCGCGCTCTTTGTCGGTTGCGCTGCAATCAAGTGGGGGGGCTCCGGTGAGTGCGGCAACTTCCCGCGCAGTCGAGGATGCGATTCTGTCGCGTGCCCGGCAGCTACGCATAGCGGACAACAAGTTCTAGCAACCCGCCGAAAACCACAATATTACCACGCCGGGTTCCTACCCGGCGTTTTCATTCACGAAGGACCGCACAATGTCGCGCTACTCGGCCACCGAAATCGAAGCAAAATGGCAGGAGGCCTGGGACAAGGCCGGGATCTTCACCGCCAACCACAAGGCGGGCAAGCCAAAATACTATGTGCTTGAGATGTTTCCTTACCCGTCTGGCAGAATCCATATGGGGCATGTGCGCAACTATACGATGGGTGACGTCATCGCGCGGCACAAGCTGGCAACGGGCCATAACGTGCTGCACCCGATGGGCTGGGACGCATTCGGGATGCCTGCGGAAAATGCCGCGATGGCCATCGGGGGTCATCCGAAGGACTGGACCTACAGCAACATCGCCGACATGCGCGATCAGATGAAGCCACTTGGCCTGTCCATCGACTGGTCACGTGAGTTCGCGACCTGCGACCCCGAGTATTACGGCCAACAACAGGCGCTGTTCCTCGATATGTTGGATGCCGGGCTGGTTTATCGCAAAAACGCTGTGGTGAACTGGGACCCGGTCGACATGACCGTTCTGGCCAACGAGCAGGTTGAAAATGGTCGTGGCTGGCGTTCGGGCGCACTGGTAGAGCGGCGCGAGCTGACCCAGTGGTTCTTCAAGATCTCGGACTATTCCGAAGAATTGCTGGATGCGCTGGACACTCTGGACAACTGGCCCGCCAAAGTGCGCCTGATGCAGGAGAACTGGATCGGCAAATCCCGTGGTCTGCAATTCGGCTTTGAACGCACAGACGGCGGCGATCCGATCACCGTCTATACAACCCGCCCCGACACGCTGCTGGGCGCATCTTTCGTTGGCATCTCGCCCGATCACCCGATCGCAAAACAGCTTGAAGCCGAAAATCCAGAAGTGGCTGAATTCGTGGCCGAATGTCGTAAAGGTGGTACCACTGAGGAAGCCATAGAAACCGCAGAAAAGCTGGGCTTTGACACAGGCATCAAGGTCAAGCACCCGCTGGACCCGAGCTGGGAACTGCCGGTCTGGATCGCCAATTTCATCCTGATGGATTACGGCACGGGCGCAATCTTTGCCTGCCCTGCGCATGATCAGCGTGACCTCGACTTTTGCCGCAAATACGGCCTTCCTGTGGTCGACACATTCTTTGCACTGGATGACGACGCGCCGGTCGACAAAATTGCATTCGTCCCGCCGAAAACCGAGAAAGTCCGCTGGGTGAACCACTTCGCCGGTTTGACCGAGGCGACAGGCGAAGAAGCCATCAACGCCACCGTCGATTTTGCTGAACAAGCCGGTTGGGGCGAGGGTGTCACCAAATACCGTCTGCGGGACTGGGGCCTCAGCCGTCAGCGCTATTGGGGGTGTCCGATTCCCGTCGTGCATTGCGAAAGCTGCGGCGTGGTGCCCGAGAAAAAAGAAAACCTGCCGGTCCGCCTGCCTGACGATGTCACATTCGACAAACCCGGCAACCCGCTGGACCGCCACCCGACCTGGCGCGATTGTTCCTGCCCCTCCTGCGGTGCTCCGGCCAAGCGCGAAACCGACACGATGGATACCTTCGTCGATTCGTCGTGGTATTTCGCGCGCTTTACCGCTCCGCGTGCGGAAACACCCACCGATCTGGCTGAGGCCGAGTATTGGATGAATGTCGACCAGTATATCGGCGGCATTGAGCACGCGATTCTGCACCTGCTATATTCCCGGTTCTTTGCGCGGGCGATGCACCTCACCGGGCACTTGCCGAAGAAGGCCATCGAGCCGTTCGAAGCGCTGTTCACGCAAGGCATGGTGACGCATGAGATTTACCAGACGCGCGACGCCAACGGCCGCCCGGTCTATCACCTGCCCGAGGATGTAACCAACGGCAAACTGGCCGATGGCACAGAGGTCGAAATCATCCCCTCAGCCAAGATGTCGAAATCCAAGAAAAACGTGGTCGACCCGGTCAGCATCATTTCGGCCTTTGGGGCCGACACGGCCCGTTGGTTCGTGCTGTCCGATTCGCCACCCGAGCGGGACGTGGAATGGACGGCCGCAGGGGCCGAAGCCGCCTATAAGCATTTGAATCGCGTTTGGAATCTGTGTGACAGGATCGGCGCCATGGACGCCGATGCAGCGGGCGAAGGCGATGAGGATCTGTTGCGCGAGATGCACAAAACCATCCGCGACGTGACATTGGGTGTCGAAAGCTTTGGCTTCAACGCAGCCATCGCCAAACTGTATGCCTTCACCAATACACTGGCAAAATCCAAGGCCGGTGCGGCGGCTCAGAAACAGGCAATCAAAACACTGGCCCAGTTGATGTCGCCTATGACGCCACATCTGGCGGAAGATATCTGGGCGCATCAGGGCGGTGAGGGCCTTGTGGCTGTCGCCCCGTGGCCCGTCGCGGATGAAGCGATGCTGGTTGATGACACCGTCACCCTGCCGATCCAGATCAACGGCAAGCGTCGCGCGGAAATCAGCGTTCCAAAAGATATGGACAAAGCCGAGGTTGAAAATATCGCGCTCAGCACCGAAGCTGTCCAAAAGGCGCTGGATGGCAACGCGCCGAAGAAAGTTATCGTTGTTCCGGGCCGGATCGTGAATGTCGTTGTTTGATCGCAGAACATTGCTTGTTATGCCGCTAGCGCTGGCTGCCTGCGGCTTTCAACCGGTTTATGCTCCGGGTGGGTCGGGCTCTGCCTTGTTCGGTCGGGTGGCGGTATCTGCGCCAAATACCGTTGAAAGCTATCTTCTGGTTCAGAACCTTGAACAACAACTGGGCCGCAGCGCGGGCTCTATCAGCGATTACGCTCTGGATGTTCAGGTCTCGATCGAAACCCGCGGCGCGGCCATCACCACGACGAACGAGACAACGCGGTACACGATTGATGGACGGGCCCAATACGCGTTGAAATCCAATGAGACCGGGCAAGTCGCGGCGTCCGGCACCGTAACCGATTTTGTGGGCTATTCTGCTTCGGGTTCTACCGTTTCGACGCTGGCTGACGAACGCGATGCGAAAGAACGCCTGATGGTGATCCTGTCCGGGCATATCGTGAACCGCCTATATTCAACGCCGGGCTTATCCAAATGAAGTTGAGCCCGCGCGAGGCAGACGGGTATTTCGCCAAGCCGGATGCGGACAAGACCGGGCTGCTGATCTATGGTGCGGATGCCATGCGGGTGGCGCTTAAGCGGCAGCAGGTTCTGGCCGCCCTGCTTGATCCTGGTGCGGAAGAGGAAATGCGCCTGACCCGCCTGCCGGGTGGCGACTTGCGCGGCGATCCGGCGTCTCTGCTGGACGCGGTCAAGGCGGTTGGGTTTTTCCCCGGCCCGCGCGCGGTGTTTGTGGAAGACGCCACCGAAACCGCCTCGCCTGCGATTCTGGCCGCACTTGAAGATTGGACCCCCGGCGACGCTCAGATCATCGTGACGGCTGGTCAGCTGAAACCAAACTCAAAAATCCGCAAAGCGTTCGAGGGGCATCCTGCGGCCTATGCGATAGGCATTTATGACGACCCGCCATCGCGTGCAGAGGTCGAGCGGGTTCTGACTGAGGCGCAACTGAATAACATCCCCCGCGATGTCATGTCTGCCATCAGCGAACTGGCCAACAGTCTTAGCCCCGGTGACTTCACCCAAACCATTGAGAAACTGTCGCTTTACAAGCGTGGTGACAACTCTGAGCTGACCATGGAAGACATCCAAGCCTGCGCCCCGCGTTCGACCGAGGCGGCGCTTGACGACGTGCTGAACGTGGTTGCAGAAGGCCGCGCCGGTGAGATCGGACCGCTGATCCGGCGGTTGCAGGCACAGGGTACCAACGGGGTAACTCTGTGCATTGGGGCAACCCGGCATTTCCGCACCCTTTATGCCTGCGCCTCGGATCCCGGTGGTGCGGCGCAGGGTATCGGCAAGTTGCGTCCGCCGGTTTACGGCAAACGGCGTGACCGTATTCTGCGTCAGGCACAGGGCTGGGGCGCGCCCAAGCTGCAAACTGCTCTGACCGTTCTTACGGATACCGACCTCTCCCTGCGCTCCGCCGGACAGACCGCCCCCTCAATGGCACTGGTCGAGCGCGCAATGATTCGTCTGGCGATGCTTGCGCGGTCGCGCTGAGTTACTTGCCCTGATCCAGCCAATCGGCAGCGGCCCGACCGGCCCAGCGGCCAGTGGCAAGACAGGCTGTCAAAAGATACCCCCCGGTCGGCGCTTCCCAATCCAGCATCTCACCGGCGCAGAACACGCCCGGCATGGTCTTCAGCATCAGCCCGTCACCCAACGCGGATCGTTTCACGCCACCTGCCGTCGAAATGGCCTCATCCATCGGTCGCAGCCCCGCGTGCAGGATTGGCAGTTTCTTGAGGACCGCCACTTCGCCGGGCAGCGGCAAGTGACTGCGTTTTGCCATCTCGTGAAACACGGCGATCTTCTGCGGTGACAGGTTCAACGACTTTCTCAACCATTGCGAAAGTGTGGTTTTCGACTTTCTGGAAGACCAACGCGCCTGCAAGGACTGCTGTTCCAGGTCGGGCACCAGATCGACAAAAAGTAGCTGCCCTTTGCGCAAAGCAGGGGTGAGAGTGTAAAGCCCCCCTCCCTCCAGCCCGGTTGCCGAGATCGCAGCCTCGCCGCGGCTATCCAGGTCACCGGCCTTCCACCGAACCGACTTCAGCGCCGCCCCGAAATGTGGCTGCATATGAGTGCTCCAGTCCACCGACAGGGCTGAATTCGCAGGTTCAAACGGTGCAAGTTCCACGCCCCTGCCGGAAAGGACTTGCGTCCAATGACCATCCGATCCAAGGCGGGCCCAGCTGGCCCCACCCAGCGCAAGCACGGTTACAGCAGCAGTCAGGTTTTGCGGCCCGTCCGGGGTGTCGAATACCAGCGCATCAGCTTCCCAACCTTTCCATCGCCAACGGGTTTTGATCTCAACCCCGGCTGCGCCCAGTCGCGCAAGCCATGCGCGTAGCAAAGGCGACGCCTTCATGGCCTCGGGAAAAACCCGCCCGGTAGAACCTGTGAATAATATCTGTCCCAGTCCACGCGCCCAGTGCTGCACGGCTTGCGCATCAAAGGCGGTGATCATCGGGCGCAACCAGTCCGCCGCATCGGCAAAAGACCGCATCAGTGTCTCAGGCGGTTCGTCCTTTGTCAGGTTCAGCCCCGATTTACCAGCCATCAGAAATTTGCGTGCAACCGAGGGCTTGGCTTCGGCAACCAGCACGGAATGCCCGGCCTCGGCCAGTTGCTCGGCCGCCATCAACCCTGCGGGGCCTGCTCCGATCACGACTGCCTGCGCCATTCGCACCCTCTTGCCTTCGCCATCTATCGGCGCAAGTTTCAAACCATTATGGCGAACAACGATCCGATCTGCCCGCTCTGCGACCGCCCGATCCCCAGCGTGGGTGGCAGCCTGCATCATCTGATCCCAAAACTCAAAGGAGGCAAGGGCGGACCCACCGTTCTTCTGCACCAGATTTGCCACAAAGAAGTCCATGCCACCCTGACCGAGGCCGAACTGGCGCGCTGTTACAACACGATCGCAGCCTTGCGCGCGCATCCCAGGCTTGAGAAATTCCTGATCTGGGTGCGTAAACGCCCACCCGGATTTCGGTCGAAAGTTCCGGGCAAGCGACGCAACAGGTGATCAGCCAGGCAGGACCGGATCGCCAAAGGCGTCTTTCAAAGGTGCGGCCAACCCCTCGACTACTATTCCCCGGTAATCCGGTACGGGCGCAAACTGCGCACCCGCAAGATGCTGGAACTCCAATGTCGTATACGGTCGCTTCCACAACCATTCGCGATTCTCGACGGCCCACAAATCGGGGTTTGGAGGGGTTTCGTCGGTAAAAGCGTAGAAATGCAGATCAAAGCCATGGGGGGCCACCTCCTGCATCGACAGCAAGGACACACCTTGCGCGCGCCAAAACGCGTCTTCACCTGCGATATCACCGGTCCGAAGGGTTATCTGACCGATCCCGGCCTGCGCAAACGGAGCGTCCCGGTCCGCCGCCTGCGCCGGTTTGTTACCTTCGAAATCATGTTGCAGCAATTCGATGACAAACCCTTCGGGATCAGCCAGATGGCACATGTACCCGATATCCAGAAACTGGCTCGGCGTGCTTACCGCAGTACCCAGCGCGCGCAGATGCGCTGCCGCAAGATCGACATCAGGAACGGTAATTCCGATCTTCCAATATCTTTGGCCCCGGTCATGGGTGTATCCGCCACCACCCGGCAATAGCAGAAGGTCCGCATCTTCCGAGTTGTAGCCGACGCGGTAACCTGACCCCTGCCGGTCAACCCGCATACCCAGAACGTCGCGATAGAATACGGCCAGTCTTTCCGGGTCAGCGACCCGCAACCGAACGGCCGAAATCCTCATGAACACATCCTTGCGATGTCCGCGGCGACAACGGGGTCAGCGTTCACGCAGTCTGTCACAAACTCACGCGCGGTTTGCATCAGGTGATCGGGCTCGACGATCCGGTCAACCAGACCAAAGTCATAAGCCTCTTGCGCGGTGATCTTCTGACCTGCCATCAGGATCAACTTGGTTCTGGCCGGGCCCACCAAAGCCGCCAACCGTTTCGGATCGGACGGTTGCGGCAGAAACCCCAGCTTCATCACCGGATAGAAAAACTTGGCCGTTGGCACCGCAATGCGAAGGTCACAGGCCAAAGCCATGCCATTGGCCCCGCCAGCCAGAGTACCGTTCAATGCCGCAATGGTCAGGCAGGGCAATGCGGCGATGGCACCGGACAGTCTTTCCCAGACGTCAGAGGTGGCCAGACCGGCGCGCGCCTCGTCCAGATCGGCCCCGGCGCTGAACACTTTGCCCGCGCCGGTCAGGATCAGCGCCCGCGCGCTGGTTGCGGCCTCGGCAATCCCGGCCAGTTCATTCAGCATCGCTCCGGTCAGGGCGTTTGCCTTTTCGGGATTGTTGATCGTAACGACCCACAGGCCATCCTCTTTCCTCAGGTCGATCATATCAACCCGACCCTTTTTCGGATGTCTTCCAGACGCAGCGAGATTTCCGTTCCCAAATACTCATCCGCGTCCTTGGAACACATCCACAACAAGGCACGTGCTGGCCAGTCTGCGGGAATATGCGCGTCCCAGTCCAGTTGACTGACCGGATTGATACCGCTTGCCTTGATGGACCGCTGCATATCCGTGGCAACCGTCCCCGGCGACAGCCCCATGGCGCGAATACCGTGTTGGGCTTCTTCCAGATGCAGGCATTCCGTCAACATTTTTGCCCCGGCCTTTGACGCGCAATAATGGCTCCACGCCTCAACCGGGTTGGACGCCGCGCCGGACGAGACGGTCAGAATGCTTCCACCCCCGGCGGCCCGCATCACAGGCAATGCCGCACGCATTCCGTAGAAAACACCTTTGAGGTTGATGTCGATAGCTTTGCTCCAGGCCTCAGGATCGGCGTTGGAAAGATGAAAGATCGGATCGATCACACCGGCATTGCCAATCAGAACATCCAGCCCGCCGAACCGATCCACACATGTGGCCACAGCCTGCTCGACCTGCGCGAAATCGCTGACATCGCAGGCCAGCGCGATGGCCTGATCACCCAGATCAGCGGCCAAGGCATCAATCTGATCGCGGCTGCGGGCCACCAATGCGACATTGGCCCCGGCTGCGGCAAAAACGCGCCCCGCTTCGGCCCCGATGCCACGGCTGGCCCCGGTTATCAGAACTGTTTTCCCCTGCATTCGCCTCTCCTCACGCATTGTTATTGATCCCGGCAACAGGCGTAACGCGGAAACGGGGAAATGGTCCAGCCCTTGCCCCCTTGACGATAGGTGCCACAACCCCGACCATGCGCCGCAAATTGATCAAGAAGGGTTACCTTATGTCCGTTTTCCTCCACCGCAGCTGCGGTGCTGTTCTGGCTTATGCCGTCGCGACCCAGGGCGCGTTCGCCGACCTTACTGCAAATGATGTCTGGTCCGACTGGCAAAGCTATTTCACATCAATGGGCTACACCGTTACAGGCGACGAAAGCATCGCCGGTGACGTCACCACAATTTCGAACATGACACTTTCTTTGACCTTTCCGGAAGAAGACGGGCAGTTCCAGATGGTCATGCCGGAAATGACGCTGACCGAAAATGGTGACGGAACCGTTACCATCGGATTGCCCGAGAGCTTTCCCATGGACGTCACGGGAACAGCCGACGATGAAGAGTTTGCAGCCAAAGTGATTTATTCGCACAGCCAGCTGAACATGGTCGTTTCGGGTACACCCGAAGACATGACTTATGACTACACCGCTGACAAACTGGGCATTGCGCTGGATTCGATTGAAGTTGATGGCGAACCGCTGCCGAACGAGGTTTTCAGCATCGCGGTCGAAGCAGGTGATCTGGCCGGTCGGTCGCGGATGCAAATCGGCGAACACCGAAACATCACTCAGATATTCAACAGCGATACACTGACCTATAACCTGAACTTTCAGGATCCGGAAAGTGGTGAAAGCGGGCTGATCAATGGCCAACTGGGCCAACTGGCCTTTGAAGGCGAAAACGTGATCCCACTGGATTTTGACATGTCTGATCCGCAGGCGTTTTACCAAGCGGGTTTCGCCTTTGATGGCACGTTTACCTATGCATCCGGCAGCACCGATCTGAGCGGGACCAGCGAAGGACAGGCGTTCTCGATGAACAGCACCTCGGAGGGTGGGCACTTTGCCGCCAGCATCGACGCCGAGCGCATCGCCTATGACATCGCGCAGAACAGCACCAAACTGGCGGTGACAACAGCGGATCTGCCGTTCCCGATCGAGTTGTCCATGGCCAGTGCAGGGTTGAACTTCGAATTCCCGATCCAGCAATCGGACGAAATACAGCCCTTCGCCTTTGGCCTCAACATGACCGATTTCACCATGTCTGATGTCCTGTGGGGCATTTTTGACCCGGCAGGCGCGCTGCCCCGCGATCCGGCGACAATCGCGCTGGACACGACCGGCACGGCAAAAGTTCTGATGAACATCTTCGATCCGGAAATTGACGTTGAGTCGGATGAGACTCCGGGTGAGTTACATTCGCTGAAAATCAGCCAGCTTCTGGTTTCGTTGGTTGGTGCCAAACTGACCGGTGATGGCGATTTCGCCTTCGACAATTCGAACACAGAAGAGTTTGGCGGAATGCCTAGCCCAAGCGGCGTGGCGAACCTGAAACTTGTTGGCGCCAATCAGCTGATCGATACGCTGATCGGCATGGGCCTCATTTCGGACGACGATGCGCTGGGCGCGCGGATGATGATGGGTCTGATGGCTGTCCCCGGCGATGAGCCTGACACCCTGAACTCGACCATCGAATTCACGGAAGACGGTCAGATTTTGGCGAATGGCCAGCGTATCAAGTGATACCTATCTGAAAGGGCCGCGCAGTGCGGCCCTTTCCATTCCTGTGAACCTTGTGCCAAACCCGGTAGCGGCATGGATTAATCCCGATCCACACAGCACAATCCGGTCACAGGTCTTGCGGGGCGGGCGGTGCAAGGCTAGGTCCTTGGCAATCAACCTGGAGACCTCATGACCCGCACACCAGAAGAAATCAGCCAACAATTGCTCGATGTTGCTCGCCGGGCAGGCGCAGAAGCGGCAGATGCCATCGTTCTCGAAGGGTCCTCGGTCTCGGTCGATGTGCGGGGCGGCGCACTGGAACATGCGGAACGCTCGGAAGGCGCTGATCTGGGCTTGCGTGTGTTTCTGGGTAAACGCTCAGCCATTGTGTCCAGCTCTGACAGGCGCCCGGAAACCCTTGCGGCGATGGCCGAACGCGCCGTGGCCATGGCAAAAGAAGCGCCCGAAGATCCCTATTCCGGGCTGGCGGACAAAAGCCAACTGGCCTGTGACTGGGATATTCAGTCACTGGAATTGCTGGACACCGCCCCGGCCCCGTCCGCAGAAAGCCTGATGCAGGATGCGCTGGCCGCCGAGGCCGCAGCACTGGCGGTAAAAGGCGTCACGCAGGTGTCGGATGCGGCTGCAAGCTATGGAACGCACCGGGTGCATCTGGCGGCTACAAACGGGTTTTCCGGTGGGTATGAGCGCAGCAGCCGATCCATCTCATGCGTTGCGATCTCGGGTGAAGGCACCGGGATGGAGCGCGACTATGACGGTGACAGCCGGACGTTTCAATCCGACCTGCGCGACGCGGCTGAGATTGGGCGCACAGCAGGGGAACGCGCTGTGCAACAGGTTGGCGCGCGCAAACCGGCGACCGGCAGTTTCCCGGTGTTGCTTGATGAACGTATCTCGTCTTCGCTGATCGGGCATCTTCTGGCCGCCAGCAATGGGGCCGCGATTGCGCGCGGCGCGTCTTGGCTGAAGGATTGCCTGGGGCAAGACGTGCTGCCCGCGCATCTGTCACTGATCGAAGATCCGTACCGCCCGCGTATCTCTGGCTCGCGCCCATTTGATGCCGAAGGTCTGCCCACGCAGCGCCGGGTGATCGTGGAAAACGGTGTCCTGACGGGCTGGACACTGGATCTGTCGAGTGGCCGCAAGTTGGGAATGGACTCAACAGGCAACGCTGCGCGCGGTGTGTCCGGCCCACCCTCACCCAGCAACTGGAACCTGAGCCTTACGCAGGGAACCCGCAGTCGCGACGATCTGTTGCGCGATATGGGCACCGGTTTGCTGGTCACGTCCATGATCGGATCGACGATCAACCCCAATACGGGCGACTATTCCCGTGGTGCATCAGGTTTTTGGGTCGAAAACGGTGTGATCACGCATCCTGTCAACGAATGCACAATCGCAGGCAATCTGCGTGATATGCTGCGGCGGATCATTCCCGCCAATGACGCCCGCCCATATTTGTCGCGCGTGGTCCCGTCGCTGTTGATCGAAGGAATGACACTTGCCGGCAACTGATCTGCCCCTTCTGATTGAGGCCGCGATTGAGGCCGGCAAGATCGCTACACGCTATTCCGGGACGCAGGCACAGCGTTGGGACAAACCCGGTGGCGCCGGTCCGGTGACCGAGGCCGATCTGGCCGTCAACGCGATGCTGGAAGAAAAGCTGTGCGCTGCGCGGCCGGGCTATGGCTGGCTCAGCGAGGAATCCGAGGATTCGCCCGAGCGGTTGAACCGCAGCAACGCCTTTATCGTCGATCCGATTGACGGCACCCGCAGTTTTACCGAAGGCGCGCGCACCTGGGCGCATTCGCTGGCCGTTGCAGTCGATGGCATTGTGACTGCCGCTGTAATCTACCTGCCGATGCGCGACTTGCTTTATGCTGCGGCGCAGGGTCAGGGCGCCACTCTCAACGGGCAAAAGATCACGACATCGAAAACGCCTGAGCTATTGCAATCGCAGGTTCTGGCCGCCAAACCAAATCTGGATGCACAGCACTGGCGCAATCAGAATGTTCCAGCCTTCCACCGCGCATATCGACCCTCGCTTGCCTATCGCATGGCGCTGGTCGCGCAGGGGCGGTTCGACGCCATGCTGACCCTTCGCCCCAGCTGGGAATGGGACATTGCCGCTGGTGATCTGATCATCCGAGAGGCAGGCGGCGTCTGTTCAGACCGTTTGGGTCAACCGCTGATCTTCAACAATGCCCACCCCAGGCTAAATGGCGTTATCGCCGCCAGCACTGCGATCCACGCGCAACTGTCTGCTCAGCTGGACCCGATCGGGCCCGGAATCGGCGCATGAGCAAACCGCGCTCATTAAGCCTTGCCGCTTATCGGGTGCTGTCCTGGAGAATGCGGAACGGCGTTGGTGTAAAAACCGACCTGCCACGCCCCGAAGGCGAGGTCGTGTGGATGCACGTCGCCACGCCAGACCGCCTGCGGGCGGTGAGTGATTTTTGTCGCCGGTTGCTTCAGTCCCGATCAAAGCTGCATTTTCTACTGACCGCTCCGCCGGACGCGGATCTGTCTGCCTGGCCGGAATGCAGCTTTCCCCTGATCAACCTGCCTCAGGAACAGAGCGGGGCCGCGCGTGACTTTATCGAATACTGGCGCCCAGGTATCGGGATTTGGGTCGGCGGTGATTTGATGCCCAACATCATAACCCGAGCCGATGAACAGGCTGTACCCCTTGTGTTGTTTGACGCCCAGTTTACCGTTGCACTGTCCCGGAACGCGCGCTGGCTGCCAGACATAACCAGAGTGACCTTTAGCTGCTTTCGCAAGATACTGACTGCAAATTCTGAAACCGCCCGTCACATCCGGAGACTTGGCATCCCGTTTTCAACAGTCGAAGAATCGCCGCCTTTGCGCATCAGCCCAAATCCAAGACCTTGGCCAGAAGACGAGCTGATCGAAACCAACCACACGCTTGCAGGGCGACCTGTTTGGTTGGCTGCCTGGGTGCAGGACAAAGAGTTTATTTCGGTTCTGACAGCACATCGTCAGGCATTGCGCCTTTTGCACCGGCTGGTTCTTGTACTTCACGTCGCCGACGTTCACGAAGCTGCCCCCCTAAAACGGAGGCTGGAGGCGATGGATCTACGCTGTGTTAACTGGGACGATGGCGACTTGATCGAAGACAGCACGCAGGTCGTTCTGACCGCGGACCCCGAAAACCTGGGGTTGTGGCACCGTGTGTCGGCAGTGACGTTCATGGCCAGTTCACTGGAACGCGGTGCAGGCGGTCAGGACCCGTCCGACGCAATCGCGCTGGGGTCTGCCATAATTTCTGGACCATTCGTGCATCGCCATCACGAGCTTTACGCCCACCTGCAACAGGCAAGCGCAGCCAAGGAGGTCAAGTCAGCAACCGAGTTGGGCGATGCCGTCGTACAGCTTCTGGCACCGGACCGCGCCGCTGACATGGCTTTGGCAGGATGGCAGATAATCACCGAAGGTGCGCCGCAGGCAGACACTCTCATCGAATTGGTGCAGGATATTCTGGACGAGAGGAGCGCAGATCATGCGGGCACCTGAGTTCTGGAACACTCCTCCGGACCAGCCGGATCTGAGGGCGCGGCTGCTGGCCCCGCTGGGCCGCCTTTATGCCGCGGCGACTGCCCGCAGGATTGCCTCGAAATCGGGGGAAAATCCCGGTGTGCCCGTGATCTGCATCGGCAATCTCAATGCAGGTGGAACCGGAAAAACGCCCACCGTCATCTGGACCCTCGAACAGCTGGGCAATGCCTGGCACAAGCCGCATGTCGTGACACGAGGACATGGCGGGTCACTGGAAGGCCCGGTGCAGGTCGATCCAGGCAGGCACACCGCCGCCGAGGTGGGGGACGAGCCGCTGTTGCTGTCGATGTTTGCCGAAGTCTGGGTTGCCAAGGATCGGGCGGCGGGTGCGCGTGCAGCGGCCGCGGCGGGGGCAACAGTGATCGTTCTGGATGATGGTTTTCAGAACCCTTCGGTCGCCAAGGATTTCTCGATTATCGTTGTGGACGCCCAGCGCGGATTTGGAAACGGATTATGCCTGCCAGCCGGTCCACTGCGAGAGCCGGTCGATACCGGCCTGCAACGGGCCGATCTTGTACTGTCCTTGGGTGAAGAGGCGGCACAAAAGGTGTTTGCCAACAACTGGAAAGACCGGTTGACCGTTCCTCATGTCACCGGGGCAGTCGAACCCCTGCAAACCGGCATGGATTGGTCAGAAACGCGTGCGTTGGCGTTTGCAGGAATCGGCTATCCCGAAAAGTTCTTCCAAACCCTACGTCGGTTGGGTGTGGATCTGGTCCGGGCCGAGGCGTTGGACGATCACCAACCGTTGACACAGGCCCTGATGACCCGGCTGGAAAACGAGGCGCGTTTGCTGAGCGCTCAGATGGTCACCACCGAAAAAGACGCCGTTCGCCTGCCGCCCGCTTTCCGAAGCAAGGTGATCACTTTGCCGGTTCGGCTTCAGATTTCAGACGCCGACGTGGTCAGGGACATGCTTTTGAAAACCGTCCCTTCACCAAAGTAACTCAGGCTGGCCCCCGGTGGCGCCAGCCGGGTTCGGGTCAGCTGCCGAGCTCTGCTTCGATCAGCTTTTTGAAGTCCGCGTAGGACTGATTGTCAACTTTCTTGCCGTTCACGATGAAGGACGGGGTTGCCTGAATTCCATCGCGTTCAGCGTTTTCCTGATACCACGCGGCCAATGTCCGCGCCTTGGTGCCATCCTGCAAACAGGCCTCAAGCTGGTCGCCATCAATACCTGCCAGACGACCAATCTTGCGCAGTTCATCGACGATCTCGGCCGGGCCACCTGCGCGCGTCCATTCTGCCTGACCTTCGTAAATCAGATCAGTGATGCCAAAGAATTTCTCGGGGCCGGCACAGCGGGCCACCATCGACGCCCACAGACCGTAGCGATCAAAATAGACCTCACGATAGGTGAACTTGACCTTGCCTGTGTCAATGAAATCCTTCTTGAGCTGTTTATACGCGCTCTTGTGGAAATTCGCGCAATGCGGGCAGGTGTAGGATGCGTATTCGATGATTTCGACAGGCGCCCCTTCAGCCCCCTGAACCATGTCAATGATTGTGGATGTATCCAGGTCCGCCTCTTGCGCCTCGGCGGCACTGACCAGCGGAAAACTTGTGTTGGAATTTGTCAGCGACACCCAATAGCCGCCAGCGGCCACGGCGACGGCCGCACAGATTACGGTTGCAATACGGCTCATTCTCAGCCCTTTCTCAGCGTTTCTGTTTGGATAAAACGTTGCGCCCAAGACGTTCAAGGGCCGCGCGCAAATCTTCATCATTTACACTGCGTGACACTTTGTCTGCCTCGGCAGCAATTTCAGGTGCAATCTCGGGTTTTGCTTGCTTCGGTCTATGGTCGAAACTGGCCTGCCCCTCGGCAAATCCGGTCGGAGCGGTCTGGGTGATCCGGACACGGCTGATGGCATTATAGCCGTAGACCGCGTTCACTTTACCACGCAGCTGTTCCTTCTGCATTTCCAGCATCGGGGCCTGCGGGCCTGTGGTCAGAACGGTCAGGGTCGCGCCGAAACCGCCTTTGCCATAGCCGACACTGACTGGGCGCGCGATGGCGGCGGTATCCTGACCCACGATCTCGGCCCAATGGGTCAACAGACGTGAGACAGCAAAGCCCCGGCTTTCCCCGGCGCGCCTGATCTGGTCATTCAGCAAAGACGCGGTGCGCTTGAACCCGCGGGTTGACGAACGTCTGCGTTGCATCTGGTTTCCAACTCCTGCGCCGCTATTGTAATAGGCAGAACACCGGGTGCCAGCGAAACCTGACAGGGAGACGAATAAAACTTGCGTGATTCCTTTGAATTCACCGCCAGCGCTGCGCTTCTGGAGTGGTATGACCACAACGCTCGCGCCATGCCATGGCGCACAGGACCGGCAGAGCGCGCCGCCGGGGTACGCCCTGACCCCTATCGGATCTGGTTGTCCGAAGTGATGTTGCAACAGACGACTGTAGCAGCGGTGCGGGATTACTTTCTGCGCTTCGTGACACGTTGGCCTACGGTTCAGGCGCTGGCCGCCGCGCCGGATGATCAGGTCATGGGGGAATGGGCCGGTCTTGGCTATTACGCGCGTGCGCGCAACCTCTTGAAATGCGCCCGCGCTGTGACACGGGATCACAATAGTCAGTTCCCCGATAAATATGATGCGCTGCTGACGCTACCCGGCATCGGCCCTTATACCGCTGCGGCAATCTCGGCCATCGCCTTCGATCAGCCTGAAACGGTTCTGGATGGCAATGTCGAACGCGTCATGGCCCGATTTTACGACATCCACGCGCCGCTGCCCGGCTCGAAACCCCTGCTGAAGGAAAAAGCCTCAGCGCTGACACCTTCTACTCGGCCCGGTGATTACGCGCAGGCGGTCATGGATTTGGGGGCCACGATATGCACGCCGAAATCCCCGGCATGTGGCATTTGCCCGCTGCGCGAACCATGCAAAGCGCGGATCGCGGGAACACAGGCTGATCTTCCCCGAAAAACACCGAAAAAGCCCAAACCCACCCGTCGCGGTCACGTTTATATTGTGCGCATGTCAGATGGGGCCATGCTGCTGGAGCGCCGACCGGACAAAGGTCTGCTGGGCGGAATGCTGGGCTGGCCCGGATCGGAGTGGGCTGACGATCCGGTCGAGCACCCCCCGCTTGCGGCAGATTGGAAAATGGTGCCGGGCGAGGTGCGCCACACCTTTACGCATTTTCATCTGATTTTAAGAATCTGGGCCGCAGAAACCACCGGTCAGGATGTTCCCGAACACTTGATCGCAGTGGGAAAGCACAGCTTCCAACCCAGCGACCTGCCCACAGTGATGCGCAAAGCCTATGATCTGTGGAAAGGACAATAAGACCGCTGTGCATTCCTTGGCCTCGCGGCTAGGCTGTTCCCATCTAGCAGGAGCACCAGAGATGACCGCAACAGTCTCGTTGGCACGCTGGCAATCAGCATCACCCTTCTGGGTGTCCCTGCTGTTGATCCCGCTGATCTGGTTCACTGCTTTCGCGGGCGGATGGTGGGTTTTGCTGATCCCGATCTCGACCTGGTGGGTCTTTGCCGTGCTGGACCGGATCACCGGGCTCAACGTGGAAAATGCGGACCCCGAGACGCCGGACGGCGATCTGCAACGGTACATCCTGCTGACCAAGCTTTGGGCACCCCTTCAGTTCCTTACCTTGTTTGGCCTGATCTGGTACGCGAGCCACGGCAGCCAGCTTTCGACGCCTGAGAAAATCGGCCTGTTCTTTGGCATGGGTGTTATCTCGGGTACGGTCGGTATCAATTACAGCCACGAGCTGATGCATCAGAAAAGCCGTTGGGAACGCTGGCTGGGCGATATCCTTCTTGCCATGGTGCTTTATTCTCATTTTCGGTCCGAGCATCTGCTGGTCCATCACCGTTATGTAGGAACGCCACGCGATCCGGTGACGGCGCGATACAACGAAGGGTTTCACCGCTTTTACCCTAGGGTGTTGCGGCAAAGTCTGGTCTCGGCCTTCAACGCCGAACGCGGAAAACTGGCCCGCAAGGACCGACCCTGGACCGACCGCTCCAACCCGTTCTGGCGTTACTGGGCGTTGCAATTGGGGATGCTGGCACTGGCGTCGCTGATCGGAGGCTGGTCAGGTCTGGCCCTTTTTCTGTTGCAGGCCGGTGTCGCGATCTGGCAGCTGGAATTGGTCAACTACGTGGAACATTACGGCCTGACCCGGAAACATCTGGGGGACGGGCGGTATGAACACGTCCTGCCCAGGCATTCCTGGAACGCATCACAGAAGGCTTCAAACTGGTTGCTGATCAATCTGCAACGCCATTCGGATCACCACTACAAACCAAACCGCCGGTTTCCGCTGCTTCAACACCACACGCCCGAAAAGGCACCGCAACTGCCCTATGGCTATCCCGTCATGACTGTGGCTGCGATGATCCCACCGCTGTGGCGGCGGGTCATGAACCCGCGGGTCCGGGAATGGCGACGCCAGTACTACCCCGAGATCACCGATTGGCACGCCTATAACAAGGCCCTGAACCCGGTACCTGATGCGTAACCGATGCGCAGCCCTGCCCATCAGGCTCGGCGCTTAGGGTGCTGTTCTGGTGGGGTGTACGGTCCTCAGCCTTTCATCACCCAGATATCCATCGGTGTTTCCACGCCGCGCACGGATTGATCGGTAAGCTCTGCAAAACCAGTCATGGCGACCGACGCAGACTGGTTTTCCTCTGCAATCCGCACGCGCACGGCATCACTGACCACGATACGCGCCTGCAAATCACGCGTCAGCGCCTCGAGCTTGGCTGCGACGTTGACGGCATTCCCGATGACAGCAAATTCAAGCCGGTTCGCACCAATGTCGCCCAATACGACCGAGCCATAATGCACCCCAATCCCGACGCGGATTTCCGGCTCTCCCGTCCGGCGGCGGTCCAGGTTCCATCGATCAATCACGCCGACCATCGCGCGTGCGCATCCCAGCGCATTGCTCGCGTCCAGCGGTGTAGGCACCGGGGTGCCAAAGGTCGCCATCAGACCATCCCCCAGATACTTGTCCAGGGTTCCGTGGTGGCGAAAAACCTCGGTTTCCATGCGGGCGTGAAAGCCTCGCAGCACTTCGATCACATCATAGGGGTCACGCCCGGCCGCGTATTTTGTAAACCCGACGATGTCGATGAACAGAACGGCCACATTCTCTTTTCGGACCCGTTTCAGCGGCTCGTCATTCTGGCTCAGCTCCTCTACCACGTTGGGCGAGAAATAGCGTGACAGGTTGGCCCGTTCCCGTTCCAGCCCTGCGTTGCTCATTAATAGCCGGTTCAGCCGCTGCATCGAAATGCCCAAAGTCACGGCCACCATCATGAACACGATCACCTGCTGGATGCGCAGAGGCGCCATGAAACTGTTCGGATCCAGAAGCTCGGCAACATCTGGGTAGCCTTGCAGGGCGGCTGCAACTTTTTCGCTGATCCCCGGAATAGGCGTTGCGACCCACGACGCAACGATCCAACCGATCGTCCACATAATCGCCGTCCAGGTTCCGATGGCGATCACGGTCCGCCAAGAATAAGCCAACGTGCCTGCGGCCAGAATGACGAAGAAGTACTGAAAGTTGTCGAACCGGTATTGCATGGCCAATGGCCTGACATCATCGCTGAAGGGATTGGGCACGATCATCCCGAGCGTCATGATCAGCAGGTCGACGAAAATCAAAAACAACTCGCCCCGCGATTGCCCGACACGACCTGCACGGCGGATCAACCACCCGTTGCCGCAGATCAGCAGCAGAATGAAGTGATACCAAAGCACCTCCCATTGCGGGTTCAGAAAAATGAGCAGCACCGCAGTCAGCGCCATCGCCACCCATCGCGCACGCACAGCCAGTTCCAGACCCTCGCGCTTGTGCCGTTCCAACGCAGCCTCGGTATATTTGTTGTCCAGATCAAACGCATCGGGCTGGGTGAAAAACAGGCTTCGGCGGGGCTGTGCGGTCGTCTCGGTCATGGCTGTGGTCTTTCTTGCGGAGGCTAGGCAGCCTTATGCAATCACTGTTGAAGGCAAAACAAAAGACCCCGCCGGTTGATCGGCGGGGCAAGGTATAGTGCCATGTGTCAGGCCACAGGCACCGGCGGTGTTCGTGAATTCAGTTGTGCATTTCTGCGCGGATCTGTTGCCGCAGGATATCAATCGGTACGGTCTTGCCGTCCCGTTTGAAGCACCAGTATGTCCAGCCGTTGCAGGACGGTGCGTTTTCCAGATGCGCGCCGACCTGATGGATTGACCCTTTGACATTGTCGCCCACCAGCGTTCCGTCCGCACGCACCTTTGCCTTGTGGCGCTGGTTCATGGAATAAAGCTCTTCACCCGGGCGCAACATCCCGCGTTCGACCAGCTGGCCGAATGGCACGCGTGGCTCGGCACGTTTGCTGGCGCTGACTTCCAGAGCTTCGCGATCAAACTTGCGGACCTTGGCGATGCGTTTTTCAGCCACCTTGCGATAGCTTTCCTCTCGCTCGATACCAATGAACTCGCGCCCCAACATCTTGGCGACGGCCCCGGTGGTTCCGGTACCAAAGAACGGGTCCAGCACCACATCGCCGGGGTTGGTCGAGCCGACCAGCACGCGGTGCAACAGCGATTCCGGTTTTTGCGTCGGATGCGCCTTGTCGCCGTTTTCGTCCTTCAGGCGCTCATGCCCGGTGCAGATCGGCAGCACCCAGTCGCTGCGCATCTGCACACCTTCGTTCAGAGCTTTCAGCGCCTCATAGTTGAAGGTGTATTTCGCGCCTTCGCGCTTGGACGCCCAGATCATCGTTTCATGCGCATTGGTGAACCGCTTGCCGCGAAAATTCGGCATCGGGTTCGACTTACGCCACACAACATCGTTCAGGATCCAGTATCCGGCATCCTGCAGCGCTGACCCCACGCGGAAAATGTTGTGATAAGACCCGATCACCCAGATCGCACCATTGGGTTTCAGCAGACGATGTGCCGCCTTCAGCCATTCGCGCGTAAACTGGTCATACGCCCCGAAGCTTGCGAACTGATCCCAATGATCATCCACCGCATCGACCTGCGAATTATCCGGACGATGCAACTGACCTTTCAATTGCAGGTTATACGGCGGGTCCGCAAAAATCAGATCCACGGACGCCTCGGGTAGACTGTTCATCACATCGATGCAGTCCCCGGAGAGAATCGTGTTTAAAGGGAGCGCTTTTGCGCCCTTTTTGGTGGTTGTTGTCATATCACTGCCTCAAGTGTCCACGGCGCTTTTGCGCTCATTTGGTTGAGACAAGGATGAGTCAAAGTCGATTCGCCGTCAAATTCTTTTTTGAATCAGCAACTTACGATTTACTCTTGATACAAGATATTGTGCACCGGTTTGAACGAACGCCTATGGTGTGGGGTCACGCCAAGATTTCGCAGCGCTTCCTTGTGTTGTTTTGACGGATAGCCCGCGTTGGTTTCCCACCCATAACCCGGATGCTGTTGCGCTAAATCCACCATCACCTGATCGCGCCAGTTTTTCGCCAGGATCGAAGCAGCCGCGATCGACACCGATCGTGCATCGCCCTTCACAACGGCCTGTGACGGAATTCTCAGACCCTGCGGTATCAGGTTGCCATCAATCAGCAGAAAATCAGGTGCCGGGGTCAACGCCTCTACCGCGCGCATCATCGCCAAGTGCGACGCCCTCAGAATATTGACCTCATCAATTTCGGCTACAGAAGCTTCGGCTACCGCGAACTCAGCAGTGTTTCGAATCTCAGCGTCCAGCGCAGCCCGGCGTTTTGCGGTCAGCTTTTTCGAGTCATTCAGGCCGTCAGGAAAGTGCTTCGGGTTCAGAATCACGGCGGCAGCCACAACCGGCCCGGCCAATGGGCCGCGCCCGACCTCATCCACACCGGCGATACGGATGTGGCCCATGTCCAGCAGCGCCTGCTCAAGTTCGAAGTTTGGCATTGTCATTCCCTTGGAAAACCGCGTTTCGCGTAGCACCGCAAGAAGAAAAGAGAGGACGGTCCACACCACCCTCTCTCTCACGGCACTTCTTTGGCACCGTTCCTGCTCAACCCAAACTACTGATAAACGACGCGGTATCCCTTCTGGCGCAGGCATGCAGGTTCATAGGCCTGCCTGACCTTTTTGCCATTCCAGAAACCGACCTTGCACTCTTGCGGCAGGCTATTGGCATGTTTGTAATGTTTCTCGAGACATTTCGGCCCAAGCAGCGGATGATCCTGCGAATACCCATCATAGGTGCGCAGGCAGCGCTGGGGCAGGTCGTACCGCGCCACATGCGGCGGTAACGGGCGCACTTGCTGCGCCACATATGGTGTATGGGTATAGGTCTGTTGACGCGTCGCCCGGTCCTTTTTCTTTTCCTTGTTATAGTAATGAACACCGGCACCTATAATTGCGATGGCCGCAAGCCCCCCTAGAATGTCCTTTGCGTCGGCCGCCTTCGCCTGAGAAGCTGAAACACCGGTAATCGCAACTGCGGTTGCAATGATCAAAGCGATGAATTTCTTATGCATGATGCCTGTCCTTTCGGATGTTCGTGCGACCGTATGACGGACCGCGTGCTGATTGCCCTGAAAGTGGGGACACCTGCCCCAGACAAGCAATAACGGCCCGGTGTTATCGGATATCAGGTGCCGCAATCCCCTTGAGTTATTGAATATCGTGGCAACTCATGCGCAGGATGCGGCCTATGAAACAGATCCTCTCTTCTCTGACCTTTGCGGCCCTGTTATCGCTTGGTTCTGCTGCGACAGCGGCAGATTGTTATGCGGACTACAAAGCCAAGAAGGACAACCCGCTGCGTTTGCATTACGGCGTTATGCAGGTCACAAACTGCGACAAGGGGCAGGCCCGGGCAGAAATCGCCCAGCGCCTGAACGCATCAGGTTGGACCTTGCTTGAAGTGCAGTCCGTTTTCGGGCCGGAAGGGTTGGATCAGAGGAAAGGCAATGCCGGACAATTCTATCTCCGTTTCTGATGCACGCCGGTCGGGTGTCCGCCTGGTTGTGCTGGGCATCGCGGCCATTGTCGTCATTCTGATCACCGCTGCCGTTTTCCTGTTCTGGACCTTGCCGGACGCAAATGCGTTCAACGCTCGTGTCGAACGGCTGTTTGTCGAGGCCGATCTGACGTCACAGACCGAGATTCGCCTGCTTGAAATTCTGGCCCAATCGGGCACCGCCTTTGCTGACACCCTGTCCAGTTACCGGATGGTGATCTATGTGTTGCTGGTTTTTGCCAGCGCGATGATGATCTCGGCGTTGGTCTTTCTGGTGATGCTGGTCTTGTTGAACCGGCGCATGGCGCAGATCGAACGTACCGGCATTCAGGTGACGTCGCTGCTGATCAGTCGCGAAGAAAACACTGTCTACCTTAACAACATGGATTTCAAACTGACACCCGCCGCCATGGAAACCCTGTCGATTCTGGCGGAATCCCGGTTGGATGACGAGGTGTTGTCCGGCGCCCAGATCGAGGCCATGATTTCCGGTCGCGATGCTGCCGATTGTGACGAAGCCGCTGGCGCAACACGGATCAAACGGTTGCGCGATGCGCTTGGCAACCAGATGGTTAGCGAACTGCTGGTCAAGAATATTGCCAAGAAGGGGTACATGCTGTCGATCGAGAAGGACGTCATTCAAATGGTCTGATGTTTTGACGCGTCGCTCGCACCCGGTAAATTCCCGTTGCAGCCTCTTGGAATGTCAGATGGAAAGCCCCATTCTAAACAAACCCCAGGCAGAGGAGGTCGCTTATGAACGTCCACGCCGCGCCACAGATGAATGGATATGGAATCTCGGTTGAGTCGCTGGATGGCAGGATTGCCATTTACCGGAACGACATTCTTTTGGCTGAAAGCACAAACGCAAAGGTGATGTATGAAACGCGTTTGCCGCCAACGATTTACGTTCCCCGCGCAGATGTATGTGTGGATCTGAGCGAAGAAACAGACCTGCAAACATTCTGCCCGTTCAAAGGCACCGCCACTTACCACGACATCCAACTGGCCTCGGGGCCTCTGACCAATTCCGTCTGGGCTTATGAACAAGCCCTGCCGGAAAGCGCGGATATCCGGGGATGTATCGGGTTTGTGTCCGGCGCCTACACCCGGATTGACCTGGGGGACAATCGCCTGCGCGAGCCGGACGACGGCAATATCAGCGGACCTCTGATCGACTGGCTGATGCGCGGTGCTTCGGCCGCGACCACTCCCGAAAGCTTTACCAAGGCATTGGCCGAGAAGATGCTGGAGCACGGCATTGCCATCCAGCGGCTGAGCATTCTGGCATGGTCCTTGCACCCCCTAATCGCGGGCAAACACTATATCTGGGAAAAGGATCAGGACGAGATTCTGACCCGCGCCCCGACCTACGAAATCTATGATCACCCGGCTTTCATCAACAGCCCGTTGCGCCATGTCTCGAACGGGTTAGGCGGCGTACGGCAAAGGCTGAACGACGATAACCCGCATAACAGCTTCCCGATCATGGAGGAGTTGCGGGACAAGGGTGCCACCGACTATGTCGCGATGCCGTTGCCCTTTTCTGACGGGCGAACCAACGTTCTGACCCTGACCTGTGACCACCCCAACGGCTTCACCACCGAGAATCTGGGCCTTGTATTCGAATGCTCCTCGGTAATCGCACGCTTTTACGAAGTGTTCATGCAACGCGAGAATGCGCAGGTTTTGCTGGAAACATATGTTGGAAAACGCTCTGGCGCACGCGTTCTGGGGGGCGAGATCCGACGCGGTGACGGGGATGAGATCGACGCGGCAATCATGTTCTGTGACCTCCGCAACTCGACAAGCCTCGAAGAGAAACTGGGGCGGGGCACGTATATCAGTGTTTTGAACGAGTTCTTTGAAACCGTCTCGGGTATCGTTCACGAGAACGAAGGCGAAGTTCTGAAATTCATTGGTGACGCTGTTCTGGCGGTATTCCCGGCAACCGATGAAAACGCCAGCGCGGCCCGTGCCAACGCACAGCGCTCGGCAATCAAGATCGTCGAAACATTGGGTGAGTTGCGCAAAGCAGGTACGGGCATACATTGCGACTGTTCGATTGGTGTGGCTTATGGGCGCGTCACCTATGGCAATGTGGGCTCTCGTGAACGTCTTGATTTTACGGTTATTGGACAAGCGGCCAACATAGCAGCGCGGTTGGGCGAATATGGGAAAACCGAAGGGCATCGCATAGTCGTTTCCGAAGATATCGAGCCTGCCTGTTCTAACGCTATACCGTTAGGCGCGGTCAACCTGCACAACGTGTCTCGACCCGTTGTATGCTACGCTTTGCACACCACGGCCGACGAGATTTTGAACGGTTAACATGTGGTTTGTGCAGGTTAAACGAGAGACGTCGGATACTTGATTGCGGCCCGGGCTTTTGCCCCGTGTCTTCTGATCACACGGCCCCAAGCAAGATCAAAGCGGTCTGCGCTGGCGATATCGTACTCTGAAGACCCGCGATTTGACTTCTGGCCAGATAGGTGTCGGTCAGTTTCTCAACTGCTTTCTGGTCCGAAAACTGTGCCAGATCATCCGATCCAGTCAGATTGAATAGCCGGCTTTTGAACTCGACCAATTGTTTGTCGATATCCAGTTGGGCGAATGACTGCGGTAGCCCAAGCGCCGTTTCCATCATTTTGCGCAGCGGGGGCAATCCCATAAGATCGAACCATTTCGTATCTGTACTGCTTCCGCTTTTCGCCAGATCAGACAGCTCGCGCTGGGCATAGAGCGAAATGCGCATCGTCTCATCCGACTGTCCGACCGCTATCTCAAACCGCGCAGACAGATTGGCCTGGGCTATCTGTTCCATATTGGTAACCAGCACCGTTTTTCGAACAGCCCCCGGGCCAAACCCGAAAGCATCCGAAAATTCCCGGTACCGTTTATCTGCCAAACGATTGGACAAAGCGTCCTCCGCCTGGGTTCCATCCTCCAGAATTTTTCGGATAAAGAACCGGTTGTCCACATCCGCCTCCAACCCAAAGGCACCCAAAGCGACCTGCAACAATCTGCGGTTCGAAACCAACTGTTCGGCGGTCTTCACTTTCCCAATGTTGTCCAGGAAATACTTCGTCTCCCTCTCATTCACTGCCGAAGACGAGAAACTTTGAAACTGACCTTGATAAGTACGTTGCAGAAACCGCCAGCCGACGATCCCGCCAGTGGGGATGACCGGTTGAAAGCTCATTGCTGATAGGCCATCAACCGTTCTTCGCGCTGAAGAAGCGAGCGAAGTGACTTGAGGCATTTATAGTATTGCTCGGCCACCAGAGCGTCTGTTGCCTCGGACAACACACGGCGACTGTCTGTATCTGTAAAAACCTGGCTCAGCTCTTCCACGCTGCGCAACAGGTGTTGACGCGCCCGAGCCGGATCCATGTCTCCGGACAGAACAAGTTGCGCGGCATAGCAGACACGGCGCACCGGAGTATTTACTTCATCCGGATGTATCGCATCGCGCAACCGCAGGACATTGGCCTGCGGCGTCATGATTGAAAACCGGCCACGGCGGTCGCCGTTTTCAATCACGACACCATTGATCAGCACTCTTTCCTTCGGGGCGAGTTTCAAAACCAGCCCGCTCATCAGGTTGCCCTCATCTGGCGCAATCCGCGCAAAATCGCCGTGTTTATTTCAAGCAATGGTTCGATGGACGCGCCGTCCGCTAAAATGCGGCTGCTGTGCAGTTCCGTAAACTCGGCAAGGTAGAAAATCCTGGCGCGAATATCGTTCGGCAAAGCGTTTGCCGAATCCGCGACACCTGTCGCCAACACCCCCCATAACCGGCGGTTCTCGTGCACGGCCTGAACAAACGCTGAGAAGTCCGTTGCCTTGCGCGCCGTGGCCGCCTTGAGACGCCGTGTAATTCTGGAAATTGCCTCATATTCAGTGTCACGGGGCGTTCGCGTCGGCGCGGCGGCTTGCGCATAGGTGTATTGAGCGAGGGTTTGCGGGGTCACTTGAAATCCTTCCAAAAAGCCGTCGTCAGTTAGTCACGACCGGGGTGCGAAAACCGCGCCCCGGACCGCGTTGCGTATTAGCGGAACAGCGACAGGATCGACTGCGGTGCCTGGTTGGCGATCGAAAGCGACTGTGTTGCCAACTGCTGCTGCACCTGAAGGGCCTGCAAACGCGCCGAGGTTTCTTCCATGTCAGCGTCGACCAGCGCACCGATACCGGATTTGAACGAGTCAGAGAGATTCGAAATGAACTCTTTCTGGGTCTCGATACGACCCTGCGCCGAGCCAAAGGCGGCCGAGGCATCAATCGAAGTATCGATAAGCGATTCGACAGCCGCCAACGCAGCGGTTGCCCCCGCACCTGTCGACACATCAATACCTGCCAGCGCGCCCAAACCACCGGCACCCGCATTCACGAACTGAGCCGAGAACGAGATGTCAGATCCTGTGCCGTTTGTAACCGACAACGTACCCGCAGTGCCGGAGTCGTAATCGACGGTCAGGCCGGTAATTCCCAGCTCTTCGATCTTCGATTTCAATCCGACAGCAACAAGGTCACCGGTCGTCGTCGCAGCAGCATCTTCCGCGGAAACGGTATAGGAAACAACCTGATCGTTAATGGCGACGACAACCTTGTCTCCGGCCGCGAAAGCGCCGCTGGATTCATCGGTCACCAACGCCGTCGCGGCCGTTGCACCATTGTCAATGGTTGCCCCCACGCGGTCATTGCCGGTCGATGCGCCGGTAGAGCCGTCGAAAACCTGTTTGGTGACATATCCACCGGTCGACAGGTTCTGCCCCGAGACTGAGATTGACGACGCAGTCACTGCCCCGGTGTTGTCCCGATCCAGCGATGCGAGGATCGATGCAGAGCCGGTCGAGCCGTCAACAAGGTTCAGACCGTTGAACTGGGCCGCGCTGACAACCGATGCGATCTGATCCTTCAGTGCGGTCACATCGTCATTGATCTTACCGCGATCAACGTTGTCTTCCTGCGCCGCGACGATCTTGCTTTTCATCTGGGTCAAGAGGTCGGTGACAGTTTCAGACGCATTTCGCGCAACCGCAACAGTCGATTCGCCCAGCGCGAGGCTGTCTTTGATCGCGTTAAAGCCCTTGACGTCGGACTCCATCACTTTCGAGATCGCCCAAACCGCCGAGTTGTCCTTGGCTGTCGCGACGTCCTTACCGGTCGAAATCGCGTTCTGGGTCATCGCCAGGTTCTTGTTGACCGACTTGAGAGTTTGCAGCGCAACCATCGCGCCATTGTTTGTCAGAATGCTGGACATAGCTTTTATCCTTTTGCCTTCGGGCGATTTTCGCCCATGTTCACCCCACAATATCTGCGGGCATTGGTGTCTTTCTGACTTGTGCGACGCGCCGCGTGGCTGTTCGCGCCACCTGATGTTTCCAGGTGCAGCATCACTTTTGAGCCCGATCCCCTAACGGAGTGCTAAAACGCCCGAACCAGGTGTTTCAGATTTGAATCAAACCCAGGCCTATGCGCGTTTTTCCAGCTTTGCCGTATTTCGAACGGAAAACTCACTTCGTTGCCCATCCGCGCCGTACGTGCTGAATTCCTGCCGAACCCGTCGCAGTTCAGCCATGCGGCTGGCGACGGCCCGAATCCCGTCGGCGGCACTGTTCAGCAATGCCTGATTGCGTTCGACTTTCTGCTGAACCCGCATGAGTGCATCGCTGTTCAGCACCTGAAGGTCGTTGATCGCGCCAATCAGTTTTTCTTTTTCCGGCACCATATGCGTCAGACGATCCAGATCACCCTGCACAAGCGCCGCACGCTCCAGATCCAGAACTTCTTCCAGAGATTTGATCAGTGCCATGTCGACCTCAGACGTCATCGGTTTTCTCCATCAAAGATTTCAGCAGAATTTCTGATAAGCCCACTCCGCCAGCCCGGGCCAGTTGCCGGGCCTGATGCTGAACTAGAAACGAAGAGAACTGGTCTTCACCGGCCCCGCCACCGAAGGACTGGCGCGTTTTGCCCAATCCGGCGGACTTCATCATTTCGCTGAGGAATGCGGCCTCCAACTCGATGGCCGCGCTTTTTAGTCGGGTCTGGGTCAAGGGCGTTTGAACCGCCTGGGGAAATGTCGAAACCTGCATGGTATTCTCCGAAAATGCTTCGAACTTTCTCGATCAAAGGTGAAAGCGGTTAAAATAAACGTAACTTCCTGCGGGCAGAGTTCTGATCAGTCACACGGAGCCAGAGCAAAATGCCCAAACCACTAACGCTGGCGGCCGCAGCGCCAACAGCAACTGCGAAACCCAATTCGCCCGCAAAAGAACCGGGTCGTGCTACCGGGGTGGGCAGTTTCGAGGACATCCTTGAACAGGGAAACGAAACAAGTCCCGCCACCGACAATACGGTTTTGGACGCTTCTATCGAAACCACCGACGAAACTGCCGAGATTGAGGTGGAGGCCATTCTGCCAAACACGGCTGAGGCATCTGTCGTGGCGATTTCACCTCGGGCACCAGAGTTGGCAGATAACATTTCACCGCAGACCGAAATTGTCGGAACGTTTGAAACGCCTACGGCGAATACGGTGCATCCCGCGCCGTTTATACCTGCTAGGGCGGATATCCCCGCAACGGGCACGACAGAACCGGAACAAACCGTTGCGTCAACGGGTCTACCCCGTCAGACCGACATTCAACCCTTTGTGCCTGGGCAACCAACCGAAAGGCAGGTTCACGCCGCTTCGACCCAGGTCGTGCCTGCCCAAAAACCCACAGAGGCTTTGCCTGTTTTGGGCCAGCCACCCCAATCTAAGGACCAGACAACCGGGGTGAAAACCGAACGGCTCCTTGAAAGCACAAAGGCGGCGCCCGAGACAGCAGAAGTCGCTGCCACGCCCAAGCCGACAAATCCAAACCGCGCGACACCGGTTGCGCAGCTTCAACTGATCCTCAACTCAATCGAAGCGGAACAGGCGACACCGGCGCAGGAGGTTGACGCGGGGTCCATCGCCTTAAACGAACCCGTTCAGCAAGCCCCCCGCGAGGTGGCACAACACACGGCGATACCCTCTCCGTCCGCCCGTGCTGAAATTGCTCGTGCTATAGCCGGGCAATTGGCGGCAACGATTCAGACCCGACCGGGAACCGGCATCATGGAAATCTCGCTAAGCCCCGAAGAACTGGGGCGTGTATCCATTGTGCTGAACGGTAGGGATGACGGGCTCCAGATGACAATCGCCACCGAACGCCCGGACACGATGGAACTTATACGCCGCCACCTGTCCGTTCTTACGGAGGAGTTTCAGAAACTGGGCTATGGAAACCTGAACATCGATCTGGGGACTCCGTCGGATTCAGGTGCACGGGATAAACCGGCAAATGAATTCGACGCTCAGGCCACACCGGAATCCGAACTGGTTCGGAACGTACACCTCGCGCAAGCCACGCCACATCCACAAACTCCTGCTCCGGTCAGGGGCATCGATATGAGATATTGAAAGATGATCACACCCGTCACTGCCACACAGGCTGCCACATCTCAGGAAACTGCCGGTCCGTCCCGAAGTTCTGCGATCACTTCGGATTTCGAAACGTTTCTGTTGATGCTGACCGCGCAAGCCCAGAATCAGGACCCGCTGGAGCCGATGGACTCAACCGAATACGCATCGCAACTTGCGCAGTTTTCGATGGTTGAACAACAGGTTCAAACCAATGACCTGCTTTCCGCCCTGACCAGCACGCTTGGCAGTGTCAATCTGAACGACCTTGCAAGCTGGGTCGGAATGGACGTCAGATCTGCCTCGGGTTTTCATTTCAACGGCCAGCCAGTGACCCTGTTTTCGCGCGCGGATTCTGACGCGGACGCAACCAAACTGGTGATCCGTGATCATGAAGGCACAGTCGTCGACACGGTTTCTGTTCCTACAACGGCGACGGAGTTTGCTTGGGCAGGTGTAAGTTCCTCAGGTGATCCGATGGCTGCTGGCAACTACACCGCGACGCTTGAAAGCTACAAGAATGACCGGCTGATTTCCGAGAAACCCGTCGCTGCCTATAACCGGGTCGTCGAGGCGCAGGTGGGAGAAGATGCTGTTCTGCTGACCCTGCAAGGCGGTCAGGTGATTCCCGCAGATCTGGTCACGGCTGTTCGAACGGGCGCTTGATCTGTTGGGCTGGACGGGCCAAAGGTTGGCAACTTGACTCGCCAGAAGAAGTGAAAAGACCTCTGCCCGACCTGCCTGCCCCCCCTCATGATCTGGTTGAACACCTCAGCACTATGGGGTTGGTCAACATATACGCGCAGTTCGAAATCCTGTATGGTGGTCGGACCAACAGGGTGTGGAAAGTGCTGGGGGACAACGGCGACAAAGTACTGAAGCTCTACAGCCCGACCTTACGCAACCCCTTGTTTCGAAATGATGCAAAGCTGGAAGCTCTCTGCCTCAAGGCGCTTGGTCCGACCGGATTTGTACCAAGGCTGCGCGCCGCAGGACAGCACAGGAACGCGCATTGGGTGTTTTACGACCACGCACCCGGAACACCTTGGCGGAATGGGTCGGACAAGGTTGGTGAACTGCTGCGCAGGTTGCACTCGCTGCCCAACACCATTCCTGCGCCCGCCGGGAGTAACGGCAGCGCGGACCTGATGGCCCATGGGCACAGAATTCTGCAAGGGTGCAGGTCAGAAACCCGAAAAGAACTGGCAAAACTGCAACCTTCGATATCTGTTCCTTCCACGACCAAGACTTGCCTGATCCATGGCGACCCGGTCGCTGGAAATATTCTGGTCGCGTCCCGCGGCCTGACCTTGATCGACTGGCAATGCCCGGCCTTTGGCGACCCGTGCGAAGACCTTGCGCTGTTTCTGTCCCCGGCAATGCAAAGGTTGTACCGGGGCTCACCATTGTCGGACGCGGAAGAAGTTCAGTTTCTGTCCGCCTATCGCAGACCCGAGATTGTTGCCCGTTATCAACGGCTCAAGCCATGGTATGCTTGGCGCATGGCCGCTTATTGCCTGTGGCGCGCGGAAAACGGTGCACCCGACTATTCCGAAGGCTTGAAACTGGAAATCGAAACCCTGAATCCGAACGAATTCACCTGAGGTCCGAAAGCGCAAACAAGGCGTATGCCGGTGGCATCAATGCGCGACGCCAGCGGCCCAACGGAAACCGTTCAGGAGTTTGCCTCATCGGGGCAGGCAAACGGGCATCCTTGCCCAAAGCCAGCCGTGCCAATGCGCGTCCGCTGTATGTGCCCATAGCGACGCCGTTGCCGTGATACGCAAATCCGGCAAACATGCCTGGCTGCATGGGCACGGCACCAACAAAAGGCATCAGGCTTCGCGAGAGGCACACCATACCTGACCAGATATGAGTCGCCTCAACCGCCGCCCAGGCCGGGAACATGCGTTTGAAATCCTGTTGAACCTTTGCCCGGATCGCGGCCTCGGACCGGGGCGACGATAACAAGCCGCCTCTCATTCCGAACAAAAAGCGCCCATCCGGCATCAGGCGAAAATAGTGCAGAAGATTGCGCGTGTCGTAACATATCTGGTCCGAGTTCCAGCCCTGCGCCGATAGTTCTGCCTGGCTAAGCGGGCGCGTTACCATAACCGTCGATTGCGCAGGCAAGTAGCGTCCGGACATCCAATCGGGGATGTCTTCGCTAGAATACCCGTTGGTACAAATCAGCACGACCTGAGCGTTAACCTGCCCTGCGCTTGTTTGCAGTCTGAAGCCGGACGTTGTTTTTTCAATGTTCAAAACGGGGGTGTTCTGAAAGAAATTCACACCCGAAGCCGCCGCAGCGCTTGCCAACCCGAACAGGTATTTCCGGGGATTGAGCCCAAAGCCGACCGGCAGAGTACACCCTCCGAAGAATGCACCACCCATACCAAGCGCTGGCAAATCAGCAGCTTGGTGCAGAATGCCGGTCTCGTCCGCGTGTCGGCGCAGGACATCCATCGCATGTCGCGAATGGGCCAGTTGGGTTTCACCTTTGGAATGCGTATCCGCATCTATCCGATGCCGCGCCAGCAGATCGGCAACCAGCTGTACCGCGTCTTGTTCAGCCGTCTCATAGGCCTGAGCCGCTTCGCGGCCGTAGCGGCGCGCCATGGATTTTTGCCCAAGCTTTGACCCGCCAAGACAGCAGAAACCGCCATTGCGGCCTGATGCGCCCCACCCCGGTGGGCCTGCCTCGAGCACAGCAACCGAGGTCGCGTTTTCAGCCAGATGCAAAGCCGCTGAGACCCCTGTAAAGCCGCCACCGACGATGGCGACATCAACGTTCAGATCGCCCTGAAACTCTGGCCAGTTCGGGTTTGCAATGGTCTCGTCCCACCAGCAACCATCACGAGGACCCGCACCATAGGTGTATTCGGGAAATATCCGTTTCATTCGGTGCGCGCAGCGGCCTGCTCGTCCTGCCGTTGACGCATCATGGCGCGCTTGGTCACAAGTGAGGCCGTTATCACCCCAACCGTCACGACCGCAATCATGATCGTCGACAGCGCGTTTATCTCGGGGCTGACGCCCAGCCGCACGGCCGAAAAGATCTTGATCGGCAGGGTCGTCGCCGACGGGCCCGATGTGAACGACGCTATAACCAGATCATCCAGCGACAATGTGAAAGCCAGCAGCCAGCCCGAGATTACCGCGGGCGCGATAATCGGTAGGGTGACCAGACCAAAGGCCTGCGCGGGTGAACAACCCAGATCCAAAGCGGCTTCTTCCAGCGATTTGTCGAATGTCACAAGCCGTGACGAGACGACAACCGACACAAAACACATCGAAAATGTTGTGTGCGCCAGAACGATGGTCAGGATACCCCGGTCCAGCCCGATCCCGATAAAGAGCAACAGCAGCGACAGGCCGGTGATCACCTCGGGCATCACAAGCGGTGCGTAGATCATGCCGGAAAACAGTGTCCGACCAAAGAACCGCTTGCCCCTGACAAGCACATAAGCGGCCGCAGTCCCCAGAATGGTTGCCAATGTCGAAGAAAACACCGCAACCCGGACCGTGACCCATGCGGCATCCAGAAATGCCTCGTTCTGAACCAGTTCGCCATACCATTTGGTCGAAAACCCGGCCCAAACCGTGACCAGCTTGCTTTCGTTAAAGCTGAAGATGATCAGGATGATCATCGGAATATACAGGAACGCGAAACCCAGCGTCAGCGAAACCGTATTGAACCAGCTTAATCTGTTCATCCGTCAGCCTCCGCCTGTTTCTGCTGGTTGCGCTGGAACAGCACGATGGGAACGACCAGAATAAGCAACAGCACGATCGCGACAGCACTTGCCACGGGCCAGTCTCGGTTCGAGAAGAACTCTTCCCACAACACCTTGCCGATCATCAGCGTGCCGGACCCACCCAGCAGTGACGGGATCACAAACTCGCCGATCACGGGGATCATCACCAGAAAACAACCTGCGATGATGCCCGGTCTGGACAGTGGAACGGTGACCAGCCAGAAGGCTTGTGCCCTCGAACAACCCAAATCCTCGGCCGCCTCGATCAGCGAACCATCCATACGTTCCAATGACGAATAAATCGGCAGGATCATGAACGGGAGATAGGTGTAAACAATACCGATATAGACGGCAGTCGAGGTGTTCAGGATCGTCAAAGGCGTCGAAATGATACCCGTCCACAGAAGCAGTTGGTTAAGGTACCCTTCATTCGACAGAATGCCCATCCAAGCATAAACCCGGATCAGGAATGACGTCCAGAAAGGCAGGATCACCAGCATCATCAGCGTTGGCCGCCATTCCTCGGGCGCACGGGCCATGCCATAGGCGATGGGGTAACCAACCAGCAAAGTCAGGAAGGTTGAGATCAAAGCGATCTTGACGCTGGACAGATACGCTTTCCAATACAGGTCGTCCTCGGTCAGCCAGACGAAGTTTTCAAGATCAAGTTGGCTGAAGAACTCTTTGATCCCCGCCCAACCAGCGGAAAAATCCAGTGTCGGTGTATAGGGCGGGATCGCAAGCGCGGTATCCGACAGCGAAATCTTCAGAACGATGAAGAATGGCACCATGAACAGCGCCAACAGCCAGACATAAGGTATGGCGATCAGAACAGCACGGCGCATCAGTCGACCAGCAGAACCGCAGCGGTGGCCGTCCAGGACAGCCAGACCGGGTCTTCCCAGGTGAATGAACGGCGCGAGATGCGGCGGGTATTGGCCGTCTGCGCCTTGATGATTGTGCCGTTTGCAAGTTCAACGTGATAAGTGGACAGATTGCCCAGATACGCGATGTCATGAACCTTGCCTTGCACCGCATTCACTGCATCCGCCGGACGCTCAGCCGAGATTGTCACTTTTTCCGGGCGGATCGCCAGATGGCACAACTGACTGTTTTCAAAGTTCTTCGCTGACGCTGCGGTCAGCGGCGCTTGCCCTTCAGCCCAGTCTACCTGATAGGTATCCTCTCCGACAGATGTCGCGCGCCCTTCTATGATGTTCACGTCCCCGATGAAATCAGCGACATAGACCGAGGCAGGATTTTCGTAAATCCGGTCCGGAGTGGCAACCTGCATAAGCTGACCCTGATCCATCACCGCCACACGGCTGGCGACTGTCATGGCCTCTTCCTGATCGTGCGTAACGATCACGAATGTGGTGCCGGTTTTTTCCTGAATATCCATCAGTTCGAATTGGGTATCCTGGCGCAATTTCTTGTCCAGTGCGCCCAGCGGTTCATCCAGCAGCAAAAGCTTGGGTGCCTTGGCAAGCGAGCGCGCCAGCGCCACACGCTGCCTCTGCCCACCCGAAATCTGATGCGGTTTACGGCGGGCGAACTGTTCAAGCCGGGTCAGGCGCAGCATTTCTTCGACCCGGTCTTCCAGATCATGTTTGGGCATTCTGTCCCGGCGCAGGCCAAAGGCGATGTTTTCCCAGACGCTAAGATGCGGAAAAAGGGCATAGGACTGGAACATCATGTTTACGGCACGCTTATTGGGCGGGATTGGGTCGATATCCTTCCCTCCAAGCAGGATTTGGCCTTCGGTCGGTGTTTCGAACCCGGCCAGCATCCGCATCATCGTCGTTTTGCCACATCCAGACGGACCAAGCAGGGCAAAGAACTCTCGCTCGAAGATATCCAGAGACAGGTTGTCGATGGCAGTAAATTCACCAAAACGCTTGGTCACGTTTCGGAACTGGATCAAGGGTTTCGCCTGCGGGTCATCCCATGGCGCAAAGACGTCAGAATTCACTACGGCCCTCGTTCGAATAGCTGAAAAGAGAGGCAAGGCGGCGGCGCCGCCCTGCCGGTGCAATTCGGATCAGGTGCCCGATTTGACCTTGGTCCACAGACGCGTCACGACCCGCTGCGTTTTCGCCGGATAAGGTGTCGTGATGTACAGGTTCTGCATCGTGGCATCATCCGGGTAGATGGCCGGATCGCCGATCACGTCCTCTTCCAGAAATTCCTGAGACGCTTTGTTGCCGTTGGCGTAATACACATAGTTCGATGCCGCCGCCATGTTGTTGGCGTCCAGAATGAAGTTAAGGAACGTGTGCGCGCCTTCGGGATTTGGAGCATCGACAGGAATTGCCATCTGGTCGAACCACATCAGTGACCCTTCGGCGAAGGGGTGGTATTCGATCTCTACCCCGTTATCTGCCTCTGCGGCACGGTCGCGTGCCTGAAGGATGTCACCCGACCAGCCAACAGCAACGCAGATGTCGCCATTTGCCAGCGCATTGATATATTCCGAGCTGTGGAATTTCTGGATATGCGGGCGGACTGCTGTCAAAACCGCTTCGGTCTTGCCGATCACGTCCGCGTCGTGGCTGTCAGGGTTTTCTCCAAGGTATTGCAGCACCATGGGAATAATTTCGGCCGGGGCATCCAGGAAATGCACACCGCAAGTGGCCAGCTTTTCCATGTTCTCGGGTTTCAGGACCAAGTCCATGCTGTTCAGGGCAATGTCGTCGCCCAGAACCTCTTTGACCTTACCGACATTCACGCCGATCCCGGTTGTTCCCCACATGTAGTTGATCGAATACGCGTTGTCCGGGTCATAGCCGGCGGTTCGTTCTTCGATTACATCCCAAAGGTTTCCGGCGTTCGAAAGCTTGCTTTGGTCCAGCTGCTGAAACGCGCCGGCCTGGATCTGGCGCTGAAGGAATGTACCTGACGGCACAACCACATCATAGCCCGAGCCACCGGCCAGCATCTTGGTTTCCAGAACCTCGTTGCTGTCGAACACGTCATAGATCAGGGTCAGACCTGTTTCTGCTTCGAACTTGCTCAGCAGTTCTTCGTCGATGTAGTCGGACCAGTTGTAAACACGCACCTCTTCGGCAAATGCCGCCGAAGTCCCCAATGCGATGACCGCTGTCATGGTCAGCGTTTTGATTGTCATATTCTTCTCCCTGCAAGTGTACGGGTATTTTCCCGTTTTTTTGGATTTGATCAAGTTTTGCGTTTTCCCTCGATCCAGCGTATGGTTTCACGTGGCCAGTCACCTGACAAGTCAGGCTTAGTCGAAATAGGAAGAACCAATTGGATTTGATCAAAAATAAGGCATATGCGCCGTCGACCGAAGGGGGCAAACAACCCGCGCATGAGCAGGTTTACCAAACACTCAGATCACAGATTCTGTTCGGTGAACTGGTCCCAGGTCAGCCCGTCACAATCCAGGGTCTGACTGATTCGCTGGGTGTTGGGATGACTCCGGTCCGCGAAGCGATTCGCCGGTTGATCTCGGATGGAGGGTTGGTTTTCCAGGGCAATCGGCGCGTCAGTGTACCGTTGCTGAACTCCAACGATATTGAAGAGATGATCTTCGCCAGAATTTCAATAGAATCAGAGCTTTCCAGACGTGCAACCGCCAACCTGAAAACGCAGGACATTGATCACTTGGAACGCCTGGACAGGCATTTGGATCGCATGATCGCCGATGGAGATGTCGGTGGCTATCTGCGTTTGAACCAGGCTTTTCACGAAACGCTGTATTCTTACGCAAACGCGCCGATCCTCAGTGACCTGGCTGAAAGACTTTGGTTGCGGTTTGGCCCCTCATTGCGTGTTGTCTGCGGGCGCTTCGGCACACAGAGCCTTCCGGATCGGCACAAGGACATTATTGCCGCTTTGCGCGTCGGTGACGCTGAAATGACCGCAAAGGCAACCGCCCAGGACATCGAACAAGGCATGGACCTGATGGCGGAAGCATTGACGTCCGTCTGATTCAGCCTGATTCGATTGACAGGAAAAAATTTGATCATATTGTGTTCGCCAACTGCGTTCTTGAAGGAGATTCTCCGATGTCTATAATCACCAACCATATGCCGACCGCCGAGTTGCAGGCGCTGGATGCGGCGCATCACATTCACCCCTTCTCGGCCAATGGTGCGCTGGGGAAGGAAGGGGCGCGCGTGATCACACGTGCCACTGGCGTTTATCTGACTGACAGCGAAGGCGAAGAAATTCTGGACGCGATGGCGGGCCTGTGGTGCGTCAATATCGGGTACGGGCGTGATGAGCTGGCTGATGTTGCCGCGCGCCAGATGCGCGAGCTGCCCTATTACAACACCTTCTTCAAAACGACCCACGTCCCGGCGATTGCTTTGGCTGCCAAGATTGCCGAACTGGCTCCGGGCGACCTGAACCATGTCTTTTTCGCAGCAGGCGGGTCCGAGGCAAACGATACCAATATCCGCCTCGTGCGCACCTACTGGGCCCAGAAGGGCCAGCCTGACAAGAACATCATCATCAGCCGAAAGAACGCCTATCACGGCTCATCCGTGGGCTCGGCCTCGCTGGGTGGTATGGCCGGGATGCACGCACAGGGTGGCATTCCGATCCCGAACATCCACCACATCAACCAACCCAACTGGTGGGCCGAAGGCGGCGACATGTCGCCCGAAGAATTCGGTCTGGCCCGCGCGCGCGAGCTGGAAGAGGCGATTGAGGAGTTGGGCGAAGACCGGGTAGCCGCCTTTATCGCCGAGCCGGTTCAGGGTGCAGGCGGTGTGATTGTCGCGCCCGATACATACTGGCCGGAAATTCAGCGTATCTGCGACAAGTACGATATCTTGCTGATAGCTGACGAGGTCATCTGCGGATTTGGCCGGACAGGCAACTGGTTCGGGTCGCAAACCGTTGGCATCAAGCCGCATATCATGACCATCGCCAAGGGCCTTAGCTCGGGCTATGCGCCCATCGGCGGGTCCATCGTGAACGACGAAATCGCCGAAGTGATTGGCGGTACCGAATTCAACCACGGCTATACCTATTCCGGCCACCCGGTCGCGGCTGCCGTGGCATTGGAGAACCTGCGCATCCTCGAAGAAGAGAAGATCGTTGAGCATGTGCGCGACGTTGCCGCCCCCTATCTGAAAGAAAAGTGGGAAGCACTGGCAGATCATCCGCTGGTGGGTGAGGCCAAGATCGTTGGCATGATGGCCTCCATCGCGCTGACCCCGGACAAAGCAAGCCGCGCCAAATTCGCATCCGAACCCGGCACGGTCGGCTATATCTGCCGTGATCGGTGCTTTGCCAATAACCTGATCATGCGCCACGTCGGCGACCGGATGATCATTTCACCCCCGCTGATCCTGACACCTGCGGATATCGACGAGATGTTCGTGCGGATCTACAAGTCGCTGGACGAAGCGCAGGCCGAGATCATTGCACAAGGGCTGATGAAAGCCGCATCTTGATTTAGCGACTTATGCGTCTTCAAAGGCGGCCCATTCGGGCCGCCTTTTCTTTACCGTAACCTCTCCAGCAGGTTTGGCGTGGGGTATCCGTCCGGGACCAGCCCCTGCGCCAGTTGATACGCCCGAACCGCGTTGATCGTATTTGGCCCGGTGCGCCCGTCGACACCCTTTGTGTCAAAGCCCGCATCCGTCAGACGGTTCTGCAATTCCTTTTTCTCGGTAAAGCTCAGCACCCGGTCGCCGTGCGGCCAGCTGGCCCGAAACGCTGAGCCCCCTGCAAGCCGGTCAGACAGATGCCCGATGCCGATCACATAGGCATCGGCCCCATTATACGCCTCGATCACGTTGAAATTGTCAAAGATCATCAGCGCGACGCCCTGACTTCCGGCCGGAAGCAGGATCGCGGCCTTCCCATGATCCGGCACGACGGTGCCATCCCGCGACACGACACCCTGTGCGGCCCATTCAGACGGCATCAGCGTAAAATCACGACGGGCTGAGGCGTAATCGAAATCGGCGGGCAAACGCACCTCCACGCCCCATGGCTGACCCCTGGTCCAACCATGCCGCGCCAGATAAGACGCCGCCGAAGCCAGCGCATCCGTCGGATCATCCGACCAGATATCCCGTCGGCCATCACCGTCGAAATCCACCGCGTGATCCAGATATGACGTGGGCATGAATTGCGTATGCCCCATTGCGCCGGCCCAACTGCCAAGCATCTTGCCGGCGCTGATATCGCCAGCCTGCACGATCCGCAGGGCAGCGACCAACTGCGTTTCAAAGAATTGTGCCCGCCGCGCATCAAAGGCTAGTGTTGCCAATGAACGAAGCGTTGGACTGCTGCCGCGATAAGACCCGAAAGAGGTTTCAAGCCCCCAGATGGCAGCGACCACCTCTTTTTCGACACCGTATTCAGCCTCGATCCGGTTCAACACCTGCCGATGCCGCTGCAGGGCGGCGCGCCCGTTCGACAGGCGCGTTTCCGACACTGCGGTTTCAAGATACTCCCAGATGGGTTTCGAAAACTCCGCCTGATTGCGATCCCGTTCCAGGACATCTTCGTCATAGCTCATCCCCGAAAACACCTGAGTCAGTGTTCCCTGCGAAATGCCCTGCCGCCGCGCGCGTCCCTGAAAGGCGCCAAGCCAGGACTGAAACCTTGCCGTTGTCGCAGAAGCCACGGGCAAGGCCTCAATCAACGGGCGCGGGACCGGACGGATCGAAACGGTCACATCCGCCGAAGCCAGTTGCAGCGCTGCGCGTGAAATCCCGCTGTCTGCCCATCTGGTGTTTTCTGTTGTTTCCGCCTGCACTATGGATGCCCACAATGCGACGGTCATGACGCCGCCTACGCATTTTCGCATTCCGTTTTTTCCTGATTACTGCTCGACCACAGGGTAGCGCAGAATCAGAAATTCACAAAGTGCTCAGACGTTCGCCTCTCGCTCCTGCGCAGCACGCTCTGCCCGAATGCGTTCCAATGCCTCGCGCAGCAGGGGCACGCGGTTCGGCCTGAAACTTTGTTCCGTCACTGACATGTCCTGTAAGCGATCCAACCGGAAAACGCGAAAATCCTGTCGCAGGTGGCACCAGCCCAACAACACGTTCGAGTGATCCAGATAGACGATGCTCAAAGGGCTGACGCGCCTGTGCGTAGCGTCGCCTTTCGCGTCCGTATAGAAAAACTCAACCGCGCGCTCATCCCACGTCGCCTGCCGCAGAGTGGCCACGTCAATCGTGGGTTCAGGCGGGCGGTTGAACCGCGTAGCAGCCAGAACCGCATGGCTGAGCCGGTGGGACTGGCGTTGCGGCAAGCGTCCCTGAAGTTTCCGCAGGGCCGTGCCCGCTGCGCCCGACAAAGCCGGATCGCCAATCACCTGAACTTCGCGCAGGCCCAGAACCAACGCTTCAAGCTCATCATCAGTGAACCCCAATGGGGGCAGGGTTGCGTCCTCGATCAGCGTAAAGCCAAACCCCGCTTCGCCATCGATCACGGCACCCAGTCCGCGCAATGCATCAATATCCCGATGAATTGTTCGGGCCGAAACACCCAAATCCTGCGCCAACTGTTCGGATGTTCTAGGCGAAGGGCCAGAACGCAGGGCTTGCATCAGTTGGAACAAACGGGCGGTGCGGGACATGATGTATTATAGCTTATCCCTAATGACAGAAACTGTCATTAGGTCCCGATACTCAGTCAGCACCCCATAACACGGAGCCTTATAATGCTGACGCTTCTCACCTTCCCCTCTGCCTTCGGCCTGTTCAGTGCCAGCCCCTTCTGTGTCAAGACAGCATTGATGCTTCAGCAGTCCGGCCAGACCTGGCAGCGCTCGGACATGCTTGACCCCCGCAAGATGCCCCACCAGAAGCTGCCCGTTTTGCGGACGCCGGAACGCCTGGTCCCGGACAGCGACCTGATCCGCGATTGGTTGGAACAGCAGGGCGCGGATTTCGACAAAGGGTTGACGGATGTCGAAAAGGCGCAGTCCCGCGCCCTGGTGCGCATGGCCGAAGAGCATCTGTATTTTCACATCGTTCTGGATCGCTGGGGCAATGACCAAGTCTGGCCGATCTTGCGTGATACGTTCTTTACTAGAATTCCGGCGTTGATCCGAAAACCCGCATCCAATGCGATCCGGAAATCCGTTCTGAAGGGGATCACGTCGCAGGGAATCGGGCGGTTTTCGCTGTCCGAACGGCTGGACCGGATCGAACGTGACCTCGAGGCGATCTCGGCCTATCTGTGGCAATCCTCTTTCCTGCTTGGGGACCGGCCGACATCGGCTGACATGAGCGTTGGTCCAATGCTTGCCGCGATGCGCGCCACACCTGCGGACACCCCCCTGACCCGCCGGATCAAACAGGATAACCTGCTAAACAGCTACGTGGATCGGTTGGAACAGGCGATACCAATTGCATGAAACCCTTTGAAAACCCTTTGGTCGCTTCGGCCTTTGAAGCCCTGCCCCCGCAAATCCGTGCGGGGGCTCTGGCCTTGCGGGCGCTTGTGTTTGACACGGCAGCCTCTCTGCCTGCCGCCCCCACGGTGCAAGAGGAACTGCGGTGGGGTCAGCCCGCCTATCTTGCGCCCAAGGGGTCAACGATCCGGCTGGGCGCGCACAAGTCGGCAAGTTTCGCCTTGTTTGTGCACTGCCGAACCCGGTTGATAAGCGATTTCACATCCGCCTTTCCGGGCGAGGACCAGATAGATGGGAACCGTGCCGTTCTGTTTGATGACACTACACAAATCGATCCAACACGCCACGGATGGCTGATTGCCCGGGCGTTGACCTATCACCTCTGACGGCGTTTGCGTTCGACCTTGCGCTTGATCTTGTCTTTCTTGCGCTTGGTGCTGATCGCTTTGCGCCGGGATGATCGCCCTTTTGGCCCATGTCCGCGCGGCAAGGCCTGGTCATCGATGGACAGCAGCTCCAGCTCCAACCCGCCGGTCACAGGTGTCGCTTCGGTCAGTCGAACGGTGACACGTTGGCCGATGGCGATAATCAGCCCCGTGTCCGCCCCCATAAGTGTCCCGGCCTCGCGGTCGAAATGGAAGAACTCGCGCCCCAATGATCGCACCGGAACCAAGCCATCCGCGCCGGTTTCGTCCATTTTGACAAATGCACCAAACCGGGCAATGCCGCTGATCCGGCCCGTGAATTCATTGCCGACACGCTCGCTCAGATACGCGGCCAGATAGCGATCAGTCGTGTCCCGTTCAGCCATCATGGATCGGCGTTCGGTATCTGAAATATGAGTCGCCGTTTCTTCGAGCCGGGTAATCTCGTCTTCGGTCAAACCGTCCGTGCCCCAACCGTGGGCTGAGATCAGCGACCGATGCACGACCAAGTCGGCATAGCGCCGGATCGGCGAGGTGAAATGCGCGTAGTTCCGCAGCGCCAGCCCGAAATGGCCGAAGTTTTCAGGGTTGTAATAGGCCTGTGCCATCGACCGCAGGGTGGTCAGGTTGATCAGTTCCGCATCCTCGGTCCCGGCGGCGGCGTTCAGCAGCGCATTCAGGTGTCGGGTTTGCAGCACCTGCCCCTTGGCAAGGTTTAATCCGGCGGCCTGCGCCGTTTCCCGCAGGCTTTCCAGTTTCTCGGGCGCGGGTTCCTCGTGCACGCGAAACAGCAGCGGACGGCGCTTGGCGATAAGTGTCTCGGCAGCCGAGACGTTGGCGAGGATCATGAACTCTTCGATCAACCGATGCGCATCCAACCGGTCGCGGAACGCCACGCTTTCAACATGACCCGTCTCGCTGAGCACGATCTTACGCTCGGGCAGGTCCAGTTCCAGTGGCTGTCGCACAGCCCGCGCTTTCTTTAGCGCGGCATAGGCGGCGTAAAGCGGTTTCAAGACCGTCTCCAGCAATGGCCCAGTGCGGTCGTTCGGGTTGCCGTCGATGGCCTCCTGCACTTCGGCATAGTTCAGTGACGCAACCGAACGCATCAACCCCCGCACAAAACGATGACCAATCTTGTTACCGTCCGCGTCAATCTGCATCCGCACAGCGACACAGGCGCGCGGGACGCCTTCATGCAGGGAACACAGATCACCCGACAGCCGATCAGGCAGCATCGGCACCACACGGTCAGGGAAATAACTTGAATTGCCCCGCTTGCGCGCCTCGCGGTCCAGGGCCGAGCCGGGCAGCACATAAGCAGCAACATCGGCGATAGCGACCCAGATCACATGTCCACCAGGGTTCTTGGGGTCTTCATCCGCGTGCGCGTAACAGGCATCATCACGATCGCGCGCATCCGAAGGGTCGATGGTCAGCAGCGGCATGTCCCGCAGGTCCTCGCGGCCCTTCAGGCCAACGGGTTTGGCATTGTCTGCTTCTGCAATGACCTTGTCGGGAAAGTCATCCGGGATACCGTGCTGGTGGATCGCGATCAGCGAAACAGCCTTGGGCGCGGTCGGATCACCCAGCCGTTCAACGATGCGCGCGCGCGGCAGGCCCATACGGTTTTTCGGCCCGGCCTGTTCGGCCTCGACTAATTCGCCGTCTTTGGCACCATGCACCGCGCCATCGGCAACCAGCCATTCAGTCTGGCCTGCCTTGTCGATAGGAACGATTCTGCCCCCTTCGGCCCCTTTACGGAATATGCCCACGATCTTGCGCGGGTTGGTCCCGATTCGGCGGATCAGGCGGGCTTCGTAATTGTGATCTTCTTCGTGCACGACGGTCAGGCGGGCCAGAATGCGGTCACCCTCACCCAGGGCCGGGTCGCTGGCCCGCGCGATGATGAGAACGATGGGCTCGACGCCTTCGCCATGCCATTCCAGTGGACGGGCAAACAGATCACCATCGGCATTCGGGGCCTTCACCTGCAAGACACTGACAGGTGGAAGACGGTCTGGATCGCGATAGCTGCGCTTGCGTTTTTCAAGATGTCCTTCGGCCTCAAGCTCTTTGAGGATGCGCTTGAGGTCAATGCGATCCGCGCCCTTGATACCAAAGGCTTTGGCGATGTCGCGTTTCGAGGTCAGGGTGGGGTTCGCCGAGATCCAGTCAAGGACCTCCTGCTTGGTGGGGATGCGAGTCATGCTTCCGGCGTAGCACGCGTTTGCGACCGCGTCATGACCAAAAAACCTCAGGGTTTCAGATCAGCGACCGTATCCACATCGCGCAGCTGGTCCAGCAGGGTCACACGGCAGTTTGGGATTGAGGCAAGTGTGTCGGCCAATGCATGTTCTGTGGACCAGCGCACATCGTGGAACAGACCTGCGGGCAGCGCGCCATAGCGCTGCGCACCGACCAGCCAATAGCCGCCATCCGGCGCGGGGCCGAACACCATCTGGGTTCGCCTAAGCGCTCCAAAAGCGCGGGCAATATGTGCACGCGAAATACCCGGAGTATCCGCTCCGATCAGGCAAACCGGCCCCTTGGGCATTCCGCGCAACATCCGTCTCATCCGGTCCCCCAGATCGCCGGACCCCTGCGGCGCGCGCGGCAGATCAACGGGCCAGATACGGCTTGCAAGACCTTCTGCATCGGGCGACACGGCCAGCACGATCTGCCAGCGAGGGTCACGCAGCTTTCGGATCAAAGCGCGGGTCTGGTGCCGAAACCACCACGCGGCACCAACCATGCCGATATCACGCCCCAGCCGCGTCTTGACACGGCCCGGTCGAGGTTCCTTGACCATGATCACCAATGTGCGCTGCATGGATCAGGCGAAATAATCCGTCAGGATACGGGTATAGATCGATTTGAGTTGCTCGATCTGCACAACCTCAACGCACTCGTCCACCTGATGCATCGTGCGTCCGACCAAGCCGAACTCCACCACCGGACAATGGTTTTTGACAAAGCGCGCATCCGAGGTGCCGCCGGTTGTCGACAGTTCAGGCGTAACGCCGGTTTCGGCTTCGACCGCTTTGGCCACCAGATCCGACAAAGGCCCTGGTGGGGTCAGAAAACTTTCACCCGATATGCTGATCGTGACACCGATGTCGACACCGTATTGGGCTGCCACCTGATCCGCCTCTGATTGCAACCAGTCACTCAGGCTGGCCCCGGAATGCAGATCGTTAAAGCGGATATTGACCGCGCCGCTGCATTGCGACGGGATCACGTTGGTTGCGGCGTTTCCGGTGTCGATGGTGACAACAGCCAGTGTTGAGGCGTCGAAATGGTCCGTGCCCTGATCCAGTTCATGGCTGGCAAGCCGATCCATCAGCCGCGCCATGGCGGGCAGAGGGTTTTTGGCCCGATGGGGATAAGCCGAATGTCCCTGCACACCTGTAATCTTAAACCACGCAGTCATTGAGCCCCGGCGACCGATCTTGATCATCTCACCCATTTTGTTCGGGCATGTTGGCTCACCCACCAGACAGACCGACATACGCTCACCCGCGCCTTCCATGTAATCGAGAAGCGCAGTGGTGCCGTCCAACGCATCGCCTTCCTCATCACCAGTAATCGCCAGAACAATTGCCCCATCCGGCGGGGTGTCACGCACGAAATCCATTGCGGCAGCCGCAAAAGCCGCAACACCGGATTTCATATCGGTAGTACCGCGCCCATACATCACACCATCCCGCACTTCGGCCCCGAAGGGCGGCGCAGTCCAGGCAGCTTCGTCGCCGACAGGGACGACGTCTGTGTGACCGTTAAATCCGAAACTACGCGCATGACCTTTCTGCCCCCAACGCGCGAACAGGTTACTGATGCCGCCGCGATCGACGCGCGTGCATTCGAAACCTGCCTCCGACAGCACTGTCTCAAGCAAAACAAGTGCTCCGCCCTCTGAAGGTGTGACCGAAGGGCAACGGATCAGTTCGGCTGTCAATTGGACGGGATCAGTCATGCGGGGACCTCTGAAACTGTGTCTGACGCGGGTTCGCGCACAGATTCAACGATTTGGCCGGTTTTCCAACCCCAATCCGTAAAAAAACGGTCATCCGAATATGTAGATGTCAAAGCGGCACCCCAATAAAACATGGAACTTTACCCTGCGACCACCTTGCCGCCCGCTACAAATTCGCGTTACAGGGCCGCGAAACAGGTGAATTGAATATGAAGCGCGCCCTCTTCGCACTGATCTGCCTGACTTTCGCCGTCATCGCACAGCAGAGCCTGGCACAGTCCCTTTCGGTCACAACAGTGACCCGCCCGCCGTTTTCCTATGTCGAGGGCGGCCATGAAACCGGTTTTTCCATGGATTTGCTGGCGGCCCTGGCCGAGGCTCTGAACTGGGACTACACGGTCAACCGCGTCGACGCGTTTTCTGACATGTTGGGTGCCGTGCAGAGCGGATCTGCAGACCTTGCCATCGCCAATATCTCGATCACCGCCCTGCGCGAAACGCAAATGGACTTTTCTCAGCCGATCTTTGAAGCGGGTCTTCAGATCATGGTGCCCTCGGACGCGGTACGAAAACCTTCGATTTTGCAGGCTCTGCTATCGAAAGAACTTTTCATCGCTATCGGGCTGGCCTTTGCCATTCTCCTCGGTGGCGGCATGCTGATGTGGAGCTTTGAACGCCGTGCCCAACCCTATTTCGACCGCAACCTTAACGAGGCGTGGTTCCCATCGTTCTGGTGGGCACTCAATTTGGTTGTGAATGGCGGGTTCGAAGAACGAATGCCGCGAACACCGTTCGGTCGTATGCTGGGGGTTACCCTGGTGGTGTCATCCTTGTTCATCGTGTCGGTGTTTACCGCCCGCATCACCTCGGTCATGACGGTGGACGCCATTACCGGCAGCGTGAATTCGGTGAACGACCTTTACGGCAAGAATGTCGGGACAATCTCGGGGTCTACAGCGGCGAGCTTTCTGAACCGGCGCGAGATCGAATTCACCGGCTACCCCGGACTGAACGAGATGCTGGACGCCTTCAAAGCCGAAGAACTGAATGCCGTCGTGTTCGACGCGCCGATCCTGTCCTACTTTGCAGCTCATGAAGGGCGGCGGATTGCATCGATGACAGGTGGCGTCTTCCTGCGCGAGAATTACGGCATCGCATTTCCGACCGGATCACCGCTGGTCGAGGATGTTAACCAGGCATTGCTCGGCCTGCGCGAAGACGGAACCTATGACGAAATCTATCGCAAGTGGTTCGGGTCGCGAAACTAGGCTTGTGCTTCGTCTTCGAAAAACGGTGTCATCTGCGCGACGATCACTGCGTTTTCATCCAATGCTCTTTGCATCAGCGCACGTTCGTCCGGCTCGATATCGTGGCCTTGCGCTTCACGCTCGGCCAATGTGCCATATCCGGTGACATCCAGCGGTGCGGTGTCTGCCTGCTTCAGGATCGCAACCGTCTCACGCACGGCCTCGGCCTCATCCACGCCGCTGGCATAGCACATCAGTGCCGCGCCGGTCGCCCCATCAGGCAGGCCGTCGCCCTCCTTGCGGCCAATCTGGACCAAAAGGGTATAGACTTGCTGACGTGAGGGTTTCTTTTGCTTCTCCATGCACCGGGCCATAGCCCCGCGCCGGTTCGCGGTCAAGCAGCCAACAATTGCAGGAGCCCCGCCTTGCGCCCATAGTACCCGGAATAAACCGATCCCGGATACCAAAGGACGCCTTCATGCCCTACCCAGATTTCATAACGAGTTTTCCCAGCCTCGACGTACCGTTCCCCGACGACGTGGTGCAAACGGCCGTGATCCGGTCGGATGCAGGGTTGGTGGCGTTCTTTACTTTTCTTCAGGATTTCGAATTGCCCTTACATTCTCACAAAGCCCAATGGGGCACAGTGGTCGAGGGTGAGGTTGAATTGACCATCGACGGGCAGACCCTAACCTACCGCTCTGGCGACAGTTATTCGATCCCGTCAGGCGTGGAACATGGCGGCAAAATCAAGGCTGGCACACGGGTTATCGATGTTTTCGAGGAACCGGACCGGTATCCGATCAAGGGATTAGCTGGGCGAGAGACTCAGTGAACGCGAGTCTCGGCCTCCCTCATTGATTGAAGACCTCCGGCCCGAAAAGCTGTTGAGTTGAATCCGGCGGCGATGGTGAAACCGAAGGCAACGGTGAATCCGAAGGCGGCAGCGAAACCGAAAGTGCTGAAGTAAACACAGGAAGCACTGAAGTCGAAGCCATGCAGGGTGAGAACCGCTAAGCAGCACTTCAAAGCTGATCGCGGCCACGAACTTCGTATCTGGTTCAGTCGGCTTGACCCAAAAAACAAATAGGCCGGAGCAGTTATGCCCCGGCCTTGCGCGTTAATCAGAACGATCAGTCCCGCAGCAATTCGTTGATGCCCGTTTTCGAGCGGGTCTTTTCGTCAACCCGCTTCACGATCACAGCGCAATAGAGGCTGACGTTGTTCTTCGACGGCATGGAACCCGCGACCACAACCGAATAGGGCGGAACCTCGCCATACATGACTTCTCCGGTTTCGCGATCCACGATCTTGGTGGACTTACCAATGAACACGCCCATCCCCAGAACCGAGCCTTCGCGGACGATACATCCCTCCACCACTTCCGAGCGCGCGCCGATAAAGCAATTGTCTTCAATGATGGTCGGGCCAGCCTGCATCGGCTCAAGCACTCCGCCAATACCAACGCCGCCCGACAGGTGCACATTCTTGCCGATCTGTGCGCAGGATCCGACGGTGGCCCAGGTATCAACCATCGTGCCTTCGTCAACATAGGCCCCAAGGTTCACGAAAGACGGCATAAGCACCACGCCCGGTGCGATGTAAGCGGATTTGCGGACAACGCAGTTTGGAACCGCGCGGAACCCGGCAGAACGCCACTGGTTTTCACCCCAACCGGCGAACTTGCTGTCCACCTTGTCCCACCAGCCGCCGTCCTGCGGACCGCCCGGCTGGATTTCCATGTCCTTGATACGGAAGCCCAGCAGAACCGCCTTTTTGGCCCATTGGTTTACGTGCCAGTCACCGGATTCCAGCTTTTCCGCCACGCGCAACGAGCCACTGTCCAGCGCATTCAGCGTATCCTCGATCGCCTCGCGCTGCTCGCCTGTGGTGGCGGGCGTGATGGTCTCGCGTGCCTCCCAGGCGGTTTCGATGGCGGCTTCCAGTTGCGCGTTGGACATGGAGTGTCTCCCTACAGAATCTGTTCACGTTGATTTGGCCTATACGCAAGCCCGACCCATGGCGCAATGCGACGCAGACGGGCCCAATTGCGTCTGAGGCTCAGGGTCATCAGCTTGCGCGCCGGATATGGCGGGTCAGGATCGCCGTTGCTGTGGCCATTTCCTTGCGCTTCAACGCCCGCACAATGGCCGCATGATCCGTGTCAGCCCTCTGCACCCATTTCAACCGCCATTGCGCGAACAGATGGCGTGCGCTTGCGATATGCAGATCGTCGATTGCGTGCAAAAGCCGAGGCAGCCCGCAAGGTGTCAGGATGGCGCGATGGAACGTTCTGTTGAGGGCCTCCCATTGCGGCATCGACTGCGCCTCGTCACAGGCGATACGTGCGTTCTCGATCTTTTCCAACGCGACCGGAGACATGTTTTGCATCGATTGCTGCAACGCCAGCGTTTCCAACGCCACGCGCATTTCGATCACCTCCCGAACCTCTGCCGGGTCTAATGCTGTTACACGCATTCCCTTGCGCGGTTCATGCCGGGCCAACCCATGCGCCTCAAGCCGCAACAAGGCTTCGCGCACCGGAACATGGCTGGTATCGAAGGTTCGGGCAATATGGTCCTGCCGCAGCTTTTCACCGGCCGCTAGCTCTCCGGTGATGATCCGCTGGCTGAGGCTTTGGTAAATCGTGTCGGAGATCATTGCAGTCATGGATTATAGATAAAATCCACCATCCACATCCACAACCCGATAATTCACTCAGCGAACGGGTCCGGCGCGATATTTGCACCACAAACCAGAACGGCCACGCGCTCACCCGGTTCAGGTCGATACGCACCCGAGGTCAAGGCGGCCAATGCGGTCGCGCCCGCAGGCTCTACCAGAATGCGATGCGCGCGCCAAAGCGCCTGTTGTGCGGCCGCGATGGCATCGTCTGACACCAGAACCGAACTCATACCCTGTGCCAGTTCAAAACAGATTTCGCCGATCCGCCGCGCGCCCAGCGCGTTTGCGGCGATGCCCGACACGGAAACATCAACCGGCTCACCAGCGCACAACGCTGCATTCAACGCACAGGACGTTTCCGGCTCGACCGCCACAACCTTGCGCGCGCCACCGAACCAGGCCAGCGCCCCGGCGATCAGCCCGCCGCCACCAACAGCGACCAGTACCGTATCCGCCTGCAAGCCCTGGGCGTCCCATTCCGCAAAACAGGTTCCTTGCCCAGCCACCGTGGCCGGGGCGTCGTAAGCATGGATCTGCATTGCACCCCTTGTTGCCTCATGCTCCTGCGCTGCGGTCAGCGCGTTTGCGTATTCACCGGAAACAACGCTCAGGTCGGCGCCGGTTTGCCGGATCAGTGCGATCTTGGAAGGGCCTGCCAGTTCCGGCACAAATATCTTTGCAGGATAACCCAGCGTCTGCGCTGCATAAGCCGCCGCCGCACCATGATTGCCACCGGATGCGGCGACCACACCCGCGGGCGGCACATCCGAGCTGAGCAGCGTATTGAACGCACCCCGCGCCTTGAAACTGCCAGTATGCTGCATGTGCTCGAGTTTCAGCTCAACCGGATAGCCGGGAATGTTGCTTTCCATAACCGGGGTCACTTGCGCATATCCCGCGATGCGGTCCCGTGCTGCCGATATTTCACTTTTCCAATTCATTCTCGTCTTTCCGTGACTGGCACTCTGCCCGCGAACCCTATAGCTGTTTGTCAAACACGCAAGCAGGGATCGATCACCGATGAGAGAAGACCGCCACAGTCCGTTTCGCGATGCGCAGACCGACCGCTCGACCGCGAAAGAGGTTCCGGACACACCGCAAACACGCTCTCCGGCCTACCGTCTGGCTTTCGCGGATGACGAGTTTCTGTGCCGGGACGAGCTGCGCCCTGTACGCTTGCAGCTTGAGTTACTGAAACCCGAAATGATCATGACCGAGCGTGAGATCACGTCGACCATCGTCATGTTCGGCGGCGCCCGCATTCCCGAACCCTCGCAAAAGCACACCGCGCGGACAGAAACCCTGGCCGGTCTGTCGAAATATTATGATGAGGCACGCGAATTCGCGCGACTGATGACCGTGAAATCGAAAGAAACCGGATGCCGCGAGAATGTGATCGTCACTGGCGGCGGCCCCGGTGTGATGGAAGCTGGCAATCGCGGTGCACACGAAGCAGGCGGGTGCTCGATCGGGCTGAACATCGTGCTTCCGCACGAACAGGCACCAAACAGTTTCGTGACGCCAGATCTCAGCTTTAATTTCCACTATTTTGCGATCCGCAAAATGCACTTCCTGATGCGCGCCCGCGCCATCACCATCTTTCCCGGTGGGTTTGGGACGCTGGATGAACTGTTCGAATCCCTGACCCTGATCCAGACCGGCAGAATGGATCGTGTGCCTTTCCTGCTGTTTGGCCGCGCGTTCTGGGAAAAGGTCATCAACTGGGACGCACTGGCGGATGCCGGTACGATCTCGGACGAGGATCTGGACCTGTTCCGCTTTGTCGATACCGCGCAGGAGGCGGCCGAGATCATCGAGAACTGGGAACCCGCCCCGCCCCGCGACGAAATTCCGGGGCGCTGAGCGATGAAAACCCCAAAGACAGGCGAAATGCTCCACCTGCGTGGCAACGCGTTGTCAAAAGGCGAACCCGTCGCCCTTCCACTGACGCAAAGCAGCATGTTCCATCTGCCCGGTGCGCCGGACGGTCACCCGACCTATGGCCGCGTCGATAACCCCACCTGGGTACATCTTGAGCATGTTTTGTCGCATCTGGAAGACGCGCCTTGCCTCAGCTTCCCGTCCGGCATGGCCGCGATTTCTGCGGCTCTGTTTGCAACGGTGCAAGCCGGTTCGCGCCTTCTGATCCCTTCGGACGGGTACTATGTCACCCGTCTGCTGGCGGACCGGTTCCTTTCGCGTCTTGGCGTGACAGTTGAAGAGCGCCCGACCACTGCGTTTGCCGCAGGTGGTTTTGATAAGTTTGACGTTGTGTTCGCCGAAAGCCCTTCGAACCCCGGTCTGGACATGATTGACCTGAAAGTTATAGCCAAACAGGTGCGGTCTGCTGGCGGGGTGACGATTGCCGACAATACGACGTTGACACCGCTGGGTCAGCGTCCGTTGGATTTGGGCATCGACGTGGTCGTGTCGTCCGACACCAAGGCGATGGGCGGGCATTCCGACATGCTGATGGGTCACGTGGCCAGCCGCAACAGTGACATCATGGAACGGGTCGAGGAATGGCGGAGAGTCTCCGGCTCGATCCCCGGACCGCATGAGGCATGGCTGTTGCATCGCGGGTTGGAAACGCTGGATGTCCGGTTCGACCGGATGTGCAACTCGGCTCAGGTAATGGCAGAACGGTTGGCAGGTCACCCGGCGGTCAAGCAGGTCCGCTATCCCGGGCTGGCCGATGATCCATCACACACACTGGCGCAGGCACAAACGGCACGGTTCGGATTTCTGCTATCCTTGACTTTGGAAAGCGAAGACAAGGCCGAAGCCTTCATCAACACCTGCCCGCTTTTGCGCCCCGCCACATCCTTCGGAGGTGTTCACAGCTCGGCCGAACGCCGCGCGCGCTGGGGCGATAGCGTCGACCCGGCCTTCATCCGCCTGTCCGTTGGATGCGAACCGGTGGACGAACTGTGGCAGGCGATCGAGGTCAGCCTGAACGCGCTGTGATTACTTATTCGCGGCACGCAGGTCCTTGAAAACGTAGATCGGCAGTACCACGCTGGCGATCAGCGCCCCCAGCCAGACAAGCAGCGTCGCCGCCAGCAGGTTCGAGATACCGCCAACGGTCAGCCCCGACGCGATGAGGTCGGTCACCAGCAGGCCCACAAATGTCACGACCAGGGCGATCCCGCCTTTCAACGCTGGCGCTTTCTTTTCGCCAAGCTTCAGTATCAATGGCTCGGCGATCACCTGAACGACGGTGAAAACGATCACAACCACGATAAATGAGATCGGTTTGATCGCGAAACCGGACAGTATCAGCGAAGCCAGCAACAGCCCGATGGCATTGCCGGCCAGCAGGGCCAAAGCGGATTTAATTCTGCGCGACATGGGATGGCCTCCGTCAATCTACAATCAGAAATATGAAGATATTAGCAGGCTTCTAAGTTTTTTCGAGACAATTCAATCGCCTCTTCCTTTTGACCCGTTGAAAACACATGGTAGAACACTTTCATCAAGATCAGACCTGCCCTGACCCGCGAGTGTGAGATGAGCGACGATCCCTATTCCGTCCTTGGCGTACCGAAAGACGCCAGTGCCGACGAAATCAAGAAAGCCTACAGGCGTATTGCTAAGGAGTGCCACCCGGACCTGAAACCCGGCGATGCCAAGGCCGAGACTAAATTCAAGGCCGCCGCCGCTGCGTATGACGTGTTGAAAGATCCTGAAACCCGCGCCCGTTACGACAATGGCGAAATCGACGCATCGGGTCAGGAACGCCCGCAACAACACTATTACCGGGACTATGCTGAGGCCGCTGGAAACCCCTATCGCGGGCGTCAGGCGGACCCGGACGACATGTCGGACATCTTTGCCGAATTCATGCGCGGCCGCAGTGGATTTGGCGGCCAGCAAAGGCATGAGTTTCATGCGCCAGGGCATAACCTGAACTATTCCCTGCAAATCAGCTTTCTGGATGCCGTGTTTGGCGCCAGTCAGAAACTGACGCTACCAGACGGCAACCGGATCGAGGTCAAGATCCCCGCCGGGATAACCGAAGGTCAGACCATCCGCCTGCGCGGCAAGGGTGCTCCGGGTTATGGCGAAGGCCCTCCGGGGGATGCGTTGGTGACCGTCACGGTCGCCAAACATCCGGTGTTTGACCGTCAGGGCGACGACATCCATATTACGCTGCCGATCAGTATAGATGAGGCTATTCTGGGCGGCAAAGTCGCCGCCCCCACAATCGATGGTGGTGTAAACGTCAATGTTCCGGCGGGCACCAGCAGCGGTAAAACCCTTCGCCTGCGCGGCAAGGGGGTGAAGAAACGCGGCTCATCCCAGCGCGGCGACCAACTGATCGAATTGACTGTCTCGATGCCCGACAAGATCGATGATGACCTCAGGCAGTTCATGGAGACTTGGCGCGAAACGCACCGCTACGATCCGCGGAAAGGAATGCCGTCATGACCCTGACCGAAAAGGAACTGATCGAAACCGTCTCGCGCCTGACCTCTGACCGCCTGACCGAATATCTTGCGGCCGAGATCGTGATCCCTGAACAATCGGAGCAGGGGCTGGTCTATCACAGTATCGACGTTGCCCGGCTGGAACTGGCTTGCGAGTTGCACGAGCAATACGACATGGAGGCCGATGCGCTGTCGATGATGATCTCGCTGATTGATCAGATGCATGGGCTGCGCGCCGAACTGCGTGAGGTTCTGAACGCAGTCGAGGCGCAACCCGAGCCGGTGCGCCAACAACTGATCGAAGTTATCGGCACAGCGCGGTTCCGTCGCAGATAACAGGGTTTTGGGCGCAATGATTATGGCGTAGAAGGCCGCCTTGATCCTTTGTCAGGTAGCTTCCATGACCCAGCCCAGATCCGAGTTGCTGATGCCTGCGGGCAATCTGCGCAAACTTAAACTCGCCATCCTCTATGGGGCAGACGCCGTGTATCTGGGCACGCCGGATATGTCGCTGCGCACCAAGTCCGAGTTTTCGCTGGACGAGGTAATTGAAGGGGTCGAGTTCTGCCACAACCATGGCCGGCGCGCCTACCTGACACTGAACCTGTTCTCGCATAACAAAGACATCCCGAAACTGGACGAATACATCGACACGGTGCGCAAGGTGCAGCCCGACGGGTTGATCATCGCCGATCCGGGCGTATTCCAATACGTCCGCGAGCGCGCGCCCGAACTGCCGCTGCATATCTCGACCCAGGCCAATATCTGTTCGTGGTTGTCGGTGAAGTTCTGGCAGGATCAGGGGGCCGAGCTGGTGGTTCTGGCGCGTGAGGTTTCCTATCCCGAACTGGTCGAGATCCGTGAGAAATGCCCTGATATCAAGTTAGAAGCCTTCGTGCACGGCGCTATGTGCATGACCTATTCGGGCCGCTGCCTGCTGTCGAATTTCATGGCCGAACGCGGGGCCAACCAGGGCAACTGCGCCAATTCCTGCCGCTGGAACTACGGTCTGAAACTGCGCCTCAAGGATGGTACGCATCAGGAATTGCGTATCACCGAAGAAAACGCCGACCTGTTCGAATTCCTGCTGGAAGAAGGCTGTCGCCCCGGTGACCTGATGCCCGTCGAAGAGGATGATCGCGGCTCGTACATCCTAAACTCACGCGACCTCTGCATCATGCCGAAGCTGGACGAGTACCTGAAAATCGGTGTCGACAGCCTCAAGGTCGAAGGGCGCGGCAAATCGGAATACTACGCCGCGATCGTCGCGCGGGCCTATCGTATGGCCATCGATGACTATTTCGCGGATCCCGAAAACTGGGACCCCAAGCCTTACATGCGCGAGCTCGAAACCGTCGGAAATCGCGGCTATACGCTGGCCTTTCACGAGGGTCGGCTGACAAACTATGCACATGATTACGAACACACGGCCTCGATCTCGCAATGGGAATATGCCGGGATCGTCACCGAAGTGACCGAGGATGCCTTTCTGGTTGAGGTGAAGAACAAGCTGGAACCGGGTGATGTGCTGGATTTCGTCTCGCCAGTCGCACGCGACACGGTTCTGCTGCGGGTCTATGATTTCGAATGCGCCCATGATGGCGCACGGTTGGACGTGGTTCATGGCAGCACAAAAACCATCATCCGGTTGCCTTTCACCCTGTTTGATCACGAGGATATCGACGATCTGCGCGCCCGTTTTCCGGTCTATTCAGTGCTGCGCAAGGAACGCGCCCTGACCGACGAACACTGGAGCCGCATTCGCTTTGACAAGCTCGTGCAGGGATTGGAAACCTCCGGTCGCGACAATTCAACAGCTTATGCACGCCGTCGCGATGATCTGGTTGAAAAGATTGGCGAAGACGGTAACGAACGCCGGTTCAAGACAAACCGCATCGGCACGGAAGGATGCTGCGGCAAGGGCTGCAACGGATGCCTGATCTTCTGGCAGGATGACAAATACGCGTTGGCCCGCGAGGTACTGTCCAAACGAAAACAAGGCGAACAGCTCAGCCGCCGTGAGGCGACAGAACTCAAGCTGCCGGGTGAACCGGCTTAGTTTCCCACCCGATATTCTTCGGGGATAAAGAACGTATAGTCGCGATCCGCCACTTGCTCGTGACAGACATGGCAGTACGCGACCTCACTGGCGCGGTCCCCCATAGTATCCCCGAACACCGACCCGTCCGGCAGCACCATTATATAACGCCAGTCAGCGGTGATCGGGCTGGTACCGTCTGGCAATTTTTCCATTATGAACATGGCGCCTGGATGTATGTGACCTTCATCGGTCACCGTCATGCTGTCCTTGGCAAGCACCGATCCCATGGGAAGTTTTTCGCCTTGCTGCAATGTCCCGTAGTTATGTGCCATTCGGTTGGCATACGAGTTTACGTAACGCTGCCCGTGCGTGGCCGAGATATAAGGCGCGTCGTTAAAAAGCGGCCAGCTTTGGTAGTTGAGGATCAGATCCAGTTGCGCCGCGGCATACCCCCGTGCCATGCGACGGCTTAGTGAATGGTAGTGGGCCGCGGCCTCATCCTTGCTCAGCTCTGCCGGATTTTCGATCGCGATATGAGCGTTGTGACCATCCGCCGTTGCCAGTCCTGAAGAAATCAGAAGTATCGCGCACGCAATGGCTTTGTGCTGGAGAATTATTCGTAGATAGGAGTCCATTATTACGACCCACCTGAAAATCAGTTCGCCTGAGCGCCACGTGACGACAGTGTTCTTATTCTAGCGGCTCTGGGATCTCTTACCAGCTCAGGTCCCAGAATCTCACCGCCTTGTGCTTCGATTTGAACCTGCATCCTGCGGCATTGAATCTTTAAAATATAGCAAATTATGCATATTGAATCAGTATCTGAAACATTAAGTTTACAGGCACACTTCATGCGTGCAGGCGGTCATTTTGGACAATCAAAGCACGACCACCCAATCCATGATGAACCCGACAGAAAAACTACCGGGTTAAACCGGCTTCGGACTCAATCTGTTTGCGCGATTTGCGGGCACGTTCGGTTGCCGATTTCAACTGACCGCACGCCGCCATGATATCCTCGCCCCGTGTCTTGCGAATGGGAGAGGCGTAGCCTGCCTGATAGATGATGTTGGCAAAAGCGCGGATGCGGTTGTTCGAGCTGCGCTTGTACGGTGCACCGGGCCATTCGTTGAACGGGATCAGGTTGATCTTGGCCGGAATCTTGTGGTGCTTGATATGGTCGATCAAACGATGGGCATCCTCGTCACTGTCATTCACACCGTCCAGCATCACGTATTCGAACGTGATCCGCTCGGAGTTCGAGGCATTGGGATAGCTGGCCAGCGCCTGCAACAACTCATTGATATTCCAGCGCTTATTGATCGGGACCAGAACGTCGCGGGTTTCATCCGTGGTTGCATGGAAAGAGATCGCCAGCAGACAGCCGATTTCCTCGGCGGTGCGTGCAATTTCGGGTACCACTCCGCTGGTCGACAGCGTGATGCGGCGGCGCGACAGGGATATCCCCTCGGGGTCCATCGCGATCTTCATCGCGTCGCGGACATTTTCGAAATTGTAAAGCGGCTCACCCATTCCCATCAGAACGATGTTCGACAGAAGGCGCGTTTCATCCTTTGGTGCACCAGGGGTCGGCCATTCGTCAAGATCGTCGCGCGCCATCATGATCTGCCCGACAATTTCGGCAGATGTTAAATTACGTACAAGTTTCTGGGTGCCGGTATGACAAAACGAACATGTCAGTGTACATCCGACCTGAGACGATATGCACAGCGTTCCGCGATCTTCCTCGGGGATGTAGACCACCTCGACCTCGTGCCCACCCGCGATCCGGCACAGATATTTGCGGGTGCCGTCCTCGGACACCTGTCGGGTCACGACCTCAGGGATCTCGACCACAAAGTTTTCGGTAAGTTGCGCACGGTACGCTTTGGCGAGATTCGTCATCTGGGAAAAATCGCGCACGCCCCATTGATAGATCCACTGCCAGATCTGACCGGTGCGCATCTTTGCCTGCTTTTCAGGCGTACCATGTTCGATCAGGACCTCGCGCAAACGGTCGCGGGTGAGACCGACAAGGTTCACCTTCCCCTCGGGCAATTTACGAGGGAGAGTCATGACGTCTTGAGTGATCGGCGCTTTGGGCGACATTGTGGTACCTGCTGAGGCGTATCTTCAAGGATTCTGGCTTGGGATGCGCCTCTATATAGGAACCTGTGCAAAGATCAAAAGGAATCGTTTCAGTCAGTTTGCAAAACTCAACAGTTCTTCAACGCGTGCCCGCCCCAAATTCACCCGGCATGATGTGATTGCGATACCTGTACCCGATCCGCCGCCAAACGACGCGCCGACGGCGGCGCAATGCGTGTCGCGATAGGTTTCCCAGGCTGTTTGCGCCGCCATGAGGGCAGGTTCAGCCACCACCCGCCCGGTGACCTCATCCAGCTCCTTGGCAGATTGTACCGCCAAATCAAAACTCACCTGCAGCGCACGCGACACCCGTGTGTCCATCTCTCCGACGCAGGATCCGATTTCGACTTGTGATCCGGCGTCGGAACATTCCAACGCCGGGTCGGCGGTTGCGGTGGCTGGCAAAAGCAGTGCAATCAAGATCAGACGCATGGCCGCCTCATTCATCTATTCAGCAGGGGTCAGGCCAGAGTAACATGTTTTGCCAGAAAGGTTTAGATGCAGGTTGGCCCCCTGAATCAACGGAAATGCGGTTCCGCGTCAGACACCCGCGGGTGGGACATAACAATCTTCGGCATCCAGGGTCTTGACCGGATCGTTCGGTCCGCATTGTTCGCCGGTTACGGGATAAGTCTCGCCCTTGTTTTCACAGGCGCTCAGCAGCATGGCCGATATCATCATCAGCGCGGCAAGAGATTTGTTCAGCATGGTGGCAACTCCTTGGTTTCTCTTGAACTGATTAGTTCGGAAATCGTCAGAGCTCACATTGATACGGATCAAGTAAACGGGTTGATCCTGCGTAAAGTTGCATCTTGCGCTCTGGGGTGAGTAACAGTGCTGTTCCACGTTGTGATTGAGTTCTGCGGTGTTGAAGGTTCCCCATCTCAGAGGGTTTCAACATAGCTACGACGGAAGCGCTTGTGTGGCATACTGTTTGAATGCGGAGCGTACCGAAAGCGGCGCTTGGTGATACTGCATCCTGACAGGCACGAATAAGAAAAGGCTTACGCAGACCGGTCAACATCGCAGTCTTGGCCTTCAACTCGCCGCGCACAACGCGAGCGGATTGGGTTGATATGCGAACGATCAGTGACCGCAACGCGGGACAAAGTGTTCATTCGCCGTGTTTGAGTTTGTAGCTGCTTTGGTGCGCTTCGCAGACCTTCACTTTGAATTGCGCTAAGTTTGCTCGGCTTCAGTCGTTATTGGCACCGATGCCAAAAAACGCCTTTACGATCCTCCATCACTTCTAAATCGCTCTCAAACGTCCGTGCTGAACCTATGATGGAAGGGACTGGTATCAAACTGTCTACCTAGGCGTTTGCCAGAAAACCTTTCGTTCGTACTACATACTTACAAGAGGCTAGATCATCCTCCAGATACGCTCAAACTCTCAGAGACCGTGGCAATTCCGTCCAATTGAAGTCGATCTGTAGGCGCGTGAACAAGGGTGGTGAAGAACAGCCCTACGCCAATCACAAGAACGCATATTGCACCTGCAAGACGCGCACCTTTAGCGAAGCGTTGTCGCGTTGGCTGATCAGATGCGAAGCGGCGTTCTGCCCAACCACGGCCCCAGAGCGCAGCGACCCCCAGCGCGGACATGGCGACCGCCATACCGGCCGAGATCGAGACCACCATCAGAGTAGCCGGCCAGATCAGGTCATTCGCAAGGCCGAACAGCATCACGATCAATGCTCCGGTGCACGGGACGACACCCACGGCAGCCGCGACCCAGCCGCCTACCGCACGCGCCTCGTGCCCATTGCAGGCTGCGCAGGCACTGTGGGCGTGATCGGCATGATGATGGTCGTGCTTGTGCTGAACGGCTTCGGGCGTTTGCTGCCGCATGGCGCGAATGGCCTGCCAGAGCATCACGGCACCGATGGCGACAATCAGCGAATAGCTGAGAAGGCGGATCATCCTGTAATCGGAGGGGGCAGCTCCTGTCGCTTGCCGCACGGCGAGATCGAGAAGGAAGACGACCACGATCGCCGATGCGACGTGAAAGGCGGCGATGCGCGCGCCCATGTTGAGCCCGCGTCGGAGACTGCCACCTGTCCCCACAAAGTAAGAGATCACGACCGCCTTGCCGTGGCCTGGTCCCAGCGTGTGAAGTGCCCCGTATCCGAAGGCCAAAAGCACGGCCAAGAGAATTGCTTGTGCCGACCCCTCCTTGCCGATTTCTGACATTCCCGATGTGAAGAGCGTGTTTACCCAGATTTGCGCTCTGATGAGGGCCGGAACACCGGACGCGGAGGCCGCAACGATTTCACCCGGCTGGCCGGTTAGTGCTGCACCGTCCAGGCCGTATGAGGCGGGGATCTGCCGGCTTCCATCGATCAGAAACAGCGCATGCTCTGCGGGTCGATGGCGCAATGTCCCTTCCAACCGGACCGCTTCGAACCGCCGTTTCAGCTCCAGTCCCTCGGGGAAGGCGACGTGAATAATCTGATTGGGCGGCGGAGGTGGCGTGTGTATGCAGGCACCGACCCAGGGCACGAGCAGGAATTCGACAACGCGCTCGCCTTCCCACACCAGCGGCAGAACGAAACCGTCGAGAAGGACCTGTTGATCGAGGAAGGTCGACGTCACGCCGGTCGCTTCTTCGCGGCGCCGTTTCATTACGACCAGTCTTTGATCGAGGAGATAATCCGGGTCGAGGCCAGCAGCTTCGAGCCTGCCGCGGGCCGCTCTTGCAGCGTCCGGCAGACCGAGCGAGCCACTCCCGGCGGTCTCGGCTTTCTGGGAAATCAAGATATCTCGCAAGTCTTTTTTCTGTTCCAGCGTCATATCGAGGAAGGGGTCATCGAACGGCTCAACGGTGGGAGCGAGCGCATCCCAACTCGCGAACTGCGAATTCGCGCCGTCAGACGCTGCGGCGGCGACGGACTGGATGGCGATGACTAAGATGGCTAGAAGGCCACGCAGCCGCAGAAGTGACTGAACCATGCTGAACTTCCTACAAGTCGTTTTTGTAGATGGTCCCGCCCTTCATAATCAGGTCGAGCGCGGTTTCATGGTCTTCGAGGATGGAAATGTCCTCGAGCGGATTTCCGTCGATCAGCAACAGGTCTGCATGCGTACCTTCGACGAGCCGACCAACGATGCCGGGATAGGGACTGCGGTCACCAGAGAGCTGAAGCAGCTCACCGGAGTTTGCGGTCGCTTGGGTCAGGATCTCGGCAGGCGTGAACCAGTCAAGACGGGCCGCAAACTCCTTGTTCTGATCGGCGCACGCTTGTGGGTTCACAACGACGTCAGTGCCGAAAGCGATCTTAATCCCGTACTTTTTGGCCAGTGTGAACATGCTGTCGAGCCCGGCCTCAACCATCCGCCCTTTGGCGAGGCGCACGGGCCCGAGGTCAGGCGAAAAGGTGCGGTAGACAAGTACCTGCGGGCTCAGCCAGATATCATTCTCGGCCATCATCTGGGCGATTTCCTCGTTGATGAGGTTGCCGTGTTCAATGGAACGGACGCCCGCCTCGATGGCCTGCTTGATGCCATCGACAGTATAGACATGTGCCGTCACGTAGGTGCCGAAGCCGTCTGCTACCTCGACCGCCGCTTCTATTTCCTCTTTGATGAACTGCCGCCCATCAATCGGGTCGAACTCAGTTCCGACACCGCCGGCGAGGTGCATCTTGATCTGGCTTGCGCCACGCTTGAGGTTCTCCCGCGCGGCAGCGAGCACATCGTCGCGCCCATTTACGATCCTGCTGTAGCCCAGTCGTTCGAGGTTGTTTTCCGGTCCACCGAATTCGCGCGGGTTCATGAAGCGGGGATTAGCATCACCATGTCCGCCGAATTGAGAAATCGCCCGAAGCGATGGCCATACGCGCGGCCCGGCAATCTCGCCGCGGTCAGCGGCCAGCTTGGCGCCCCATGACGCGGCGCCCGCCGCCTTGATCCCGATGTAATCCAGATCCGGAGCGTAGGATCCGGCCATGTCCGCCACCGGCACCGTGCAGAGGCTGAGATGGTAGTGCATGTCGATGAAGCCTGGCGTCATGACGCGCCCCTCAGCGTCAATGACCGTGGCCCCCTCGGGCGTATCGAGTCCGGCCCCGATGGCGGCGATCATGCCGTCCTTGATCAGAACGTCCTGCCCCTCGATCAGGTCGGGACTAAGCCCGTCGAAGATACGCGCCCCTGTGATGAGAGTGCCGGCATCGGTGTTGTCCTGAGCTCCTGCCGGGCCGAACACGGCCAGCATGACAAGGGTTGTGGCAACGAAATTCTTTACAGACATACGGGCCTCCGCTGTGCGATGCAGGTTAGTCCGACGTCAGCGCCGAACTGTGAATTACAGGTTCAGTTCACTTCGGACTGAACGGTGACTTTCAGGCCGGGCCGAAGAAGATGCTCCGGATTCGGAAACTCGCCCCAAACCGTGATTTTCTGCGTCTCTTCCTCGAACGTGTAGCCACCCGAAACAAGCTTGCCCCGGTACGGGTATTCCTCGCCATCCGGCAGGGTGAGCGAGAGCACGACCCCTTCGATCAAGGCTTCGTCCGAGGCGAACATCTTCTGCCGCGCCGCGTACACATCGTAAGGCACCTCACCCACAACCTGGATCGGATCGAGTTGCGTAATGATAGCCATGGTGATGTCCCCGTCGCCGACATCCTGCCAGCCGTTTTCACGCACCATTGATGCACTCATCACTCCCGAGAAGGGTGCTTTCTGTATCATCTGCATCACGCCAAGTTTTGCAAGACCAACATTCGCCTCGGCCTGTGCGACGTTGGCAAAGGCGATATCACGAAGTGCTTCGGCCTTCTCCAGGTCGACAGCAGAAACCACATCCCGATCCGCAAGAGTCTCAGCGCGTTTGACGTCTGCTATCGCCTCAAGCAATTGCGCGCGCGCGGCATCGAGCTGCGCTTGGGCAAGTTGCAACCGGTACTCCGCAGGCGGCTTTGCGAACTCGAACAGGATGTCGCCTTCCTCGACCATTTGGCCGGGTGCGAAGGTAATTTCCCGCAACCATGCGCTGACGATTGGCGTGATCTCGGCTTCACGTGCCGGAACAACGGTACCCTCGAATTCTGCAACCTCGAGTATGTTTTCTTGCGCGGGGGCCATGTTTGGAAATGCCATCACAAGCGAACTCACGAATGCGATCATTTGCATTGAGCAAAGTCGCGCCCACTCGCTCCGCGAAATACTGCCTTTTGCGTCGGCACTGCCGGATATCTTCATAACGTTTCGCCCCTTTTGAACAGCCCAAGTGTCGCGACCACATTCAGAATTGTTCCGCAACCATTGATCAAAACAGCAATTAGAAACGCAGAAACACTCGCATAGTTCTCCAAGCCACTTTGAAAATACCGAAGGATATTCCCGGCTACCCCGCCGCCCCCGAAGAGGATGAGCGCCGGGATCATTCCGATCCGGTACCAGCCGATATGGCCCGAGCGGCCGAGCCAGAGAATGCCCAGATAGACGATGAACATAGCGATTGAGGGACCGATGGCCGCCGCGCTGAGCGCCTTGCCGGTGGTCTCGCTACGGATCAGGTTGACGACGAGATAGGTGAGCGAGGCCGCCGCGAAAATCGACTGAAGCAACAGCAGACGGTTTAACGACAGCATCGGTCCGACCGCCTCACTCGATCTCGTTTTTATAGATAACACCATCTTTCATGATGAGATCGAAATTTTCATGCGGATCGGCGATCAGATCAATGTCCTCAAGCGGATTGCCATCGACAAGGATCAGATCGGCGTAGGCACCTTCCGCGATGACCCCCAAGGGGCCAGCCGGATAGGGGTGGCGCGGGCCTGCGAGTTCCAGCAGTTCCGCATTGTTCGACGTGGCCTGCTTCAGAACTTCGTAAGGCGTGTACCACCTTTGAAGTTTCGCCAGAAACGCGCCCTGACGCTCAGCGAGAGCGGGATCGAACAGGATGTCGGTGCCAAAGGCCACCTTGACCCCTACTTCTTTCGCGGTCTTGTAAGTGAAGTCGGTGCCGTTCGTGACATCGATCCATTTCTGCTGGCTCACGGGGTCATCGAAAGTAAAGCCATCCTCGTCATCGAGCAGCGGCTGCACCGACAGCCAGACATCGTTGTCGCGCATCAATTCCATCGTCTCGCGGCTCATGAGAAAGCCATGCTCGATGGTTTTCACGCCGGCCTCGACCGAGATACGTACAGCTTCGTCCGTAAAGGTGTGAGAGGCGACGTAGGTGTTGTAGGTGTCGGCGACTTCGACGAAAGCCTCGATTTCGGCTCGCGTGTACTGCCTGACGTCGAGAGGGTCATAGGTGGACGACACCCCGCCCCCTGTAGAAATCTTGAGCTGCGTCGCTCCCATACGCATGATTTCGCGGGCGCGCTTGGTCACCTCTGGCACCCCGTCCGCCATCGCCATGACGCCAACGCTGAACCAGTACCACTGGGAGTCCGCAGGATTGGTCGGCACCGCCTGGTAGGGGCGGTAGTCGAAATGGCCGCCTGTCTGCGTCACGGGCGGCCCCGATGGCAGGATGCGCGGGCCTTTCAACTCCCCCCGATCGATCATCCGCTTGATCGCGAAGGAGTTGCCGCCGACGTCACGCGTGGTCGTGAAACCACGCATCAACGTCTTTTCCGCACCTTGTGCGCCGCGGATGGCGATTTCGAGCACGTCGCCAGTCACCACGACACTTTGCGGGTTGCAGCAGTATAGCGTGTGCCAATGAACGTCGATCAGCCCGGGGATCAGCGTGCGCCCGCCGCCGTCAATCACGCGGCCGCCTGCCACCGCGAGATCTTCGGCCGACACAGCAGTAATCAGATTGTCGGTCACGACCACATTGGCGTTTTCGATGAGCGCCTCGTTGACGCCGTCGAAAACATTCACGTTGGTAATTAAAATGGGACCATCCGCATCTTGCGCGCAGACTGCAGAAGCGCCTATTGCAAAAATGGCAAGGGCAAAGCTATTAAATTTCATCACGGTCTCCTATCGGCTGCCGTGAAGCCTATTGCTTTTTTCAATTATTGTGTGGTCACAAAGTTATGCAGAAATTAAAAAAAAACGAAATTATTCTGAAGGAACCGACGTACTTTCGTTTCTCAAGCACACTCAGCGTATTGATGAACGAGGGGCTTCTGCAAGGTCAGATCGTGCAGTATTCGCCAAGCGAGGGCGTCGATCAGGTGATGGGGTTCAAATCGGACCGCGTCGGGCTCGTCCATACACGTTTTCCGCATGAAGCTTGCATACGCACCGAGCAACCCCGAGGCTATGTCACTTTTACGCTACCGGTCACGGATGCAAGTGATTGGAAATTGAACGGTGCCTCCGGCGGCAAACGGACTTTATTCCTGAATTTCGGCTGGGACGAAACGGAGCTTTTTGCCCCGAGCCGCAATCTCTTTGCGGGCAGCGTGGACACCGACTTGCTACTTAAAGTCATGGCGGCTCTTGTAGGATACAACCCCGATGAGACTGATATCCCCAAAGGGCCGATATCGCTTGAGCCACATACATTCGGCAACCTGATATCGGCGCTTGCAAACGCTGTTTACGGATCAACGAACTTTGACGACCCGGAAGCTGTAGAGCAGACCGTGGCCATCGCTTTGGCTACCGCCTTAATCGGCGAGGGAACGACGCATACGCCGCAAAACATTCGTTCCTATGAAACATTTCGTACCGCGCAGCAGTATCTGATGCAAAACCAAGACACCACGGTTAGCCTGCACGATCTATGCGGTTTATGCGGGGTCAGCGCACCAACATTAAATGCAGCTTTTTATCAAGTAACCGGTCTTTCTCCAGCAAGATACACTAGGCACTTGAGCTTATCGCGTGTTCACAATGAACTGTCCTTAGCCCGCGAAGAAAAACTGACTGTGAAGATGGCTGCCCGACGAGCGGGATTTTCTGAACTCGGTCGCTTCAGTGGGTTTTACAAACGGGTATACGGAGAACTGCCGTCGCAGATACTGGTGCGCTAGTGCTCCCCTTGATTGGCACAGATCTTCGATCATGTCTTCGTCTCCAACATAGATGAATTCCGGCAAAGAACGTCGACTTTCATGCGACCGCCTTTATATGAACCGGTCCTTATCGCCGGTAGCAAGTAGCGAATTTTTCGTTTTTAGAAGCAAACGCCACAAGACAGGCGAAGTTATCTACGAGACTGGTTTCAAACCGTTGCTGAATGTCAGCTAAGCAATTGCCTTCGGAAATTGATGCTATCCGCAGCATTCAGTAGTTTGGGCTCAATCCTGCCATTTGAGGGCGGATTGAGCAATCGCAGCATGGGCTGACCCACTTGACGGAAGTCCACATAAGAAAAGCGCCGCCAATGACGCGACCATTTGCTTAGGTCGGGGTGCTTACTTGGTGCAGCGCTTTTCGGCGTCTTCGATTGCTGCGGTAAAGCCCAGCAGCGAGAAGGTGTCCTTGGTTTGCGTGCCGCGTTCGGACCGGGCAGTCAGAACAGCCTCGGTTCCGCGTTTCAGCGCGGTGACGATCTTGGCGTCATCTGCATCTGACGCAGGCCAGGCCCACTCACCTTCGGTGAACAGTTCAAACTCGGACCCGTCGACATTCAGGTTCACCGTCGATCCCGGAGCAAACGGGTAGCCGCCGGTAAAGGTCACTTGTCCTTTGACCTCGGCATTGGGGCGATAGAACACAAACAACAGGATGTCGCTGCGCCGCACGGATACGACGCGCCCGCCCCGGGTGTTCACCGTTTCCTTGGGGGCCGAAACGCTCCAGCATTCGGTGGGATCATCTTCGACAAAAACGCTCCAGTCCGTTTTTGCAGCAACCCGGTTTGTGCTTGTCGCCTGCTGGGCGATTGCAGAAGTCGCGGCGATGCCTGCCACACACAGGCCCGCAATCGTACGAACGAGCATTGATCCCATTTGTCCAGCCTCCTAGCTCGACCGATACCTCAAATCCATCGGACATGGCTGCGAACCCTTCCGGCCCGTCTATTCCGTTGCGCATTCCGATGATTGCCGACATACACACACTAACGCAGGTTTCGCCACAGGCGAAAGGGCGATTGGCAGAATTTTGCGCATTAATTTCGGAGGTCCAGATGACGCAGCCCGTAGCAATGACAGAACTGCGGCGTGGCAACTTGCTGGAAAGCCTGCATCTGGGCCACGCGGTCATCTGCGACGACACCGGCCAGATCGTGCGCAGCTGGGGCGACCCGCAGGCGGTTATCTATCCGCGCTCATCCGCCAAGATGATTCAGGCGCTTCCGCTGGTCACGTCGGGAGCCGCGGCAAAATACGGATTGAACAGCGAACATCTTGCGCTGGCCTGCGCGTCCCACAATGGGGCCGCGATCCATACCGACCGCGTGACAGCGTGGCTTGATCATCTGGGGCTGAGCGAGCACGACTTGCGCTGCGGGCCACAGGAGCCAGCGGACACTGCCGCGCGGGATCGGCTTATCCTGGCGGATGACACCCCGTGCCAGATCCACAACAACTGTTCCGGCAAGCATTGTGGTTTCCTGACACTGGGTCAGCATATGGGCGCAGGGCCGGAATATCTGGAAATCGATCACCCGGTGCAGCAGGCCTGCTTGTCTGCCATCGAAGAGACGTCAGGCGAAACCAGCCCCGGTTACGGTATTGACGGCTGTTCCGCCCCGAATTTCGCCGTGTCGCTGACCGGGCTGGCCCGGTCGATGGCATGGTTCGCCAGCGCCTCGGATCGGTCCGACCGTTCCAGCGAGGCAGCGGTTCAGTTGGTGGCGGCCATGGTGAAACACCCGGAACTGGTCGCCGGTGAGACCCGTGCCTGCACCGAACTGATGCGCGCCATGAACGGACGCGCCGCCATCAAGACCGGGGCCGAGGCGGTGTTTGTAGCCATCATCCCGGAAAAACGCATGGGCGTTGCGCTGAAGATTACCGACGGCACCACACGGGCCAGCGAATGCGCCATCGCCGCTATTCTGGTGAGCCTTGGTGTGCTGGAGGCCGATCACCCGGCCACCCGCAAGTTCATGAACGCCACGCAATACAGCCGCCGGGGGCTGGAATGCGGCGTGATCAAACCTGCGCCGGGTTTCCCCGGCTAAGGCCCCTACATCTCGATCTCGTGCACCTCGGCCACCTCGACCGAGCCCGAGCCGTTGACGACCATCGGACAGCCCTTGGCCATCTCGGTCGCGGCTTCGATACTGTCGGCCTTGATCACGGTAAAGCCCGAGGCCGGGTTTGCGCCGCCATTGTCGACAACCCCGCTGCTGCTGACCGTATAGGACTGTCCGACCGGGTTGCCGGGGATTTCCAACGCTTCGGCCATACCCTGAAACCATGCGCCCCAAGCGGCCATGGTCGCCTCAATCTCGGCGGGGTCGGTCGGGGTGTGTCCCCCGTGATAAACAAACAAATATTGGGGCATATCGCTCCTCCCTGATGAAACCTTATTTGCACTTCGCTTCGAGTTTGCGCAGCGAAGACGTCCAGCCCTGATTGTGGTTCGCGGCTGCTTCGGCATCGGCCAGTTCGCGGTGGTCCAAAACCAAGCGTGACCCTGTGCCCGTCGCTGTGACCGTGAAGGAAACGTGGCTTTCGGCCCCGCGCTGATCCTGATCGTCATGCCAGCCCCAGGTAAACCCCACCGAGTTTGGCGGGTCGACATGCGTGACGTGGCCCGAGACCTTGTATTGCTGGCCCTCGCCGTTTTCCATGACCGAATACCACGGGCCGGTGCGCGAGAAATCCAGATTATGCTCGGGGACATGCATCCCTTCGGGCCCCCACCATTGCAACAACCGGCTGCCGTCGCTGATCCATGCAAACAGATCCTCTGGGCTGACGGGGAAGTCCCGTTCCAGTTTCAGGTCGGCCATGACTTCTCCCTTTCGATGATATCACTGAGGCGATCGAGGCTGCTTTCCCAGAATTGCCGTTTGGAGATCGTCCAGTCGGCAATCATCCGCAGCCCGTCGGACCGGATGGAGTACATCCGTTGGGTGCCCCGCACGCGCTGCTGCACCAACCCTGCCTCGCGCAACACTTTCAGATGGCGCGAAATCGCAGCACCGGACATTCCGCGCCCTTCGATCAGGTCACCGGCGGGCAGTTCGCCCTGCTCCATCAGCTGCTCGACAATCGAGAACCGGGTGGCATCGGACAAAGCGGAAAAGGTGGTCAGAAGCGTGCTCATAACCTCTATTTAACACAAGTGTTAAATAATGAAAAGCCCTGTCAGGATTCGGTAAAATCCAAGCGACTGTACCCTTGCAGGTAAAGCAGTGCCGTCAGATCGCCGTGATTCACCCGCACGTCACATTTCGCGGCCACCGACGGCTTGGCGTGAAGGGCAACCCCGGTTCCGGCCCGCCCCAGCATGCCCAGATCATTGGCCCCGTCGCCCACGGCGATCACGTCATTTTCGGACAACCCAAGACGCGTGGAAATCTGCTCAAGCGCCTCGATCTTGGCTTGCCGCCCCAATATGGGACGCGCCACATCGCCCGTCAGTTTGCCATCTGCGGCCAGCAGAGTGTTGGCGCGATTTTCATCGAACCCCAGCAGCTCTGCCACCCGCGCGGTGAAGGCGGTAAAGCCACCGGACACCAGTGCAGCATAGGCACCGTTGGCTCGCATTGTTGCCAGCAACGCCTGTCCGCCGGGCATCAGGGTGATCCGTTCGCGCAGGACTTTGCCAATGACGCTTTCATCCAGATCCTTCAGCAGACCAACCCGTTCGATCAGAGCACCTTCGAAATCCAGCTCTCCGTTCATGGCGCGGGCGGTGATGTCCTTGACCCTTTCGCCGACGCCAGCCTCATCCGCCAGTTCGTCAATGCATTCCTGCTGGATCATGGTGCTGTCCATATCGGCCAACAGCATCTTTTTGCGCCTCCCCTGTGCGGGCTGCACAATCAGGTCCACGCCCATGCCTTGCAGATCAGCCCAAACATCCCAGCGATTGGCGGGCATGTCACTCAGCTCAAACTCGACCGCCTCGTCAGGGCTGAGCCACAGGACATCTCCACCGCCCCACGCGTTGCGCAGCGATTCAGGCAAGGCACGGTCCAGCGAGGGTGCAACCGGGTTGGTCAGCAAAGTGGCGACGTACATATTCCAATCTCCAGTGTCATACCCATGCGGGACGGTCAGGGCGTCAACGGTGTTCGACCTTGTTCGGTCAGTTCCCAGCATTTCTGTCCCTCGAATACAGCGACGCCCGTCGGGCGTCCGTACCCGGCCCCCGTGTCCAGATTGATCCGGTTGCCATAATGCGTCGCCTGATCCACAGGCGTGTGACCATGAACGATCAGTTTGGGGTGCGGGCCGTGGTAGTCGTGGAAGTCCTGTCTGATCCAGATCAGATCACTTGCCTGCTGTTCATTCAGCGGCACACCCGGACGGATACCCGCATGAACAAAGACAATCTCGGGCGTCTGATGCATCACCACCAGATCGCGCAGGAAGGTCAGGTGCGACTTCGGCACGGCTGTCTGAGCCATACGGTGCAGGTTTTCAAGGCGGATCTGACCTTCGAATTCCACCCCATAGCTGCGCAGGGTGTCGACCCCGCCCAACCTGTCATGCAGCCAGTGGTATCCCACCAACAAATGCGGATCGTGGCGCGGAGTGTCCTCCATGAACCAGGCAAACATGCGGTCGTGATTGCCCAGAAGAGTAATCCAGTTCCGACCCGCATCACGCCCGGCAATCAGGCGGTCGATCAGCCCGCGACTGTCAGGGCCGCGATCCACGTAATCACCAAGGAACACGATCTGCGCATCGAGGCCGCCATCGCTTTGGATCAGAGACAGCGCGCGGTCCAGTTCGGCCACCTGCCCGTGCAGATCACCAATGGCATAGACTGGCAATGTCATAGAATCCTCCGGCGGTATGAGTCAGCTCGCTTGTGACTCAGATTGCGAAATCAGAGAAGAAAGGACCCGGGTATTCGCATAACCGGGTCGTGAACTGTTTCTTAAACTCAACAGCCGCGATCAGGCGACGTCGAATTCCAGCGGTTTGATCTGCGTGAACAGGCCTGTTTCGGCAAGCTTTGCCCGTGCTTCGGCCGGGACCGGTTCGTCGACATAGAGCAACGCAATCGCTTCGCCGCCAGCCTCTGTGCGGCCGAGGGTAAAATTGGCGATGTTGACGTTGTTCTCACCCATGGTCTGACCCAGCGTGCCGATGATGCCGGGCACGTCTTCGTTGGTGGTGTACAGCATATGAGCGCCGACCTCGGCATCGATATTGATGCCTTTGATCTGGATGAAGCGCGGCTTGCCATCGCTGAACACCGTACCCGCGATCGACCGTTCACGCTTGTCCGTTACGACCGTGACCTTGATATAGCCATCAAAAACACCCGACTTATCCTGATTGGTGGTCGAGATTTTGATCCCGCGTTCTTTCGCGACCACAGGGGCCGAGACCATGTTCACCTCGGGGTTGAACTTTTTCATGATCCCCGCGACCACCGAACAGTTCAGCGCAGCCAGGTTCATTTCAGCGGCCACACCGTCATAGAGGATGTTGATCGCCTTGACCGGTTCATCCGTCATCTGGCCGATGAAGCTGCCCAGATGACCTGCCAGCTTGATCCACGGCCCCATCAGCTTGGCTTCTTCCGCTGTCACGCTGGGCATGTTCAGCGCGTTCTCGACCGCGCCCGTCAGCAGGTAGTTCGAAATCTGTTCAGCCACCTGCAAGGCCACGTTCTCCTGCGCCTCGGTGGTCGCCGCACCCAGATGGGGCGTGCAGACCACGTTGGGCAGGTTGAACAATGCGTTGTCCTTGGCGGGTTCCTCGCTGAACACGTCAAAGGCCGCTCCGGCAACATGACCGGATTGCAGCATTTCGGCCAGAGCCACTTCATCGACCAGACCGCCGCGGGCACAGTTGATGATCCGTACGCCTTTTTTGGTTTTGGCCAGATTCTCGCGGCTCAGGATGTTGCGGGTCTGATCCGTCAGCGGCACATGCAGGGTAATGAAATCGGCGCGCGCCAGCAGTTCGTCCAGCTCGACCTTCTCGACGCCCATCTTGGACGCTTTCTCTTCGCCCAGATAAGGATCATAAGCGATGACTTTCATTTTCAGGCCCAAAGCCCGTTCGCACACGATGCCACCAATGTTACCGGCACCGATCACGCCCAGTGTCTTGTTGGTCAGCTCGATCCCCATGAACTTGGACTTTTCCCACTTGCCCGCATGGGTCGAGGTGCTGGCCTCGGGGATTTGCCGCGCCACGGCGAACATCATCGCGATGGCGTGTTCGGCGGTGGTGATCATGTTGCCGAAGGGTGTGTTCATCACGATCACCCCTTTTTTCGAGGCCGCCTCTTTGTCGACATTGTCGGTGCCGATCCCGGCGCGGCCGATGACCTTCAGCCTGTCGGCTTTTTCCAGAAGGGTCGGTGTAACCTTGGTTGCCGAACGGATGGCGAGGCCATCATATTGACCGATCACCTCGGCAAGCTTGTCTTTGTCTTTGCCCAGCTCGGGCATGAAATCCACGTCGATGCCGCGGTCGCGGAAAATCTGCACTGCGGTTTCGCTGAGATTGTCGGATACGAGTACTTTGGGAGCCATTTTGGTTGGTCCTTTGAATTCTTCAGAGGGTAGCGCGCTGACGCCCGCCTTACATCAGTGATGGGGTAGGCCGGGCTTCAGCCCGGCACATGAAACTCAGGCAGCCTGCGCCTGCGCTTTGATCTCGGTCGCAAAGGCCCATGCCAGCCAGGGCAGCATCGCCTGAATATCCGAGGTTTCAACCGTACCGCCGCACCAGATGCGCAGGCCCGCAGGCGCGTCGCGATAAGCGCCGATATCAAGTGCGATATTCTCGGCTTCAAGTCGCTTGGCGACTGCCTTGGCAAAGGCTGCACCGTCCTGAATACGCGCGTCGGTGAACTTCAGGCAGACCGAAGTGTTCGACCGTGTCGCCTCATCCTCTGCCAGGTTTGCGATCCAGCCGTTCTGGTCGCAGAACGCGTGTACCGCACCCGCATTGGCATCCGCACGCGCGATCAGCCCCTGCAATCCGCCCACCGAGCGGGCCCAGTCCAGCGCAAAAAGATAATCTTCGACCGCCAGCATTGACGGCGTGTTGATCGTTGCCCCGGTAAAGATGCCTTCGATCAGTTTGCCGCCCTTGGTCAGGCGGAAAATCTTGGGCAGCGGCCATGCGGGGGTATAGCTTTCCAACCGTTCAACAGCACGCGGGCTGAGGATCAGCATCCCGTGGGCCGCTTCGCCCCCCAGTACTTTCTGCCAGCTGAAGGTTGTTACATCCAGCTTGTCCCAGGGCAGATCCATCGCAAAGGCCGCCGAGGTTGCATCGCAGATCGTCAGGCCCTGGCGGTCATCGGCAATCCAGTCGCCATTGGGTACCCGTACACCCGAGGTGGTGCCGTTCCACGTAAAGACCACGTCATTCGCGAAATCGACCGAGGCCAGATCAACGATCTGCCCGTAATCCGCCGTCTTCACCTCGGCGTCGATTTTCAACTGCTTGACCACATCGGTCACCCAGCCGGACCCAAAGCTTTCCCAGGCCAGCATCTCGACCTTGCGCGCACCCAGCAAAGACCACAGCGCCATTTCAACCGCGCCGGTGTCCGAAGCGGGAACGATGCCAATGCGATAATCCGCCGGAATGCCCAGAATCTCGCGCGTGCCTTCGATGGCCGCCTTCAGCTTATCCTTGCCAGTAGCGGCGCGGTGCGACCGGCCCAATGCGGCATCAGCCAGTTTTGTCAGGTCAAATGTGGGGGGTTTGGCACAGGGGCCCGAAGAAAAGCGCGGATTTGCCGGCCGCGTCGCCGGTTGTTCGATCGTCATGTGTATTACCCTTCCAGATACACGCCCCTCGTTGGGGAGGGGTGTCCCACGGACAGACCTAGGGGGCCTTCGCACCTGCAGCAAGCAGAAAAGACGCTTTACCGGGTAAAAACGACATCTGAAACGGGCACAAATCAGAACACGCGTTTCCGATTGGCGAAAAACCCCGCCGATGTTTCGGCGGGGTAGGGTTGTGTTACTCTGCGGCGTCTTCGTATGCGTCCATGGGTGGGCATGTGCAGACGAGGTTTCGGTCGCCGTATGCGTTGTCGACGCGGTTGACGGGGGACCAGTATTTGTCGACGCCCATGGAGCCCGGAGGGAAGCAGGCCTGTTCGCGGGTGTAGGGGCGGTCCCAGTCGCCGACCAGATCACGCACCGTGTGAGGGGCGTTTTTCAGCGGGTTGTTTTCCGCGTCGATCTTGCCGTCGATGATGTCCTGCGCTTCCGAGCGGATCGAGAGCATGGCGTCGCAGAAACGGTCGAGCTCGTCCTTGGGTTCGGATTCGGTGGGCTCGACCATCAGGGTTCCGGCCACCGGCCAGCTCATCGTGGGGGCGTGGAAGCCTGAATCGACCAGACGCTTGGCCACATCGTCGACGGTGACATGCGCCGCCTCGTCCAGCGGTCTTGTGTCGAGGATGCATTCATGCGCCACCCGGCCCGTTTCCGATGTGTAGAGGATCGGATAGGCGTCCTTGAGCCGCGCCGCGATGTAGTTGGCGTTCAGGATCGCCACTTTGGTGGCCTGCGTCAGCCCCGCACCGCCCATCAGCAGCACATAGGCCCATGAGACGGGAAGGATCGAGGGCGAGCCGAATGGGGCCGCCGAGACCGGACCCACGGCGGTGCCATATTCCGGGTGGCCCGGCAGATGCTCGGCCAGATGCGCCTTGACGCCGATCGGACCCATGCCGGGGCCGCCACCGCCATGCGGGATGCAGAAGGTCTTGTGCAGGTTCAGGTGGCTGACATCGCCGCCAATGTCACCGGGGCGCGACAGGCCGACCATGGCGTTCATGTTGGCGCCGTCGATATAGACCTGACCGCCGTGATCATGGGTGATCTGGCAGACCTCCTGCACGGTGGTCTCAAACACGCCATGGGTCGAGGGGTAGGTGATCATGCAGGCGGCCAGATGGTCCGAATGCTTTTCCGCCTTTTCGCGGAAGTCATTCAGATCGATGTTGCCCTTGTCATCCGATTTCACCGGCACAACCTGCCAGCCCACCATCTGCGCCGAAGCCGGGTTGGTGCCATGGGCCGAGGTCGGGATCAGGCAGACATTGCGCTGCCCTTCGCCACGGGCGAAGTGATAGTTGCGGATGGTCAGAAGGCCCGCATATTCGCCCTGCGCGCCCGAGTTGGGCTGCTGGCTGATTGCGTCATACCCGGTGATCTGGCACAGCTTGTCGTTCAGATCCGCAATCATCTCGTGATAGCCCCGCGCCTGATCTTCGGGCACGAAGGGATGCAGGTTGCCGAACTCGGGCCAGGTGACCGGGATCATCTCGATCGTGGCGTTCAGCTTCATGGTGCACGAGCCCAGCGGGATCATCGCCCGGTCCAGCGCCAGATCGCGGTCGGCCAGACGGCGCATATAGCGGGTGATCTCGGCCTCGGCCCGGTTCTTGTGGAAGATCGGGTGGGTCAGGTACTCGCTTTCGCGCAGCGCGTAATCCGGCAGGCGGTATTGCTTGTTCGAGCTGTCATCCTTGCGGTCGATGCCGAAGGCACCCCAGACCGCCTCGATGGTTTCGGGGCGGGTCTGTTCGTCCAGGCTGATGCCCACGCGGGTCTCGCCGACCTTGCGCAGGTTGACGCCACGGGCCACGGCGGCCTCCATCACTACGTTCTGCAGGTGGCCGACCTCGACCGTGATGGTGTCGAAGAACACTTCGGGTTCCACCGCAAAGCCCGCCTCTTCCAGACCGGCGGCCAGGCGCGAGGTTTTGCGGTGCACCGATTGCGCGATCGCCTTGATGCCGTCGGGTCCGTGATAGACCGCATACATCGAGGCAATGACCGCCAGCAGCGCCTGCGCGGTACAGACGTTCGAGTTCGCCTTTTCGCGGCGGATGTGCTGCTCGCGGGTCTGCAGCGCCAGGCGGTAGGCCTTGTTGCCGCGGCTGTCGATGCTGACCCCGATGATCCGGCCCGGCATCGAGCGCTTCAGCTTGTCGGTGGTCGCCATATACGCGGCGTGCGGGCCGCCATAACCCATCGGCACGCCAAAGCGCTGGGTCGAGCCGATGGCGATATCCGCGCCCATCTCGCCGGGGGATTTCAGCAGCGCCAGCGACAGGATGTCAGCGGCGACAACGGCGATGGCGTTATGTTCATGCAGCGCCGCGATCTCGTTCGTGAAGTCGCGCACATGGCCATGGGTGCCCGGATACTGGAAGATTGCACCAAAGACGGCACCTGCATCCAGCTGATCGGGATCGCCCACCTGCACGTCGATGCCCAGCGGCTCGGCGCGGGTTTTGATGACCGCGATGGTCTGCGGATGGCAGTTGCGGTCGACGAAGAAGGCCGCGTTATTGGCCTTGGACCGGCCGCCGCGCTTGGCCATCGCCATGGCTTCTGCCGCGGCAGTGGCTTCGTCCAGCAGCGAGGCGTTGGCCACATCGAGCCCGGTCAGGTCGCTGACCATGGTCTGGAAGTTCAGCAGCGCTTCGAGCCGGCCCTGGCTGATCTCGGGCTGATAGGGTGTGTAGGCCGTGTACCAGGCCGGGTTTTCCAGAATGTTGCGCAGGATCGGCGCCGGGGTGGTGGTGCCGTAATAGCCCTGACCGATCAGCGAGGTCAGAACCTTGTTCTTGCCCGCCACCTGCTTCATGTGAAAGAGCGCATCGCGTTCCGTCATCGCCGGGCCCCAGTCCAGCGGCTCCTTCTGCCGGATCGCGGGCGGGACGGTGGCGTCGATCAGCTGGTCCAGCGTCTTGAAGCCGATCACCTGCAGCATGTCGCGCATCTCGGTGGGCGACGGGCCGATGTGGCGGCGATTGGCGAAGTCATAGGCTTCGTAGTCGGTCAGTTTGAAGGCCATTGCAGCGCTCCTCAAAGAATGTCTCGCCCGGCCGCTCTGGCAGATGCCTCCGGCGGGAGTATTTGGAAAAAGATGAAGCGGGGAGCCCCGGTCTCTGGGGCTCCGGGCCGGATTTAGCCGATGAAGGCCTTGTAGCCGGCTTCGTCCATCAGATCTTCCAGCTGCGCGGCATCGGCGATCTTGATCTTGTAGATCCAGGCCTCGCCTTCGGGGTCGTCGTTCAGCGCGCCGGGATTGTCGGCCAGCGACTCGTTCACCTCGATAATCTCACCATCAACCGGCGCGTAAAGCTCGGAGGCGGCCTTGACGGATTCGATCACGCCGATCTCGCTGTCCTTGTCGAACTCTTCGCCCACTTCCTGCTGCTCGACAAAGACCACCTCACCCAGCTGCTCGGCCGCGTGTTTGGTGATGCCCAGCGTGGCCGTGTCGCCTTCGACCGCCAGCCATTCATGCTCTTCGGAATAATAGGTTGCCATGGTGTCTCTCTCCTGACTTCAACGCTTGTAATTCTGTTTGACGAAGGGCAGCGCCACGATCTGCGCCGGTTGCGCCTTGCCCCGGATGATCAGGTTGACCTTCTCGCCCGGCTCGCCATGGCCCGCGGACACATAGCCCATTGCAACCGGGCCGCCGACCGTGGGGCCAAAGCTGCCCGAGGTGATCTGACCGATGGTGTTGCCCTCAAGGCATTGCACCTCGACCCCCTGACGCGCGGGCGCGCGGCCGTCGGGCTTGATGCCCACCAGCTTGCGCGCAGGCCCCTCGGCCAGTTCGCGCTGCACACGTTCCGCACCCGGAAAGCCGCCTTCTTCCTTGCGGCGTTTCTGCATCGCCCAGCCAAGGCCGGCCTCGACCGGCGAGGTGCTCTGGTCAATGTCATTGCCGTACAGGCACAGACCCGCCTCCAGCCGCAGGCTGTCGCGCGCGCCCAGACCCGCCGGTTCGCAATCCTCATGCGCCAGGAACGCCCGGGTAATCTCGATCGCCTTGTCTTCGGGGATCGAGATCTCGTACCCGTCCTCACCCGTATATCCCAGCCGCGAGATGCGGCATTCGACACCCAGGATGTCAGCAATCGTGGTTTCCATGAACTTGAGGTCGCGCGCCGCAGGGCAGAGCGCACTCACCACGTCCTCGGCCTTGGGACCTTGCACGGCCACCAGCGCGCGGTCGAAGATCTCGGTCACTTCGACACCTTCGAGATTGTCGCGCATATGCGGAATGTCCTGATGGCGCAGCGCCGCGTTCACGACCACAAAGTAATGATCCCCCGCATTCGACACGATCAGGTCATCCATGATCCCGCCTTCGGCATTGGTGAAGAACCCGTACCGCGCCTTGCCTTCCTTCAGCGTCGCATAAGCCTGCGGACACAGAGCTTCCAGCTTCTCGCCCACATTCTCGCCCCGCAAAATCACCTGACCCATATGCGACACATCAAACAACGCCGCCTTCTCGCGGCACTGCTTATGCTCGCCCATGATCCCCAGCGGATACTGAACTGGCATCTCCCACCCGGCAAAATCAACCATCTTGCCGCCCAACTCAACATGCAAGGCATACAACGGCGTGCGTCTAATCTCGGTCATCTTGGATACCTTTTCGTATCTTTCGGTTTCGAACGCATTCCCGTCAGTCTGCCCCACGCTATCAATTTTGCAACGATTCCGGTCAAATTGCGAACCAGAGTACCGCCTGTGGGACAAGTCTGTATACGGGCGTATGCATCCTTAGCGTTCCTATAGGAAACTTTTTTCCGTTAGGCAACATTGGTCTTTTGGCTTTTGCAAAGGTTTGCCGATCACAGTTTCGAGCGCGACGATAACACCAGACAAACCAACCGCAATGGCCTGTAAAAACAGTATTTTGCCCGCACCTTATCGCACCCGCCCTTCAAGTGACTGCACTGCGAGATCCAGCACACTCAGCCCGGCCACAAGATCGCTTTCGGCGGTATCTTCGGCAAAATCGTGGCTTATACCGTTGATTGACGGCACGAACAGCATCGCAACGGGCATCAGGCGCGACACGTTTGTGGCATCGTGCAACGCGCCCGACGGCATCCTGCGCCATTTGCCGGGGGCCACCTGTTCGGCCCCATGTTCCAGCGCCGCGCGCAGGGTCTGATCCATCGTGACGGGTTCCAACCCGAGCAAAGGGCCGTAGGTCAGCACCATGTCCTGTTCGCTGGCTACTTCCTGTGCTGTGGTACGGAAGATCTCCTCCATCCGCGACAGCCGATCCGGATCGCCATCGCGCCACTGCATCGAGAACCGCGCCCGACCCGGCACGATGGACGACGCATTGGGGTGAAGATCGACCCGCCCGATGGTCCAGACGGTTTGTGGTGTCACCACGTTGCGAAACCGTTCGTTGAGGCGCGTGTTGAACAGTGACAACGCCTGAAACGCATCCTGGCGCAAATGCATCGGTGTGGTGCCCGCGTGATTCTGCTGCCCTTCGAAAGTGACCGACATGTCCCGGATGCCGACGATATCGGTCACGACGCCGATCTGCTCGTTCGCTGCGTCCAGAGAGGGGCCCTGTTCGATATGCATCTCGACAAAGCCGCTGAACCGCGCGGGATCGACAAAACCCTGCGACAGATCCGCCATGGAAGATCGGGCCTCGCCAAAGCTGACGCCAGAACCGTCGGTCAACACATCGGCCTTGTCCAGCGGCAGACCGCCGGACCAGACCGCCGAGCCCGTGGTCACACCGAACCGGCCTTCTTCGTCCTGAAAACTGACGACCGAGATCGGCTGGTCGCTGGACCGCGCGATCTCCAGCGCGGCAATCACGCCGAGCGCGCCGTCCAGCCAGCCGCCTTCGGGCTGGCTGTCGGAATGCGACCCCATGAGCAGAGAACGGCCAGGCGCCAGCCCGAACAGATTGCCGACCGGGTCGAAATGCGGTGTCAGACCTGCGTCGGCCATACGGTCCGCCAGCCATTGGCGCGCCGCAATATCCGCTTTTGAATAGGCCGGGCGGATGACTCCTTTGCCCACACCCGAGGCACCGAATTCACGCAGCTTGTGCAGATCATCGAGAAAACGCGTGTGATCGACGGCCATGAATCCCTCCGGGCGCAGTTGGTCAGGGCGACCATAGCCAGAAACCGGACAGCTGCGAATGTTTTTCCGGCGAGATCAAGAAACCCCTCTGGTCCCGGCAAGGAACCTGCCCTAAGACTTCGGCGCAAGAGGGAGCAACATGTCACATATCACATTGGTGCGCCACGGGCAGGCAAACACGACAGCGCGCGACGAAGCAAGCTATGACAAGCTGAGCGATCTGGGCCATCAACAGGCCCGCTGGCTGGGCGCGCATCTGCGTGACACCCGCAGCCACTATACACGCGTCTATTGTGGCACCCTGACCCGCCACACCGAGACGGTGGCCAGCATGGAATTGACCGATCCTGTCTGCGACGCACGGCTGAACGAGATCGAGTATTTCACCCTTGCACAGTTGTTCGAAGAACAGCACGGCGTCGAAATCCCGACCGACCGCGAGGGATTTGTCGAACACTTGCCCAAAACCTTCGCGGCCTGGGCCAGTGGAAAGATCGAGAACGCTCCGGAAACCTTCGACGCGTTTGAAGCCCGCGTCCGCGATGCGCTGCACGAGATCGGGACCGAGGGCGGACCGGCCATCGTCGTGACCTCGGGCGGGTTGATCTCGATGGTGGTGCGGCAGGCGATGGGGTTGGACATCCCGTCGATGGCGCGGGTGGCCCTTGCCATCATGAACACGTCGATGCATCGTCTGCACCCGATTGGCGCGCAGCTGAGCCCGGTCCTGTTCAATGCGGTGCCGCATCTGGAAGCACCTGACCGGCAGTTTGCGCAGACCCACCTGTAGGAAGCAGATTGGAGATCCCCGATGCAGCTTTATTACGCACCCCGAACCATCTCGGTCGCTGTTGCGATTGCTCTGGAAGAGGCCGGACTGGACTATGAAGCAATCAAGCTGGACTTTGCCGATGGGGAACAGACAAAACCGGCCTACAAGCAGATCAATCCCAAGGGGCGCGTTCCGGCGCTGGTGGTCGATGGCGGCATCCTGACCGAGACCGGCGCGTTGCTGGAATATATTGCGGCCAAGGCACCCGAGGCCGGGTTGGTGCCAGCTGATCCGGTCATGGCCGCCCGCATGCGCGAGGTGATGTTCTATCTGGCCTCGACCATGCATGTGAACCACGCCCACAAGCTGCGCGGGCATCGCTGGGCCGACAAGAAATCCAGCTGGAAAGACATGACGGACAAGGTCGCGCAGACGATGACTGCATCTTGCGACTATATCTCGTCAAACGGGTTGCGCGGGCCGTTTGTTCTGGGGGACGCGTTCTCTCTGGCCGATGCCTATCTTTATGTGGTTTGCAGCTGGCTGGAAGGCGACGGCGTCGATGTCTCGGCCTTCCCCAGGATCATCGCCTTCCGCGAGGCGATGGAGGCACGGCCTTCGGTTCAGGCGGTGCGCGCTGCCGGGATGCTCTGACAAAAGGAACTAAGATGACACATCTCTGGGTCAGGGCGGAACAGCGCCCGAACGAGGAACGGGTGGGGCTGACACCCGAAGGAGCCGCAGCACTGATCGCCGCAGGTATCCGCGTGACGGTTGAGGAAAGCCATGTCCGCGCCATTCCGATTGATGGCTACAAGGACGCTGGCTGTGCAATCGCGGCTGAGAATTCGTGGCCCGAGGCCCCGCTGGACGCGATCATCTTTGGCCTCAAGGAACTGCCCGAAGATGGCACCCCCCTGCCCCATCGCCACATCATGTTCGGCCATGCCTATAAGGGCCAGCATTCGGGTCGCGCGCTGCTGGAGCGGTTCAAGGCCGGGGGCGGCACGCTTTATGATCTGGAATACCTGGTGAGCGAAGATGGCCGCCGGGTTGCCGCCTTTGGCTATTGGGCCGGGTATGCCGGTGCTGCGGTAACGCTCAAGACGTGGGCGGCACAGCAACGGGGCGAGGCATGCCCGCCGGTTGGGGTGTATGCAGGCAAAGACGTTCTGAACTCTGAATTGCTGGCCGAGTTGGACGCCACCGGAGCCCCACGCCCCCGCGCCATCGTGATCGGTGCACTGGGTCGCGTGGGTACGGGGGCCGCAGACCTGTGCGACGCGATGGGCGTCGACGTCACCAAATGGGACATGGCGGAAACCGCCAGCGGCGGACCGTTTCCGGAAATTCTGGACCACGACCTGTTCCTGAACTGCATCTTCGCGCGCCCCGGAACCCCGGTCTTTGTTCCGCGTGAGGCGTTGACTGCCCCGCGCAACCTGACTGCTATCGGCGATGTCGCCTGCGACCCGGACAGTGATTACAACCCGGTGCCGGTCTATGACCGTGCAACCACATGGGACGCGCCAGCTTTGCGCGTGGCAACCGATCCGGTGATGGACGTGATGGCCATCGATAACCTGCCGTCGATGCTGCCGGTCGAAAGTTCGGAAGATTATGCGGCACAGCTTTTGCCGTCGCTTCTGACCCTGACCGATCTGGACAGCGGCGTCTGGGGTCGGGCAGAAGCAACTTACAAAACACATATCGAAGGGATCTGAGCGATGATGATTCACTGGTGTGGCACCGGCCTGTCGGCCATCCCCGGCCTGCGCCGCCTGATCGAGGGCCGTCACAAGGTCACTGTCTGGAACCGGACGGTCGAAAAAGCCAGGGCCGAGGTTGGGGACCTGACCAACGATATTCGCGCCTTCGACATCGACGCTCTGGGTGGTGTGCTTGAGAAGGGCGACGTGATCGTGTCCATGCTGCCGGGCGACTGGCACGTACCACTGGCAGAACTGGCGATTGCGAAACAGGCCAATTTCGTGTCGTCATCGTATATCGCGCCCGAAATGCGCGCACTGGACGACAAGGCGCGCGAGGCCGGTGTGGCGCTGGTCAACGAAGTTGGTCTGGATCCGGGCATCGACCACCTGATGGCCCATGCACTGGTCGATGACTATCGCGCCTCGGATGCGTTCGATCCGCAAAACCACCTGAGCTTTATTTCGTATTGCGGTGGCATTCCCAAGATCCCGAACCCGTTCCGCTACAAGTTCAGCTGGTCGCCCTTGGGTGTGCTCAAGGCGCTGCGGTCGCCGTCGAAGTCGATCCGCGACTATGCCCCGCTGGACGTTGCCCGCCCGTGGGATGCGATCAGCAGCTATATCGCGCCACTGCCAACGCCGGAAAGTTTCGAGGTCTATCCCAACCGCGACTCGATCCCGTTCAAGGCGCAGTACCAGTTCGAGGATCACTGGCCCGTCAGGGAATTCGTCCGCGGCACCCTGCGCCTGAACGGCTGGGCGGATACGTGGTCGGACGTGTTCCGTGAAATCGAAACCCTGTCGGGCCCGGAAGGGGATGCGCGTCTGAAAGAGATGTCTGACCAGTTCTGGAGCGAAAACGCCTATGACGAAGGTGAGCCCGACCGCGTTGTGCTGTGTGTTGGACTGAAAGCCGAGAAAGACGGCGTTCCTGTCTGGCACAAGACCTATGTCATGGACGCCTGGGGCGATGAGCGCGGCACAGCAATGGCGCGTCTGGTATCGATCCCGGTTTCACTTGCCGTCGAGGCCGTTTTGAACCGCGCCATCCCGGCAGGCGTTCACGCAGCCCCGAGCGACCCAAAACTGGTACAGGGCTGGATGGCCGAGATCGACAGGTTGGCCCAGCACTTGCAGATCGTGGATCATACGGCCTGATCGCACGAAAAAAGCCATTCCAGAGTTTCTGGAATGGCTTTCATTGTTCTTCTTCAGGCATGGTAAACTCGTCTGGATTTCTCTGAAGGTATCTTCAGATATAGCGCTCGATGGTGTCTTCGACATCGCTGCGGTTGATGCCAAGCTCTGCCAGCTGATGGTCGGTCAGGCCGTTCAGATGCTGGGCGGCCCGAACGATATCCGGGCTGATGGCTCGAATGCGCATGGCGCGATCAAACAGCAACAAGGCGCTGGCGGCCGGGGTCGGTTGATTGGTCGAGGGGATAAAGTCAAACATACTGATTACCTCACGCAAGGGTTGCGAAACTTTCGGGTCACTGCTGGTAGGGTGCGTTGTGATACACGCTGTGATAAGCGCGCCGACGGATCTGGTCGCGGGGAATGCCGATATCGTTCAGCTGCTTGTCGCTGAGCTTTTCCAGCTTCCGAACGGTTTTTGAGAAAATCTGGCGTCGGAAATGTTCAACTTTTGCGTCGGCATATTTGGCAAAGAGGCCGTCCAAGAGGCCCTTATGAGTGTCAATCGTCTGTGCATGGGTCATTGCTGGTTCCTCCGAAATTTGAGTTGCTTGCTTGTGATAGCTTCAAATAAGGGAGGCCACCGTTAAGGCCGCCAGTCGGAATCATTAAAGTTTGTTGAGATGACGCGTGCAGCTATTCGCGGCCGGTCTGCCCTACCTGTTCCTCACTTACAGGAGTGCCCGCGCAGCGGAAGGCGCGTTGGCCTTGGTATCCGACGCCGGCGACCAACGCACAAGTCTGTTTTTGGGTGATGCCGCCGAAGGGCCTACATCAGATCGTTTTCCACGTCTTCCGCAGATATTCCCAGTGCGTCCAGACCATTCTCAAGGTGGTCAGACATGTGCGGCGTCCCGATCAGGTAATCTGCGCAGGGGGTCGATGCCTCGGACTTGGCGGTGGCGATGGCCTCGGCCAGATCTTCCGCGAAAAAGCTCTCGCGCCCGATCCACATGATGGCAACCAGTTCGGCCTGCTCGTCTTCGCTCATGCGGTCGATGAACGCCCGCAATTCGCCCTCGGCCCGGTTCAGTTCGCGGCCCATCATGGCGACCTGGGCGACTTTTCTTGCCGAGATTTCCAACATCTCTTCCACTCCTCGTGTTCGCGGTTGTTACGCCATCACAACCACCGACAGCGGCCTGCGTCTTTGATCTTGAACAAACAGGCGGATCAGCGCCGCGATCAAAATGTCCCGATAAAGTGATCCGGCTTGGGGCGTGCGCCGTAATGTGGTTATGTTTACCCAGACCAATACAGCGACCTTGGACGGACCAGCGGTTGAAACACCCGCCCCTCAACCTTGGCGCATCAACAAACACATCAAGGGTAGGCGGGTGAACGACATCAACGGCAAGCGCGAGAACAGGGCCGAATGGGTGGACCACGTCAGACGCATCCGGGATGCGCAGGATCAGGCGGCATTTGCCGATCTGTTCCAGCACTTCGCGCCGCGTATCAAGGCCTTTCTGATGAAGTCAGGGGCTGATGCCGCCATGGCAGAAGAGTGCGCGCAAGAGGTGATGGCGACCTTGTGGCACAAGGCCCACCTGTTCGATCCGACGCGGGCCACTGTGGCCACGTGGGTGTTCACCATCGCACGGAACAAGCGCATTGACGTGCTGCGCAAGCAACGCCGCCCTGAACCCGAGGATCTGGGTTGGGGTCCCGAGGCAGAGCCCGATCAGGATGACGTCATCGCGCTGCAACAGGAAACCGCGCAACTGCGCACCGCCTTGCAGGCGTTACCGGATGCGCAGCGGGACCTGATCGAGAAGGCGTATTTCGGCGACCTGAGTCACCGGGAAATAGCGTCACAAACCGGATTGCCACTGGGAACAATCAAGTCACGGATACGGCTGGCGCTGGATCGCTTGCGCCACGCGATGAATTGAGATGAGTAAGATGAACAAGTTGATCAAACATCACCTGACAGATGACCTGCTGATGGCCTATGCCGCAGGCAACCTGCCCGAAGCCTTCGATCTGATGGTCGCCACGCATCTGTCCCTGTGCGACCACTGCCGTGCGCGCGCAGAAAGCTATGACGCCGTTGGAGGGCAAGTTCTGGACAAGCAGAGTGAGGCAGTCAGCATGAGCGAAACCTCTCTGGCGGCCACGATGGCTTTGATCGCCAAGGGTGCTCCGGCGCCCAAGCCCGTTCGCCCGGGATGTGCAGTTCTGCCGACCCCGTTGCGGGATTACGTGGGTGGAACAGTCAAGGACATCCGCTGGAGGCCGATTGGCATGGGCGTCAAACAGGCGATCCTGCCGACCACTAAAGACGCCACCGCCCGATTGCTGTTCATCCCAGCCGGTGCCGCCGTACCGGATCATGGCCATAACGGCATGGAGCTGACAATGGTTCTGCAAGGGGCTTTCTCGGACGAGGTTGACCGCTTTGCCCGCGGCGATGTCGAGATCGCTGACGAGGATCTTGAACATACGCCTGTGGCGGATATCTCGGAAGACTGCATTTGTCTGGCGGTTACGGATGCGCCGCTGAAATTCAACAAGCTGATGCCGCGCCTGTTCCAGCCCTTTCTGCGTATCTGAACGCTTGCAGGCGCTGGCCCATCAGAACCGGCCCGGTGCCGGTTCAGTTTTTCAACAGGATCCTCAGCCTTCGTGACGCGCCAGAGGTACAACCTCTGTTTCAGTATCGGGCGCGATTTCTTCGAAGTCGAAATTATCCAACCGCTGCGCCCGGCGGCCGGCCTTTTCGGCACTGATCTTGATTTCCGAGATATCCTTGGCCGCCTGACCGAAGTGACGGTCGAGGTTTGAAACGCGGTCACCCAGACGGTCCACATCCTTGTGCAGCAATCCCAGTTCTTTGCGGATCGCACCGGCCTGTTCACGCATGCGCGCATCTTTAAGGATCGCCCGCATCGTGTTCAGCGTGGCCATGCAGGTGGTGGGAGAGACGATCCAGACCCGTGCGGAGAACCCTTCGCGCACCACATCGGGCAGGCGGGCGTGCAGCTCGGCATAGATCGCTTCGGACGGGACGAACATCAGGGCACCGTCAGCGGTTTCCCCTTCGAGGATGTATTTCTCGGAAATGGCCTTGATATGCACTTTCACGGCAGCGCCAAAAGCCCGCAGGCATCTTTCAACATCTGCCTTGGTCTGCGCGGCGGCAAGTGCTTCGAAATCCTCAAGCGGGAATTTCGCGTCAATCACGATCGGGCCAGGCGGGTTAGGCAGATGCACCAGGCAATCCGCGCGCCTGCCGTTCGACAAGGTGGCTTGCAGCGAATAGCTGTCCGCGGGCAGTGCCTTGGACACGATATCGTTCAGCTGAACCTCACCAAACATCCCGCGCCGCTGCTTGTTCGACAGGATATCCTGAAGGCTGAGAACATCGCCCGAAAGTTTCGTGATATTGTCCTGCGCCTTGTCGATGGCGGCCAGACGTTCCTGCAGCTGCGTCAGTGATGTCGCCGTCTGTTTTGACGAACCGTGCAGGGTTTCCTTCATCCGTTCCTGCATCTCGGCCAGCGCGCGGGCCGATTTCATCGCGTTATCCGCCAGCCGGTCATTCATCTGCTGCTGGACCGAGGACAAGCGTGCCTCGACCGTCTGGATCACCTGTACCTGCGCGTTGGCTTGCGTGTCCGAAACATGCTGCAAGCCGCCGCGCAACTGTTCCTGCCCCTGCCCCAGCTGCTGCACATGCTGACCCAGAAGCGCCATCTGCCGCGCCAGCGGTTCCGCCATCCGGGCCGAGCGATTAGCGGCGCGCAACGACAGGAACAGCAGTAGCAGGATCAGCGCAACTGTTCCGCCCACGATAAGAACAACCGGGTCATCCAGTGCATATTCTGTTCCTGCAATCTTGATCATGTCGCCTCGAATGTTCTTGTTTTATTCTTACTAACCTGCAGTGGCCAATGGATCAACTGCGCCCGAACAGGCGTTCGATGTCGCTTAGCTTCAGTTCCACATATGTTGGTCGCCCGTGATTGCACTGGCCGGAATGCGGCGTCGCCTCCATCTCGCGCAGCAGCGCGTTCATTTCCTCGGCCCGCATACGGCGGCCGGACCGAACCGAGCCGTGGCAGGCAACCCGGCTGAGAATCGCCTCGATCCTTGCCTGCACCATCTGGCTTTCGCCCTGTTCGGCCAGTTCGTCGAGGATATCCAGGATCATCGCGCGCGCATCGACCTCGCCCAGAATGGCCGGGGTTTCGCGCACGGCAATGGCGCCTCCGCCAAAGGGTTCGATGGTCAGCCCCAAACGGGACAGGTCATCACAGACAGCCATCAGACGGGCGCAGTCACCTTCGGACAACTCAACAATCTCAGGGATCAAAAGCGCCTGCGCCGCAACGCCCGTCTTGGCCATCTGTGTTTTCAGCTTTTCATAGACCAGCCGTTCATGCGCGGCGTGCTGATCAACGATCACCATTCCATCGGCAGTCTGGGCGATGATGTAGTTTTCATGCACCTGTCCGCGCGCGGCGCCCAGTGGAAGATTCTGGGCATCAGGCTCCTGACCCTGCGAAGCGGGTGCAACCGGGATCGGATCGACAATGCTGCCGCTGTAATCATGCGCCAGTTCCGCAAAACCCGGAGCCTGTGCCCGGTACGCAGCCTGGCGCGCTGCAGGCGACGGGCGATCCATCTGATAGACCCGCGCTGGTGCAGACTGCGCGGGTTCCGGTCGCATTGCACCCAAGGTCGCATTGGCCACGGTCGAGGACGCGCGATGCCCGGCCTCTGCCAATGCGTGGCGCAGGCTGGATACGATAAGCCCGCGCGCAACGCCGGGATCGCGGAACCGGACCTCGGACTTGGCAGGGTGAACGTTCACGTCAACCAATGTCGGGTCGCAGTCGATGAACAATGCCGCCGCCGGGTGACGGTCCCGGCTTAGGAAATCGAAATAAGCCGCCCGTAAAGCGCCGGTCAGCATCTTGTCGCGCACGGGACGCCCGTTGACAAAAAGGTACTGCGCCACCGCAGCGCCACGGGAATAGGTCGGCAGGGCCGCATAGCCAAAAAGCCTGAGGCCGTCGCGCGAGGCATCGACCCGCAGCGCATTCTCAGCAAACTCGCGCCCGATCACACGGGCAAGACGGGCGTGCAAGGCGTCAAACAGGTCGCCATTCTCGCGATCCGCGCGGAAGATCACGCGGCCTACGCCACCGCCCGAGACATCGCGCAGGGTAAATGTGACGGATGGCTCAGCCATCGCCAGCCGCTTCACCATGTCCGTGATCGCCTGCGCCTCGGCCCGATCGGTGCGCATGAATTTCAGCCGGGCGGGGGTGGCGAAGAACAGATCGCGCAGCTCGACCACCGTGCCCGCGCGCAGGGCGGCAGGCTTGACCGAACCCATCTTGCCACCCGCGACATGGATCTGCGCCGCATCCAGACCCGGCGCACGGCTGGTTATGGTCAGGCGTCCGACAGCCCCCAACGAAGGCAAGGCTTCGCCTCGAAACCCGAAGGTGTGGATATTCAGCAGATCCGATCCGTCGATCTTTGATGTGGCATGGCGCGACAGGGCAAGCGGCAAATCTTCAGCCGGGATACCGCACCCATCGTCGGTCACGCGGATCAGCGTCTTTCCCCCGTCGGCGATTTCGACGGCTACACGCGTGGCCCCGGCATCCAGTGCATTCTCGACCAGTTCCTTGACGGCCGAGGCCGGGCGTTCCACCACTTCACCCGCCGCAATACGGTTGATCGCAGCATCGTCAAGCTGTCTGATCACGGGGCGATTTTCGCTGATATTGGGGTTTGTCTGCGCCATACCCCTAGACCTAGCACAACCGCGCACGATTCTACCACCGGTTTGATCATGTCTTCTGTTCGGAAAGGGGCACCCGGATAGCTGTGAATGAATCCCATTCCGTACCATCCGGGCGTACCAAAGTGAGTGGTGTGTTCAGCTAGTCAATGGGCAGCCCTCTAGCATGAGACTTCCCAAAAATCTGCTTAAGATTAACCTTAACGGCATCTGGGCAGAGTTTGGCCGATGACGCTCGGGCATCTGCGGCAGGAAAATGCCGTCTCAGGCTGATGTCTGAACACCAACACGTGTGCGGCATGGGCCAAACATGGCCGCCAGCGCCAGGATCAGCCCGGACATCGTTGCGATCATCCCTGCCGCACTGACCGCATCCGCTGCGCCCAGCCACAGGGGCCCGTATCCTGCCAGCACATACCCTGTCACGGCAGAGGTTATAGCGATCACGACGCTCCAGCCAATCTGCGCCTCAAGCCGGTTGGTCAGCATCCGCGCGGCTGCCGGAGGGCAGATAAACATCGCGATCACGATGATCGAGCCTACCGCGTCAAAAGCGGCAACCGCCGCGATAGCCGCAGTGATGACGAGCGCCATGCCCAGAAGTCCCGTGCGAATACCAATCGTGCGGGCGAAACCTTCGTCAAAGGTGGATATTTTCAGCGGTCGCCAGAACAGCCATGTAAACAGCATCACACCCACCAGTGTCAGCGCAATACGGGGCAGTTCCGGGGGCAATCCGGCAAGGGCCTGAGCGTCCAGCAGCGAGGACCACCCGGTCGCGTCCAGCCAGATCAGGCTTTCGAGATTGCCGTAAAGCGCATGTTCCACATCCAGATGCACGGTTGACGTATCCGTCTGCTCAAGCAGCAGGACGCCTGCCGCGAACATGGTGGTAAAAACCACGCCCATGGCGGCCCCGGGTTCGATCTGCCCCAGTCGGCGAATCGCCTCGATCAGGACCACGGCCAGAACCGCGGCCCCGGCCGCGCCCAACATCATCGGCCAGGTGGATATGGCCCCTGTCAGCAGGAACGCGACAACGATACCCGGCAGCACTACATGGCTGATCGCATCGCCGATCAGCGCCTGTTTTCGCAACACAAGAAAGTTGCCGGGCAAGGCACAGGCGATGGCCGCAAATGTTCCGATCAGCAGCGGCGTCAGAGACAGCGGGACGAATTCTTCACCACTCATGCCGGTATCCCTTGCGGTCCGCCAATCTGGCGGTCGATCTCATCAATCTGGTCCCGTGTCAGAACGGTTTCGATATCGCGCAACCCGTCATAGAGCGCAGCTGTCGCCTCGTGCGCCTGATCGGCACGCACGATTTCCCATCGCTTTTCATCCCGCAGGGCTTTGGCCGCGCGGGCCTTGCCGGTGTCCGTCGCCACGCCATCCGCCCGGACCAGCCCGGCACGCCGCAGCAAACGCAGGGTCAGGGGCTCATAGATCTTCTGCCCTTGCGCCATCGCCAGAAGCCCCTGACGAATATGCACTCGGCGCTGAAACCGCAGATGCCGCAGCACTGCCGCCAGAACGCCGCGCATCGGGGCGAAGAAGAGGGAGGCGAGGAAAAAGGCAAAGCTGACCAGCACGATAATCGGGCCGGTTGGAAGATTGGGCGCAGATGCGGATATGGCAGCGCCGATATATCCGGCCAGACCACCGGCCAGCCCGGCCAACAGAACAACGCGTTCCGAGCGGTCAGACCAAAACCGGGCGGTCACTGCCGGAATGATCAGCAAAGCCACGATCAGGATCAGGCCGACGATTTTCAGGCCGACCACGGTCACGGCCATGACCAGCCCCATCATGGCCAGATCGATACGATGCACCGGCAACCCGCGCGCCGCTGCATATTCGGGATCGAATGCGACAAGGGTCATCGGACGGCGGATGATCAGCACCAGAGCCAAGGTCAAGGCTCCACCAAGTGCGATGATCACCGCATCGGCCCACAGCATTCCGGCGGTCGAACCCAACAGGAAACCTTCCAGCCCGGCCTGACGGCCAACCCCCATGGTTTGGATGACCGTCAGCAGCACGATCCCAAAGCCGAAGAACACAGACAGGATCGCACCGATCGCGGCGTCCTCAGCCAGGCGGGTACGCCGTGTCAGCCAGTTCATGCACAACAGACCAACCCAGGCTGAAATTGCGGACCCAACCAGCAGGCCCGGCAGGTTGCGCCCGTCCCCGCCCAGAGCGACCAGCACCATGAAAGCGATACAGACGCCCGGCAGGGTTGCATGGCTGATTGCGTCGCTGACAAGGGCGCGCTTGCGCAGAAACAGGAATGTCCCCGTTACGCCCGCCGACACGCCCAGCAATGTCGCACCGATGGCTACCAGCGTGGCGTTATAGCCAAGCTGAAGGGTCAGAGCATCCCAAAGCATGAACTATCCCAGCGCGCGTGAAATCTGATCGATCTGGGCCGTTGCCAACCTGCCACCATAGGCCGATTGCAGCGTTTCCGCCGTGAAGGCCTCGGCCACCGGCCCTTCGGCCACCTTGCGAGTGTTGATCAGGAAAACGTGGTCGAAATAGTCGGTCACGGTGGCCAGATCATGATGCACGACAACGACTGTCTTACCGGCCTCTTTCAGGGATTTCAGCACCGCGATGATGGCTTTTTCGGTAGCAGCGTCGACACCGGCAAACGGCTCGTCCAGCAGGTACAGATCAGCATCCTGAGCCAGAGCACGCGCCAGAAACACACGCTGTTGCTGGCCACCGGACAGCTGGCCTATCTGGCGATCCGCGAAATCGCGCATTCCGACACGGTTCAGGCAATCCATCGCACGGGCCTTGTGGCGCGCGCGCAAGCGGCCCAACAGGCCCAGTTCACGCGACAGACCCATCAGAACCACGTCGATCACACGTGTCGGGAAATCCCAGTCCACGCTGGCACGCTGGGGAACATAGGCAACACGTGCGCGTTGCGAATTCAGCGGCTGACCAAATACGGTCACCTGCCCCGACAATGGCGTAACGATGCCCAGCGCCGCCTTGAGCAGCGTTGATTTTCCAGCACCGTTCGGCCCGATAATGGCGGTCATCGCGCCGGGCGTTACTGTCATATCAACCGAAAAGACCGCTGGCTTCTGCCCGTAGGAAACCGTCAGACCCCGCACAGCCAGAGGGCTGTCATCCAGATTATGTTCCTGGACCGTCACACCTTCGTTGCTGATCAGCCCCAGCATCTTTCAGAACCCCGCTGACAGTTTGCCGTTCATGCCGCGATCGGGAACTTCTCCGCCCAATGCGCCTGCGATAACGGTGATATTGTGGTCCAGCATCCCGATATAAGTGCCTTCATAGGTGCCATCCTCGCCCATGGCATCCGAGAACAACTCGCCCCCGACCTTCACCTCGTGCCCTTTGGCTGCGGCCCCTTCGATCAGCGCGCGGATCGACCGGTCAGAAACCGAGCTTTCGACGAAGACCGCCGTGATCCTGCGATCAACCAACAGGTCAACCAGCTCTCCGATCCGGTTCAGGCCCGCCTCGGATTGGGTCGAGATGCCCTGAATGCCCAGAACCTCGAACCCGAAACTTTCACCGAAATAACCAAAGGCGTCGTGGGCGGTGACCAGAACCTTGTTGTGATCCGGTACGGTGGACAGGGTTTTCTCGGCATAGGCCGTCAGACGGTCTATGTCGGCCAGATGGGCTTGTGCATTCGCAGCAAAAACCTCGGCTGCTTCGGGGCGTGCCTCGGTCAGGGCGCGCTGCACCTCTACAACAACCTCGCGCCACAGCACGGGCGTCATCCATAGATGCGGATCATACTTGTCGGCATAATTGTCGTGCGCGCGCAGCCTGGACTTGTCTACGCCTTCTGCAACCGCAATAACGGTCCGTTTCCGCTCAAGATCATGAAAGAAGTCTTCCATTTGCGCTTCGAGATACAGGCCGTGCCACAGAACCAGCTCTGCTCGTGTCATCGCCACAATATCGCTGCGCGTCTGGCGATAGGCATGGGGATCAACGCCGGGGCCCATAAGCCCTCTGACCTCAACCAGATCACCACCGACCTGACGCGCCGCATCTGCAATCATGCCCGTTGTGGCCACCACTTTCAGCGGTGCTCCGGCAAACGCCATGGCTGGCACCGAAAGGGCCAGAGCCAATAGTGCAAGGTAATGCCGACGAATCATTTCCAACCTCGATTTGGATGCGCGTTGGATCAAATATGAGAACCATTCGCAACTAAGTCAACGCTAATGAGAATTATTCGCAAGAAAACCTCTATTATTTGTCCAAATGGTCAAAAATATTCGATCATTGCGCCGGAACACCTTCCATTCCCGAGCCACCCGTGCGATTTTGTCGCAAACCTCCCAAAGGACGTAACCATGGATACGCAGAGCTCAGAAAGCCCCGTGCGCACCGCGCATCTGCCGCAAGTAACCGAACCCCGGAACCCCGGAATGGAACTGGATCTGGATTGGGTGCGCGCCGTTCAGGCCAATACTTCCGCGATTGAACGCCGTGCGGCCACATTGCCGGGCCGCCGTTCGGTCAAGAAGGAATATCAGGCTGCGTGGCTGCTGAAAGCCATCACGATGATCGACCTGACCACGCTGTCGGGCGATGATACGGTGGGCCGTGTGCGCCGCCTGTGTGCGAAGGCCCGTCAGCCGGTTGCGCGTTCGGTTCTTCAGGCACTCGACATGCCGCCGATCACGACAGGGGCGGTTTGCGTCTATCACGATATGATCGAAACCGCTGTGGACGCTTTGAAAGGCACTGGCATTCCGGTCGCTGCCGTGTCCACCGGCTTTCCCGCCGGCCTGTCCCCGTTCCATCTGCGCGTGGCCGAGATCGAGGAAAGCGTGAAAGCCGGGGCCGAGGAAATCGACATCGTGATCTCGCGCCGTCATGTGCTGTCAGGTGACTGGCAGGCCCTGTATGATGAGATGAAGGCGTTCCGCGTGGCTTGTGGCGATGCCCATGTCAAAGCCATTCTTGCGACCGGAGAATTGGGCAGCTTGCGCAATGTCGCGCGCGCCTCGCTGGTCTGCATGATGGCCGGGGCGGATTTCATCAAGACCTCGACAGGCAAGGAAAGCGTCAACGCCACCCTGCCCGTGTCGCTGGTGATGATCCGCGCGATCCGCGATTACTATGACCGCACTGGATATCGGGTCGGGTATAAACCTGCGGGTGGTATTTCGAAAGCCAAGGACGCGCTTGTCTATCTGTCGCTGATCAAGGACGAGCTGGGCGACCGCTGGCTGGAACCGGATCTGTTCCGCTTTGGCGCCTCGTCGTTGCTGGGCGATATCGAGCGGCAGTTGGAACACTATGTGACCGGAGCCTATTCGGCTGGTTACAGGCATTCGATGGGCTGAGCCCGTGGATATGTCTGGACAGTGAGTATTTGGGAAAAGATGAAGTCATGACAGTCAATGAGATTTTTGAGACCATGGAATACGGCCCCGCCCCCGAAAGCGCCGCCGAGGCGCTGGCCTGGCTGGTCGATCAAGGCGACAAGTTCGGACACTATATCGATGGTGCGTTCACCAAGCCTGGCAAAGGGTTTGACAGCCGCAACCCTGCGACCGGGGAGGTTCTGGCGAAACTGACGCAGGCCAAGCAGGCCGACGTGGACGCCGCTGTAGCCGCCGCGCGCAAGGCTCAGCCCAAATGGGAGAAACTGGGCGGCGCGGGCCGTGCGCGGTATCTCTATGCAATTGCGCGACTGCTGCAAAAGCATTCGCGTTTGTTTGCGGTGCTGGAAAGCCTCGACAACGGCAAACCGATCCGGGAATCGCGTGACATCGATATTCCGCTCGCGCAGCGGCATTTCTATTATCACGCCGGCATGGCGCAGCTGATGGAAAGCGAGCTGCCCGACGCCGAAGCGCTGGGTGTGTGCGGTCAGATCATTCCGTGGAACTTCCCCTTGCTGATGTTGGCGTGGAAGATCGCGCCTGCGCTGGCGATGGGGAATACGGTGGTTCTGAAACCGGCTGAATATACTTCGCTGACGGCGCTGTTGTTTGCCGATATCTGCACACAGGCCGGTCTGCCGAAAGGTGTCGTCAACATCGTGACCGGAGATGGTGCCGTGGGCGAGATGATCGTGGCCTCGGACGTGGACAAGATTGCCTTTACCGGCTCGACCGTTGTGGGCCGTCGCATCCGTGAGGCCACCGCCGGGTCAGGCAAGGAACTGACATTGGAACTGGGTGGCAAGTCGGCCTATGTCGTGTTCGACGATGCCGATATCGATTCAGCCATCGAAGGGCTGGTCGATGCGATCTGGTTCAATCAGGGTCAGGTCTGTTGTGCCGGCTCGCGCCTACTGGTGCAGGAAGGCATCGCCGACCATTTCCACGACAAGCTGCGCGCCCGGATGGACACGCTGCGCGTCGGCAATCCGCTGGATAAATGCATCGACGTGGGCGCGGTTGTGGACCCGGTTCAGTTGCAGACCATCAAAGGAATGGTCGAAAGCAACACTGCGGGCCGTGTGCACCAAGCCGCCTGCGATCTTCCCGCAAACGGCTGCTACTACCCGCCAACACTGATCTCGGGGCTCGAGACCTCGGACCCGTTGATGCAGGAAGAGATCTTTGGCCCGGTTCTGGTGTCTTCGACCTTCCGCACACCGGAAGAGGCGGTCGAGCTGGCCAACAACACCCGGTATGGTCTGGCGGCGACCGTCTGGACCGAGAATGTGAACCTTGCGCTGGATATTGCGCCCAAGCTGGTTGCAGGCGTGGTTTGGGTGAATGCCACCAATCTGTTTGACGCTGCTGCCGGGTTCGGTGGGGTCCGCGAAAGCGGCTTTGGCCGCGAAGGCGGCTGGGAAGGGCTGGCCGCCTATACCAGACCCAAGGGCAAGGCCAAGCCGCTGGCAATGGTCGAGGCAGCCATCGGCGAAGGGGCCCCGGTCGATCCGATCGACCGCACCGCCAAGATGTATGTCGGCGGCAAGCAAGCACGACCCGATGGTGGTTATTCGAAACCGATTTGGGGCAAGTCCGGCCTGCTGGGCCATGTGGGTCTTGCCAACCGCAAGGACGTCCGCAACGCGGTCGAGGCTGCGGCAGGTGCAAAAGGCTGGTCCAAGACCACCGGCCATCTGCGGGCCCAGATCCTGTATTACGTCGGCGAAAACCTCTCGGCCCGCGCCGATGAATTCGCGGCGCGGATCGACGCCATGACCAGCAGGAAAGACGGCGCGAAAGAAGTTGAGGCCTCGATCCAGCGCCTGTTCACTGCCGCGGCATGGGCCGACAAATATGACGGTCAGGTGCATGGCGTTCCGATCCGGGGCGTGGCCATCGCCATGAAGGAACCCGTTGGCGTGATCGGTGCGCTTTGCGCGGATGAGGCACCGCTGCTGGGTCTGGTGTCGGCTATGGCGCCTGCGATTGCGATGGGCAACCGGACGGTTCTGGTGGCCAGCGAGCCCTACCCGCTTGCAGCGACGGATTTCTACCAGATCCTTGAGACTTCGGACGTGCCCGCTGGTGTGGTCAACATCCTGACCGGTAGTCATGCCGAGCTAGCGAAACCGCTGGCCTCGCATCTGAATGTCGACGCGATCTGGTCGTTCTCGTCCACCGACCTGTCAAAAGAGATCGAGGTCGTTTCAGCCGGGAACCTGAAGCGGACCTGGGTCAATAACGCGACGGCATTTGACTGGAGCATGGACCATTCCCGCCGCTTCCTTCAGGCTGCAACCGAAGTGAAAAACATCTGGGTGCCCTACGGCGAGTAGGGCTCCCGCCAAGGGAGCGTTTACTTTGGTACTACCGACTGAGAAAACCAATCGGACTTCTATCGCTCGTTTGGTGATTTTTTCTTTGGTCGGCGCATTTGCGTGCTTGGTATTCTTACTCGCAAATCGCGAAACTCTTGTGCTTCCGATGATTGAGGAGATGCGCAACGAACTCAGTCAAGAGAATGGCGCTCACCCAGTAGATCAAAGATAAAGGGCGTTACATGGATTTTTCGGGAAAAACCGTCATCGTGATTGGCGGAACCAGCGGTATCAATCGCGGCATTGCCGAGGCTTTTGCGGCCTCGGGCGCCAAACTGGCCGTGGCCAGCCGGTCGCAGGAAAAGGTCGATGACACCATCGCCGCGCTGAAGGCCGCGGGCGCACAGGATGCGATTGGGGCTGCGTTTGATGTGCGCGATGCCGACGCTGTGGCGGCGGGACTGAAGCAGTTCCATGACGCCTTCGGGGATTTCGATGTGCTGATCTCGGGCGCGGCGGGCAATTTCCCGGCGCTGGCATCCGAAATGTCAGTCAACGCGTTCAAGACCGTGATCGATATCGACTTGATGGGCACGATCCACGTGATGAAGGGGGCCTATCCGTTCCTCAAACGCCCCGGTGCCAGCATCATCAATATCTCGGCCCCGCAATCCTATCTGCCGTATGAGGGCCAGTCCCATGTCTGCGCCGCCAAGGCGGGAGTCGACCAGATCACCCGCACCTTGTCGATGGAATGGGGTGTCGAGGGGATCAGGGTGAATTCGGTTGTGCCGGGGTTCATCGAAGGCACCGAGGGTGCGAAACGCCTTGCGCCCACCCAAAACGCCCACGAAGAACTTCGCCGGGACGTGCCGTTGGGTCGCTGGGGTCAGCCGCAGGACGTGGCCAATGCCTGCCTGTTCCTCAGCTCGGATCTGGCCAGTTATATCAGCGGCACGGTTCTGGCCGTGGACGGGGCACTCTATCAGCGCGGATCGGGCAAGTTCGGGCAGATGATGGGCGATATGCTGCGGAGTATGAAAAAGAGGTGAGCCGCAACTCACCCCTTGCAGTTCAGTTGGTTGTTTCCAGACCAACCGGCTTTCCAACAACAGTGAAATGCAGGCCGTCCGGGTCCAACAGTTCGGATGCAACGCGGTTCACGTCTTCCAGTGTGACCGCGTTCACCTTGTCATTGCGGGTGGCGATATAGTCGATGGGCAACCCTTCCATCTGCATCCCCACCATGATCCCGGCAATCTGCCCGTTGCCGTCAAATCGCAACGGATAAGCGCCGGTCAGATAGGTTTTGGCATCGTCCAGTTCCTTCTGCGTCACCCCTTCGGTGGCGGCGCGCGCCCATTCGTTTCGAATAACCTCTATCGCCTCGGCAATGCGGTCATTGGCCGATGACACCGACCCCAGGTAAACCGAGGCCAGATCCTTGGGCACAAGATAGGTTCCAACCCCATAGGTCAGGCCACGCTTTTCGCGCACCTCCTGCATCAGACGGCTTTCGAACCCGCCACCGCCAAGGATGTGGTTCAGGATATAGGCGGCAAAGAAATCCGGATCGTCCCGATCTATTCCGGCATGGCCAAACAGCGCCACGGATTGCGGGGTGTCAAACTCGACAACACTGATCCCGCCGGGGATGGTCACGTTGGCCTTGCCCGGGATGGGCTTGCCCGTTTCCGGCAGGTCGGCGAGCAACATGTCAAGCAATGCGCCCAGTTCTTCGGCCGTTATATCGCCGACGGCCCCCACATAAAGGCGATCCTTGGCAAAAACGCTTTCATACGCCGTTACCACATCATCCCGTGTCAGCGCCGAGACACTTTCGATCGTGCCCTTGCCTTCGGAACCGTAAGGGTGATCGCCATAGGCCATCCGGGCAAAGTTGCGGCCTGCAATCTCGTTCGGGTCGGTCTGATCTGATCGCAGCCCGGACAGGATTTGCGCGCGCACACGGTCAACCGCGTCCTGATCAAAGCGCGGTTCGTGAATCGTCTCACGCAGCAGGTCGGAAACTTCATCCCGGTTTTCGGTCAGAAAACGTGCGGAAATCGAAACCGTGTCGTCACCGGCGTTATAGCGGAACGATGCGGCCAGCGCCTCAAGCTCGCGCGCATAGGTCCGCGCGTCCATTTCGCCGGACCCTTCCTCGATCAACCCACTCATCAGATAGACCGCGCCACGCTTGTCCGGGTCGTCCAGCGACGTACCGCCACGGAAGCGCAGCTCAAGCGCGGTAAACGGGATCGAGTGATCCTCGACAAGCCATGCGGTGATCCCGCCGGGCGAGGTTACTTCCTCGATCTCGATCTCGGCCAAAGCGGGCAGAGCAACCAGACAGGTGGTCAGCGTTGCGAGAAACCGTTTCATTGCGTCACCTCATCATCGCGCATCAGCCAGCCGGTGACCGACGCCTTGGGTTGCAGAACGTCGCGGGCGGCGGCGATGATTTCGTCTCCGGTCACGGCCTGAAGAATATTAGGCCATGCCTGCACGTCCTGTATTGTCAGGCCGCTGGTCAGGGCGCGCCCATAGCGGTTGCCGATCCCGTCCACATTGTCGCGCGCATAGGTCTGCGCAGCCCGCAACTGCATCTTGATACGGTTCAGATCGTCCTCATCGACACCTTCGGCAATGAAATCGGCCACGGCCTGATCCATGGCATCCTCGGCCTCTTGCAGGGAAACCCCTTCGGCGGGAACGACCAGCAGGTCGAATGTTGTGTCATCCAGCGAGACGTCACGATAGAACGCCCCGGTATAAACAGCCATTTTCTGATCGAATTGCAGCTTTTCGTTCAGATACGAGGTCGTGCTGCCCCCTAGAAGTTCCGCCAACAGAAACAGTGCTGCCGCCTTTTCCTGATCGCCCGGATCGCGTTCCGGCGCCAGATAACTGCGCTGGACATAGGGTTGCGCCACGCGAGGGTCCTTGAATGTCAGACGACGTTCGGCGGTTTGCGGGGGTTCCTGCGACCGGACCCGTTCCGGCAAATCCGCATTGGCGGGAATCACACCGTAATACTGATCGGCCAGAGTGCGAACCTCGGCGGGATCAACGTCTCCGGTGACAACCAGAATGGCGTTATTGGGCGCGTAGTGGGTCTGGTAGAATGACAGCGCGTCTTCCAGTTCCAGTTCTTCCATCTCGTGCTTCCAGCCGATGATCGGCACGCCATAACGGTGATTGAGGTATTGTGCTGCGCTCATCTGTTCGCCGAACAGGGCGCGCGGGTTGTTCTCGGTGCGCTGGTTGCGTTCCTCAAGGATCACATCGCGCTCGGTCACGATATCTTCTTCGCTCAGGCGAATGTTCCGCATCCGGTCCGATTCCATGCGCATCATCAGCTCAAGCCGGTCGGCGGCGACGCGCTGGAAATAGGCAGTGTAATCATACGAGGTGAACGCGTTGTCGTTGCCGCCATTGGCCGCGACGGTGGCCGAGAATTCGCCTGGTGCCAAAGTATCTGTGCCCTTGAACAGCAGGTGTTCAAGAAAATGCGCGACACCCGACGACCCGATCGGCTCATCCGCCGATCCGGCGCGGTACCAGACCATGTGCTGCACAACAGGCGCGCGGTGGTCTTCGACCACGACGACATCCATACCGTTGTCCAAAGTGAATGTGGTGACCGCTTCTTTCCCACCCTCGGCAAAAGCCGGTGTGGTGGCGATCAGGGCAGCCGACAAGGCAAGGGCCCGAACCATGGGGCATCCTCCGTTTCGTTTCTGTCATTCAAACTACGGTGGTGCGGCCCGGGTTCAAGCCCGATGACGGAAAGTTAAGAATTATTCATTCGGCGGCGAGGTTGGAGTCTCGACCCCGGCCCGGCGGGCGGCTTCGGTTTCCGAATACGGATCGATCGACTGGCGTTCGTAGACCTGATTATAGCGGTCGACAGGGAACAGGCGCAGACCGGTCCAGCGGCCCCGGCGTTTGCGGAATGCGGCGTCCTCGGCTTCGACCACCTGCCGCGTATCAGGTGACACGCCATAACGGCTGGACGCCGTCACAAGCGCCGCATCCGACGACGGCACACCAGCGTTGGGGTTCAGGGCGGCGGCATTACCACCCAGCGCGACCACCAAATCGGCTTTGGGGGTCGGGTCTGTCAGATTCCCACCACCCGGCGTGGGTGCCGGCAGAAACGCGTAATCCTGAGGCTGGGTCAGCGGCTTGACTGGCAATACCGAAAATTCATCCGGACCCTGTCCCGGAGGCGCCAGATCCCGCAGTCCGGGATTCGAACATGCCGCGACCGCAGCGGCAACTGTCAGAACAAATATGGCGCGTGGCATCCGCATTGGTGTCTCCAGCCTGTTTCAGGCGCTTTTATCGCAAATCATTCCGCGCGTCACGAGGGCTTTTTGCCGTCAAACAAAACCAGCCCCAGCGCTCCGGCGAATATGAACACATCCGCCAAGTTGAACACAAACGGGTTGTTGATGCCACAGCAGGACATGTTCAGGAAATCCAGAACAAACCCATAGAGGAGCCGGTCGATCACATTCGCAAGCGCTCCGCCGATCAGAAGGCCGCCACAGAGCAACATGAATTTCGAACGCGTCGAACGACCAAGCCAGACAAGAACACCGATGCAGATCACAACGGACACACTGATCAGAAACCAGCGTGCGGCCTCAGAGTCGCCCTGAAACAGGCCGAAATTAATGCCTCGATTCTCGCCGTATTTGAACACCAGCAGCGGTGGCAGAACATCGATACCGTCGGGCCGTTCAGCCACGCGCAGGACGTGAACGACCAGATATTTGCTGATCTGGTCGATCGCAAAGGCGGCCAAGGCTGCCCAGAGAAGCAGGCGTGACCGCATCAGTGACGGAAATGACGCATACCGGTGAAGACCATCGCCAGTCCGGCCTCATCGGCTGCGGCGATCACTTCATCGTCGCGCATGGACCCGCCCGGCTGAATGACGCAGGTCGCGCCCGCTTCGGCGGCTTCCATCAACCCGTCGGGGAAGGGGAAAAACGCATCCGATGCCACGGCCGAACCGATGGTCAGCGGCTGCGGCAAGCCCAGCGTTTCAGCCATGCGTTCGGCTTTCTTGGCCGCGATCAGGGCCGAATCCACTCGGCTCATCTGCCCCGCGCCAACACCCACGGTCGCGCCATCCTTGACGTAGACGATGGCGTTGGATTTGACGTGTTTGGCCACTTTCCACGCGAACAACAGGTCTCGCATCTGCGCGTCAGTCGGGGCTTTCTTGGTCACGACCTTGAGGTCGTCCATGCCGATAAAGCCGTTATCCTTATCCTGCACCAACAGCCCGCCAGCCACCTGACGGACGGTTTTGCCACCTTCGGTTACATCCGGCAGCGCCTCGGTCGTCAGCAGGCGCAGGTTTTTCTTGGCGGCAAAGATCGCCTTGGCCTCGTCCGAGGCACCGGGGGCAATCACAACCTCGGTGAAGATGCCCGTGATCTCTTGCGCTGTTTCTGCATCCAACGGCTGGTTCAGCGCAACAATGCCACCAAAGGCCGAGGTGCGGTCGCAGTCAAATGCCGCCTTGTACGCCTCGAGAAGGGTGGCACCTGTGGCTACACCGCAAGGATTGGCGTGTTTGATGATGGCGCAAGCCGCGCCTTTCGCCGGATCAAACTCGGCCACCAGCTCAAAGGCCGCGTCCGTGTCGTTGATGTTGTTATAGCTCAGTTCCTTGCCCTGATGCTGTACGGCGGTGGCGACGCCGGGGCGGTTGGTGCCGTCCGTGTAGAACGCTGCCTGCTGGTGGCTGTTTTCGCCATACCGCAGGGTCTGCTTCAACTCACCGGCAAACGCGCGGCGCTTGGGAGCGTCCAGTTGCAGCGCATCCGCCATCCAGTTCGAAACAGCGGCGTCATAGGCCGCTGTTCGTGCATAGGCCTTTTGCGCCAGCCACTGGCGGAAGCCATAGGATGTCTTGCCATAGTTTTCTTCCAGCTGATCCAGCAGGGACGAATAATCCTCGACATCCACCACCACGTTCACGAAGGCATGGTTTTTTGAGGCCGCGCGGATCATCGCCGGGCCGCCGATGTCGATATTCTCGATACATTCGTCATAGCCCGCGCCCTTGGCGACTGTTGCCTCGAACGGGTAGAGGTTTACGACCAGCAGGTCGATGGCGCCGATGCCATGTTCCTCCATCGCCGCAACATGGGTGTCATTGTCGCGCAGCGCCAGCAACCCGCCATGCACCATCGGGTGCAGCGTCTTGACCCGGCCATCCATCATCTCGGGGAACCCGGTGATTTCGCTGACATCGCGAACCTCAAGCCCTGCATCGCGCAGCGCCTTGGCGGTGCCGCCTGTCGACAACAGTTCGATCCCGCGTTCGGACAGCTCCTTGCCCAGCTCGATCAGCCCGGTCTTGTCGGAAACGGAAAGCAACGCGCGGCGCACGGGATGAAGGTCGGTCATGGGTCCAAAGGTCCTTTTGGCGTCAGTCAAACTTGGGCTCGTCCCGGTGCGTATCGCGCACGGCAAAGGCTGTATCCTGCGCCTTGCTCAGCGTCCACCGGATGCGCGTCGCATACTCCATTGCGCGGCCAGATAGAACGATCTGTTTTGTCGCGCGTGGCTTTAAACGGCCCTTTTCAAGGTAAACACTTGGTTCGACAGATAATTTTCCCACGCCATCATGGCGGAAAACCCAGATCTCGCCGCTTTTGAGCGCCATCGACACTGCCGCCCCGCCCAGATCCAGCGCCGCATCAACGTCAGGATGCAGATGAAAACGGATGTCATAGCCAACGCCCTTGAGGCCCGAGGCGTCCAACGCCCTGTCGAACTGACGCTTGGCCTTGTCGGTTGCGGTCAGCAGAATATCCTCGACCGTCAGCTCACGCCCGTCAAAGCGCAATTCGAATGTGCGCGCGTGGGTCAGCCCGAAGACTTTGACATATCCGTCATGCCCGGCCATGAAACGGATGCCTTCGAACGCATCTTCAAAATCGACCGGAACGTCCCGCGGCGCATCGACCAGCGCCTGACTTTCGCGGCCCGGCAACGGGTTGGCCAACCGCGCGCTCGAGAACCCGTCCAGACACAAGGTTGAGTGAGATGGGGTCGCACGCCCGGCACGGCGCCAATCCAGCCCGAAACTGGCACCCGATCCACAATTCACGATCAAAGGGCGACGCCCCGAGGTCAGCTCGAACGCCAGCGTGGATGCGTGCGCGTTGAATGAGGCCGCTCCGGAGGGCGGCGCGCTGGCATCCACGATCACCGTGGTGCGTGCTGCGGCCAGGCGGGCATAGCCCATTGGCAGTTCGGTCGCCGCCTTGTGCTTGACGCCACTTTGCGCAAGCGCCTGTTCCAGCCGCCCTTCGACCCCGCGCCCGCCACCGTGAAACCGCGCCAGCGCGCCATCCGCATGGCGCAGACTGCGCAAGGTCGGTGCGATCCGCTTGATCGCCTTGGCCTGCGCGACAGGTGTGCCGCGTCCAAGATCGCTCAGCGCCGCCGACGTCCAGCTGAGCAGCATGAACACCTCAAGCAGCTCTTCCGGGTTGCGTGTTGGAATACCGCCCTTCGCATCCACCTGCCGGTCACACTCACCAGCCAAAGCCCGCAGGGCCGGATCGGCCATCTGCTCCAACCCCTCCAGCGCCAATCCGGCTTGCACAAGACCGGCCAGCGCCTCGAAACGCGGCAACCCGGGCGTCGCGGCCTGCCAGCGTTTGGACAGGAACCATGTTTGCTGCGCCAAAGATCGAAAGAACAGTTTGCTTTGCTTTTCATCTGCCCCGCGCAGCAGAAAAAGCGCATGGTTGATCCAGCGCATCACCCGCCGCCCGGTCAGGTCAGGCACCCAGCCCGGGCCCTGCCCGCGGCCATGCGTCTCGATCCAGCCCCAGACCCAGCGCTGCGCTTTTTCCCGTGCGCGCATATCACCGACAGCGGCCAGATCATCCAGCCATGCAAAACCATGGCGTTCCTCGTCAAAGCCGGCGCTGGGGGCAATGACATCCCACAACGCGGTATCGTCTGCCTCGACCAGATAGCCGGCGAACAAGAGATTCCCCGCAACCAGCTGCCGCCCGCGCGCAAACGAACCAACGGTACGCGGCTGGGGCTGCGCAACAAACCCCGTGGCGGCCTTTTGCCGTTGGCTGAGACGCGCGTAGAAACGGTTCTGCAACCGCATCCACCGACTGGCCATGGTGTCCGAATTTGACATGCGCGTGTTACTCTGCCCCTTGCGCTCTGCTGGCGCTTGAGACCCAACGATAGACCGCGCCGATCGTCAAGTCATCGAAAAGCGTGCACTCAGGCGGATTTGTTCAGGCAGGCGATATAGAACCCGTCCATACCCCCGCGATCGGGCCAGTAATCGGGCCGCAGACGCAGGCCGCCTTCCTCAGTGATCCAGTTGTCTTCGATGCCGGAGAGCTTCAGTGCCTCGCGATCAACATGCATGTCCGGATACATGCCCAGCGCGTCTTCGATCTGAACCTCGCCCTCATCCGGCAAAAGCGAACAGGTGCAATAGACCAGCCGCCCGCCGGGTCTCAGCAGCGTCCACGCATGGGCCAGCATCTGCGCCTGCAAATCGATCAGTCCGCCAAATTCCGAGCCATCCTTGGCAAAAGGCAAGTCAGGATGCCTGCGGATCGTACCCGTAGCCGAGCAGGGTGCGTCCAGCAAAATTGCGTCGTACTGACCCTGATGGTCCAGCGCGTCACCCACGATGACCTCTGCCTGCAACCCGGTCCGGGCGAGGTTTTCGCGCACGCGTTCGGTGCGCGCCGCGGATACATCCAGCGCCGTCACATCGGCCCCCGCCGCAGCCAGTTGCATCGTTTTGCCGCCCGGAGCCGCGCAAAGGTCCAACACCTTCTCGCCCGCCATCGGTGCCAGAACACGTACCGGCAGCGCGGCTGCCGCGTCCTGCACCCACCAATCCCCAGCCTTGTACCCCGGCAAGGCCGAGACCTGACCCGCATCCTGAATACGCACAGACCCGGTGGGCAGCTTTTCGCCCGGGGGGCCTTCTGCCCCCGGCTTCAGTGTAAGGTCCAGTGGTGCGCCCGCGAAATGCGCCTGTTCCATACCGGCAACCGCTTCGGCACCCCAGGCCGCGATCAGAGGTTCTCGCAACCACTCCGGCAGGCGCGGGACACGCATTTTCGGCCATGCCTCGGGACCCTCGGACGCGACCTTGCGCAAAACAGCATTCACCAGCCCTTTCAGACGCCCGTGCTTGCGCGAGCGGCTGATGATTTCAACCATGGAGTTCACCACCCCATGCGCGGCTTCCCCGTTGCACAGTTCGACCGCACCCAGCCTCAGCGCGTTGTGTACGGTCAGGGCGGGTGTTCGGTTCAGGTGGTTGTCCAGCAGACGGTCGGCGCGCTCCAGCCCGCGCAGGGTTTCCGACGCCAGCCGCTGGGCACGCGCGCGATCCTCTGGCCCCAACCGATCCAAAGCGCCCGCAGCGAAGCATTCAGACAACAGGCGGCCTTCGCCCAGAACCTGATCCAATAGATAGATTGCGCTGCGCCGTGCTGCTGTCGCGCTGTTTGTCATGGTGCCGCCTTCATGTGACCTGTGCCCGCATTGCCATTGGCGGACGCGGGCGTATATCAAGGCTATGCACGGAAAGGAACCCGATGTCATGAGTGACGACCGCAAAGACCTGCCCCCCGCCGCCCAACGCGCGCTGGCTGAAGCGGAAGAACGCCGCCAAAAAGCCCGGGCCGAGGCCAGAGAAATGCCCAAGGAACTGGGCGGACGCGATGGGTTGGACCCCGCCCGTTACGGCGATTGGGAAAAGAAAGGCATCGCCATCGATTTCTAGGCCCTCAACCGCGCAGGGCCTTCAGAAAATCATCGATCAGGGCGCGCTGTTTCCTGGACTGCGCCCGATCTTCAGGCCATGACAGCCAATACCCGTCCTTGGTTTGCAGCTCTGGCAGCTCCAACCTGCGCAACCGGCCATCCTTTAGGTCACCGGACGCCAGCGGAACCGAGCCCAGAACGATCCCCATTCCGCGCCTTGCCGCCGAAACGGCGTGTTCCATCGAATCGAAACTGACATGTGATGGCGCGACTTCTCCATGCCCGCATTTCCGGACCCACTCGCGCCAGCCCGGACGTTCACCGCGCAGATCGATCAGGGGGGCACCCCATTCAACACCCGGCGCGGCCATCGGCACCAGCACCTCGCGCGCGATCAATACCGCGTCGCGCCCGGCCCACACCCCCCTGCCATAGCGGATTTGCAGCCAGGTGCGTTCCTCGTCCAGCGACGACCGGCGCGCAACCGAGTCGGTCATCACCCGCACCTCGGGGCGCAGATTTCGGAACACAGGCAGGGCTGGTACAACAAGGGCGTGAATGTTTGACGACAACCCGGCAACCCTGAGTTCGCGTGGCGATTTTCCAAACAGATCCTCGGTGTTGCGTTCCAACGCCAGCAGGCTGTCCTGCACGAGCGGCAGATAGCTTTCACCTTCGACCGTCAGCGACACGCCGCGCGCCTCGCGCACAAACAGGGACCGGCCCAGCCACGCCTCAAGATTGCCGATCCTTTGGCTGACAGCGGCCTGCGTCAACCCGAACTCTTTCGCCGCGGCCGAGAACCCGCCAAGCCGCCCGGCGGCTTCGAACACGCGCAACCAATCCAGCGGCGGTAATCCGGTCTTATTCTTAGCCATTAGTTTTTCCGAGCCTCAGCCGAAATAAGGATTAATTGTCGTAATGCCACGAACGGCGTATCTGCTCAACCAAAGCCCGCGCCGAACAGGAGACCCCCAATGCTGCGCACCGCCACCCACGACACCTCGATTGTTACAGTCGCGTTTGATACCGGGACCAAGGCCCGTTTCCACGCCATCTGGCTGCGCGACAACGCGCTGGACGCTGATACCCGCGCACCGGGCAACGGTCAGCGCCTGATCACCATCGGCGATATTCCTGCCGACATCTCGGTCAGTTCAGCCGAGGTGGTCGCGGGCGACCTGCAAGTCACGTTCCAGCCTGAGGGCAAAACCGTTACCTTCCCGGCGGACTGGTTGGCCGAAAACGGCTATGACCGCGATCATGACATTGCGCTGGGTCGCATCGCCGCCGGCATCACGACCTGGGAGAGTGGCATCGCCGCGCCCAGCGGCGATTGGAACGAGGTCCATGCCAACCCGGCTGCCAAGCGCAATTGGCTGGCCGCTGTGGCCGAGTTCGGCTTTGCCAAGCTGACTGGCGGCCCGACCGAGCCTGAATCGCTGCTGAAGGTCGCTGACCTATTCGGCTATGTCCGCGAAACCAATTATGGCCCCTATTTCGAGGTGCGGACCGAGGTGAACCCGACAAACCTTGCCTATACCGGGCTTGGCCTTCAGGCGCATACCGACAACCCCTATCGCGACCCGGTGCCGACCTTGCAAATCCTCTATTGTCTGGAAAACTCGGCTGAAGGCGGGGATTCCATCGTTGTTGATGGCTTCCGCGCTATCGAAAAACTGCGTGACGCAAACCCCGAAGGCTTTGCCCTGCTGGCAGGATATCCGGCGCGGTTCGAATACAAGGGCTCGGACGGGGTCTGCCTGCGGTCACGCCGTCCGATGATCGAGTTGTCGCCGGATGGCGAGCTGATCGGCATCCGCTTCAACAACCGCTCTTCTGCCCCCTTCGTAGACGTGCCGTTTGACAAGATGGAGGCTTATTACGCCGCCTATCGCCAATTGGGGAATATCATCGACGATCCGGCGATGGGCGTTTCCTTCAAACTGGAACCGGGGGAAAGTTTTATCGTCGACAACACCCGCGTCCTGCACGCGCGGCTTGGCTATTCCGGAGCCGGATCGCGCTGGTTGCAGGGATGTTACGCCGACAAGGACGGGTTGCTGTCCACACTGGCGGCGATGGACTTGGCGCAGCCGGAGGCAGCGGAATGAAACCCGATTTCTCGACCCTGAACCGGGACAATATCGTTGCCTTCATCGGTGACATCTTTGCGCGCCGCGGCGGTGAAGAATATCTGGGCGAGCCTGTCACCATGGCCCAGCACATGCTGCAAGGCGCCACCATTGCCGAGCAGAACGGGATGCCCGAGGAAATCATCGTCGGCGCATTGCTGCACGACATCGGCCATTTCACATCCGAGTTCGGCACCTACCATCCGGATGACACCGAAGACCGCCACCATGAGGACGCAGGCGCCGAAGTGTTGGAGCAGTTCTTCCCCTCGGTCATCACCGATTGCTGCCGCTACCACGTGGCGGCCAAGCGGTATCTGTGTGCCACCAAGCCCGAATATTTCAATCGCTTGTCCGCCGCATCGGTTCACACGTTGGAACTGCAAGGTGGCCCGATGAGCGCCCAAGAAGTTGCCGCGTTCGAAGCCAACCCGAACCTGAAAGAGATCATTCAGGTCCGCTATCTGGATGAGGCCGGAAAACGCGCGGATATGGAAACCCCTGACTTTGCACATTTTGCGCCGATGGTGCAGCGTATGGTCGACAAGCACATGGAGGCCGCATGAACGCCCCGGAATATATCTTTGAAGCCAGCACCAAACCCTCGTTGCCCTGGCACGAGGTTCCCCTGATCCGCGCAACGGACGCCTCGGTCAAAGGTTATGGATGTCTGGTCGATGATCCCGAAGAGTTCGAGATCGAGATCACCCGCTGGCCACAGCAGGGGTGGCGGCCGATCGACGAAGGCACAGGCGATGAAGGCGGCTGGGTCGAAGGCACCTTTCGCGGTGAGTGGAAGGGAGACGTGCTTTACGGCGAGAACGAAGCGGTCAATGGCCACTATGTCCTGGGATGGTCAACCGATCCGCAGCAGGCGCAGACAAGCCGCCAAACAGCGCCCCGCGATCAGGTGCTGCTGTGGCACATGAACTATCACCCGGATGGCGGGCAGATGTTCTGGCCGCTCGACAACAAGCCCTTCATCATTCCTGCCGCGTTGTCCGGCGACAACCTGACGCCGGAAAAGGTGGTGGCGTTCTGGTGCGACGGTTCGCGCGGGCTGTATATCCATCCCGGTATCTGGCACGAGGGGATATTCCCGGTTGAAAACAACCAGCGGTTCCTCGACCGGCAGGGTGCGGTGCACGCTCGGGTCAGCGCTGATATCGGTCAGGAATTTGGCGTCTACCTCGCCTGCCCGCTGCGCGCCGACAAGATCAGGGACTTGTAAGAAAAGCACCGCTTGTTGCTGCGGTGCTTTTTTGGAGCACCGCATTCATTCGATTAGTTGATTTGACCGCGTATGTTTAGCAGCGCCTACAACCCCAACACATCCACCATGTCATACTGACCCGGCGCCTTGCCCTGCCCCCACAGGGCCGCCTTCAGCGCGCCGCGGGCAAAGATGGCGCGGTCCGTGGCCAGATGGCGCAGGACGATGCGTTCTCCGGGGGCGGCGAACAGGACATCATGCTCTCCGACAATGTCGCCGCCGCGAATAGCGTGAAAGCCGATATCTCCGCGCTTGCGCGCGCCGGTGATGCCGTCCCGGCCCCGGTCGGACACATCCGACAACTCGACGCCGCGCCCTTCGGCTGCGGCCTCACCCAGCATCAGCGCCGTGCCCGAAGGTGCATCGACCTTGTGATGGTGGTGACCTTCGATGATCTCGATATCGAAATCCTCATCCAATGCGGCCGCGACCTTTTTGGTCAATTGCACCAGAAGGTTGACGCCAAGGCTCATGTTTCCGGCCCGAACGATCACCGCATGGCGCGACGCGGGTTCCAAAGCTGCGATCTGTTCGTCGGACATGCCGGTGGTGCCGATCACATGCACACAGCGCGCCTGCGCGGCCAGCGCGGCAAATTCCAGAGTCGCTTCGGGCGCGGTAAAGTCGATTACGGCCTGCGCCTGTGCAAACGCCTCCAACGGGTCGTCGGTCACGGTCACGCCCAGCGCGGGGCCGCCCATCGCTTTGCCCACGTCCTGACCGATCCAGTCATGGTCCTTGCGTTCGACCACGCCGACCAGACGGGCCTGATCGCTGTCCGTCACGGTCTTGATCAGCATCTGCCCCATACGGCCCGAAGCCCCTGTAATGACGATCCCCGGAATATGGGTCATAGCGCTGGTCCTTTTTGTTCAGGTCGGCAATGTCGGCTCAAAGCCTCCTACCCCGTTCGCGCCCGCTTGGCAAAGCCCTGCTTTCGGCTTAGATCGAAGACATGGCAAAGAATAAATTCCACGATGGCCCCGGCCCGTCCCAACGGCAACTGCGTGTCGGCGAACTGATCCGTCGCACTCTGTCCGAAGTTCTGGCGCGCGGAGATGTCCACGACCCCGACCTGAACCGCTTGTCGATCACCGTAGGCGAGGTGCGCACTTCGCCCGATCTGAAGATCGCGACCGCGTATGTGCTGCCCTTGGGCGGCCGAGGGCAGGAGGACGTAATCGAGCTGCTGGCCCGCAACAAGGGTGAGCTGCGGCGCATGGTCGGCAAGAAAGTCGGCCTGAAATTCGCGCCCGATTTGCGCTTTCGGCTGGATGACACGTTTGACCGTCTGGACGACACCCGCCGTATGTTCGAACAGGACGCGGTGCGCCGCGATCTGGACGAGTGATCCGCACGTTTGTCACATTGGCGACGCTTCTCTGGGCCGCGCAGGCAGGCGCGGTCACTTGTGAAAAGCTGACCCATGAGGACAAACGTTATACGGTTTGTAACGTCGATGCCGCCAATGAAGATCTGCGGCTGTTTCTGAACGGCAAAGACGGTCAGGTATTGGGGCATTTTTCGTCGGTCAACGAAGTGCTGGCCCCGGAAGGCAAACGGCTGGCTTTTGCAATGAACGCGGGCATGTATCACGACGACCGTTCACCCGTTGGCCACTATGTCGAGGACGGGCAGGAACAGATGCGTGTGATCGCCAACCCCGGCCCCGGCAATTTCGGGTTGCTGCCCAATGGCGTGTTCTGCATCCGCAAGGGCCGGGCGGATGTGTTTGAAACGCTTGATTACGTGGATCAGGCCCCCACCTGCCGCTTTGCTACCCAATCCGGTCCAATGCTGGTGATCGACGGAAAACTGCACCCGCGCTTCCTGCCCGATTCGACCTCGCTTTATGTTCGCAATGGGGTCGGCACCAGTTCCGACGGTACGCGAGCGGTGTTTGCGATCTCGGAAGATTATGTCACCTTCCACGAATTCGGGCGTCTGTTCCGCGATGTGCTTGGCACACCAAACGCGCTGTTTTTCGACGGCAATATCTCGCGGATGTATGAGCGGGCCAGCAACCGCTCGGATCTCGGATTCTCGCTGGGGCCGATTGTCGGCGTGGTCGAAGAAATGCCCGAAAATTGACAGCGGCAGAGTGATCCGCTAACTCGCGCGCCTTAGCAAGATTCAAGGTGCATGATGGGACGTAAACGCAAGGGTCGCGACATTTCCGGCTGGCTGGTGGTGGACAAGCCCGCGGGCATGACCTCGACCGCCGTGGTCAACAAGGTGCGTTGGGCGATGGATGCCAAAAAGGCGGGCCATGCGGGGACGCTGGATCCCGAGGCGACCGGCGTTCTGGCAATTGCCTTGGGTGAGGCAACCAAGACCGTTCCCTATATCACCGATGCGTTGAAAGCCTATACCTTCACTGTGCGCCTGGGGCAGGCCACCAACACGGACGATGCCGAGGGCGAAGTGATCGCGCAAAGCGATACGCGCCCCTCGGATGACGATATCAAGCAGGCGCTGACCCGGTTTCTGGGTGACATCATGCAGGTGCCGCCCAAATTCTCGGCGGTGAAGATCGACGGCCAGCGCGCCTATAAACTGGCCCGCGATGGTGAGGACGTGGAGCTGACCGCCCGCCCCCTCTGGGTCGAGGAACTGATCCTTGTCGACCGCCCCGACGAAGACCATGTGGTGCTGGAGATGACCTGCGGCAAAGGCGGCTATGTGCGCTCGATTGCCCGCGATCTGGGCGAGGCGCTGGGGTGTCACGCCCACGTCAAGGAACTGCGCCGCATCTGGTCCGGCCCCTTCGAGGCCGAGGACGGGTTAAGCATCGAGCAGATTGACGAAATGGCGAAAACAACCGCGCTGGACGAATATCTGCACCCACTGGAAACCGGCCTGTCCGACCTGCCCGAGCTGAAATGCACCGCCGAGGGGGCAACCCGTCTGCGCAATGGCAATCCGGGCATGGTGCTGGCCTCAGACATTGAATACGGCGACGAGGCCTGGGCATCGTTCGACGGCAAGGCCGTGGCCGTTGGCATCTATAAATCCGGTGAATTGCACCCCAGCCGGGTGTTCGTCGACTGAGAGCCGTGTTAGGCGAAGGGCATGATCACCCGTTCCCACACCAAGGGCGACGCGCCCTCGACCGCCATCTATTCCGATTGTGAGAAATACCGATATAGCCTGACCCGCATCTGGGACCCTGAAGGGCGCAAGGCGCTGTTTGTGATGCTGAACCCGTCAACCGCGACCGAGGTGCAGAACGACCCGACGGTGGAACGCTGTGAACGGCGCGCACGCGCGCTTGGGTTCGGCGCGTTTCAGGTCACGAACATCTTTGCCTGGCGCGACACCGACCCGCGCAAGATGCGGGCTGCCGCCGATCCGGTCGGACCCGATAATGACGCGGCCATTCTGGACGGCGTGCAATGGGCCGATCAGGTCATCGCGGCCTGGGGCACGCATGGCGCGCATCTGGAGCGTGGCCCTGCGGTGGAAACCTTGTTGCGAGGCACCGGCCAATCGCTGTTCCATCTGGGCCTGACCAAAGACGGTCATCCCAAACATCCGCTTTATATCGCATACACGCGTCAGCCTGAGGTCTGGTGACAAAGGATTAACCATTTCAAAGGTTTACCTTTGACCTGGTGACGGGCGACATGGGATATTCCACCCTCGGAGCATCATGCTTTCGGAGGGGTTCAATGTTTCTGGCCGGATTGCTTGGACTGGCCGCCATCGGCGGCGCTGCTTACGCGATGAGCGATTTTCTGATCGAAGAGGACGACACGCCGGATGAAAACCCGGAAGGTGAGCCATCGGCTGAGGTTGATACCGGTGAGTTTCTGGTCATCGGTGAAGGTGTCGAAGACCCGGAAAACGCTAACACCGAACCTTCGCCGGACAGTGGCGAGGCACCCTCCACCGGGACTGTGATCTCGGAATGTGAAGGCGATCTCGTGATTGCCGGTGGCGATGGTTCGGACGTGATTACCGGGCAGGACGGTGTCGATCAGATCAACGGCTACGGCGGGGACGACACGATAAACGGTGCCAAGGGCAACGACGTTCTGCACGGGGGCGACGGGGCGGATGAAATATCGGGCGGGCAGGGAAATGACATCCTGCACGGTGAGGCGGATGGCGACCTTTTGTTCGGAGATGACGGGGATGACGCCCTTTACGGTCACTTTGGTGACGACACTCTGGATGGCGGTGCGGGTGAGGACGAACTGTTTGGCGGTCAGGGCGACGACAGGCTGGACGGCGGCGCAGGGGATGATGCGTTGCAGGGCGGGTTCGGGGATGATGTTCTGAACGGTGGCGAAGGTGAGGATACTGTCTTTGGCGGGGACGGAAACGACTTTGTTTTCGGGATCGAAGAAGGTGCCGCCGAAAGGGATTTCCTGAACGGCGGTGCGGGTGACGATACCATTCTGGCAGGCGGCAAAGACGTGGTGACGGGCGGAGCCGGGGCCGATGATATCGTGCTGAACCCCGGCGACGATCAGGTGACCGTGATGGGTTTTCAACCCGGCGAAGACAAGCTGCTGGTGACGTGGGAGGATGAGACCGACCCGGCAATCGAGGTTGAGGTCGACGCCGAAAACGCCAACCTGACAAGGGTTTTCATAGATGGCCAGGAAGTTGCGCAGGTATATGGTGCCGAAGGGATGACAGCGGCCGACATTCAGCTGATCACCGAAGCCCAGTTGGCGCAATACGGGCAGATGGCCTGAGCCCGTAGAAACCCTTTGCCATTTGGGTCAAATGCGCTTATACGCGCCCATCCGCATCGGAATCGGTGCGGTCTTCTCCATGGGCCTGTGCTGGACGACATCCCGGCCTGCGCCATCAACCCTAACCTTAAAAGGAGACCCCGATGTCGATCACTGCCGCTGAAAAAACACGCGTCATGCAAGAATTCGCAACCAAAGAAGGCGACACCGGTTCGCCTGAAGTTCAGGTTGCTATCCTGACCTCGCGCATCAACACCCTGACCGAGCACTTCAAGACCCACAAGAAAGACAACCACGGTCGTCGTGGTCTGCTGAAAATGGTTGCTCAGCGCCGTAAGCTGCTGGACTACCTGAAGGGCAAGGAAGAGGCGCGCTACCAGGACCTGATCAAAAAGCTGGGCATCCGCCGCTAAACGTAATTGTTACGTTTTGTACCGGTTCTGAACCCCGGTTTGTAAGATTTGTACGCCCGCCCAATTGGCGGGCGTTTTCTTATGTGGACGAATGTCAAGTATTCCAACCGACCAAAGCTGCAGTGGTAAACTCAATCTTGGTTGGCAAGGTGAGCCCAATCTGGACATTGACGAACGGCCATGCGCATCGTGAGGCATGTCGCTCACGGAAGACCTAAACCAAATTTTAGAAACTGTCTTGCCGACCGATCCCAGCTTTCAGCAGATCGAATATGCGGTGATAGACAATTGCATTAGTGAAACCCGGCGATACGCCTTGGAAGGCTCCACCGAAGCCTTCTTGATGTCCGCGATGCGTCTACTGGCACTTCCCGACAATGGGCACACACGGCTGATCCCGAACGATGCGATCAAAGTGCTTCCGCTGAGGTTCGTGAGCGTAGGGCGTTCTGTGCAACTCGTCGGCGCGTTTCCAGAGATAACCGCACCGCGAGGAGAACTGATTGCAGTCAACGGCGCAGCTTTGAGCCAGATTGAAGCAAAGGCGGAACAGTTTCTTGCGGGAACATGCCAAAGGAAGCGAGTCATCGGACCGATTCTTTTGGCTTGGCCGTACGCCTTGGCACGTTTGGGTTTTTCGTCAAACGGTGGAACGACCGAGTACCGTGTGCAGGACGAAAATGGGCAGATAACCAATCTGAAAGTGGCAAATGGAAACACTGTTCCTGGATCGATGCTCTACCCGAGAAATGAGCACGGCAAGGATGATCCAACCTGGGTGCCTGAGACTTTTGCGGAAATAAAGGACTGGCAAGATCTTGGGCTATCAATAGCGTTGCCGAGCTTTTTTGCTCCGAACGAAACAACGCTGCACAAAGCCGTCTCAGCCGCGGTGGAACGCGTGCGCGCCCGTCCGAACGGAACGCTTTTGATTGACGTTCGCGGAAACACCGGCGGCGATTTTCTTCTGACTATGCCTTTGATAGACGCGATCTCGCAAATCGCAAGCAAGCAGGTTGTTGTGCTTGTTGATAAATTCACGTTTTCCGCGGCGATAGTGTTTGTGGCCATCCTCAAACATCGTTTGGGAAACAGGCTCAAACTCATCGGGGAAGAAATGGGTGACGGGTTGATGTTCTTTGCCGAGGGCGGGTTGCTCGATTTGCCGACCAGCGGGGCGGTTGTTCGATACTCATCAGCCTTTCACGATTGGAAGAATGGAAGGACTGACAAAACCACTCCGCCCGAAATCGCGCGGAAGATCGTTCCCGTAGGGGCACTGAATTTGGATTTGGAATGGGTCGCAAGTCGTGCAGATGAGGATGCGGACGGCGCCTTCTATCAACGAGTTCTCAGAAGCATGAGCACTTAGGCAAACAGCCGCGACGGCACCGCGGTGCCCATCCGCGACGCCGCTCGGTATGGCTTTTGATGTCTCTGGTCAGATTGCCTGCCACTTTTTGTAGGTATCGACCGCCAAGGCGGTGTCGATCACGAACATCGCAACCGCGGTTACCATCGCCAGCATCGACAGCCAGAACGACCCGCTTGCCGAGGCGACGGCCAGTGTCATGCCGCCGACGCAGGTGGCAATCGCAGCGGCTTTTTCCAGGCCGCTCATGTCGGTCAGGACGATGCCCGCAAGTTTGGTGAACCCGACGGACGCCTTGGCGACGCCCAGCATTGCCTTCATCATGGCCAGATCGCTGCCCGCCGTTCCGGCCTTGGCGATTGCACCGGCGTGGCGGCTGATCGGGCCGCTGCATTTGACGGCAATCCCGGCCCCGGCCCGCGTGACTGTCTTGGTTCCGAGCGCCTGATAAACCCCCAGCGCGGCCATGGCCATCGTGATGATATCTGCAAACGCCTTGGCGGCGGCCCCGATAAAGGTGTTCAGCGCAGCTTTCTTGCGCTTTTTCCTGCTGGTGCCCAGCGGAGCCCCCAAAAGCGGCGTGTCCCCCTGCATCAGGATCAGGCTGTCCGCAGTTTCATGCACCGAGAACGGCGCGGCATCGACGGGAACCGTGGCGGCTTCGGCCTCGGGTATCGGGTCGGGAGACAGGAACCGTGCCTTGATCTGCGCCTGCTGGTCGGCCGGTAGCGCGCGGATATCGGCCCCTTCGTCTGAGGCATAAAGCTCTTCCCATGCGCTTTCCATGATCGCGGCCACGTCCGCCGCGCTTGGTTCGGCGGCGGGGGCTGTCATCAGCGGCATCTTGGGGCCTGCATCAAGGTCGATGTCCTCCACCGCGTCCTCGGGGAGCTTGTCGAGCATCTCGATGAATGACTCGTCGAACACATCAGGGTTGAATGAAATGCCAGAGGCGGAATGGAGCTTCATGGGTAAACCTACTTTCTTTAACTTTGACACAATAAGCCTGCACAATAGACGAGTTTTGAATTCTCTCTGTGGTGAACATCACACTTGAACAGCCAGTCGCCCCCCCGGACGCCGCCAGCCGGGGCGCGCGCGGCGTTTCGTGGCAGCAGCAGGACGCGTGTCTGTAGATCAGCCGTTATTCGGGAAGACCGGCCTTTTTCCACCCTTCGCGCCAGCTTTCGGAACAGGCCGGAACGGTAAAGATCGGCAGCCTGGTCTGATCCGAGGAAGCGGTGATATCCGGGCGCAATGCTTTCAGGTCGCTTATCGCCGCCTGCGCCGCTGCGGCATCCGACATTTGACCCAAGGCGGCAATAAGCATCAGGTGGCTCATGACAAATCCGGACCGAACGGCCAGAGCGTCACGCGCTGCGGCGGCGGCCTCGTCATACCGGGACAGCTGAAACAGTGCACTTGCCCGGGCGATATGTGCCGCATGACGCATCGGGTCTTTCGGGCTGAGTTCAATGGCATGTGTTGCGTGGTCCAAAGCCTCATCCGGTCGGTTCAACATGCACAGGTTGATGGAGGCGAGCATGTGAACACTTGCAGCATTGGGGTTTTCGGCCAGCGCCTGTTTGAACGCCGCACGCGCACGCGGCAGGTCGCGGGCCAGCATCGAGATTGAATGCGCCGCATAAGCCATGGCAATGCCGTCGGAGCGGTCGCTCATGAGAACGCGTTCAGCCGCGCTGATGGCGGCCTTGGGCCCTTCGCCGATGGGATCAAGCCCCTGCACAAGCCGCTGAATATGCAGCCAGGCCAGCAGCCCTGCGGCAGCGGCGTAATCCGGGTCGCGGTCCAGCGCCAGCGTTGTCAGCCGGATGGCTTCGCGATTGGCGTCATCTGTCAGCAGATGAAAATGCGACAGCGCCTGAAGGTAGAGTTCATAGGCTTCGAGATTTTCTGTCGGCTTGGCGCGGGACCGGTTCGTTTCGGCGTGGCGCAGCGATGGCTCGATCGCTGTGACGACCTCTTGCGTGACCTTGTCCTGAAGGTCGAAGATATCGTCCAGCACTCCGTCAAAGCGATCGGCCCACAGGTGGCTGCCATTTTCCGCATCAATCAACTGCCCGGTGATCCGGACACGCTGTCCCGCGCGTCGGACGGACCCTTCCAGCACATACCGAACCCCGAGCGTCAGGCCGACCTGTCGGATATCCGTCGTTTTTCCCTTGAAAATGAAGGACGAGTTGCGGGCCACGACCATCAGCCAGCGAAAGCGCGACAGTTCCGTGATGATGTCTTCGGTTATGCCGTCGGCAAAGAACTCTTGCTCGGGGTCGCCGGACATGTTGTCGAAGGGCAGAACGGCGATCCCCGGACGAGTGTCGGCGGGTGTAGCAAGATGGGCGGTTGAACCCTTTGGCCAGCACCAGACACCAACGCGGCGCGTGATGTTCTTCAGCTCGGCCTGCCCGCCGCCGTCGAACAGGGCCGCATCGCCCCGGTCAAGGCTGTGATGCGCCGTGTCCGAGATCAGGATCTGGTCGGGTTTGGCCAATGCTTCGAGCCGGGCAGCGACATTGATGCCATCACCGAAAATGTCTTCGCCTTCCGTGATGACCTCACCCGTGTGAATACCGATGCGCAGCCGCAGCCCTTCGGGCTTGTCGCAGGATTGCAGGGCAATCGCAAAATCCGACGCGTCGGACGTTGACCGGAATTCGGCGATCCAGCCATCCCCCATGCTTTTGATCAATGTGCCGTTGTGGGTTTCCAGCAGGGCAGTGAGCGTGTCGTCACGGAACGATTTCAGCGCTGCAAGTGTACCCTGCCGGTCCTGATCCATAAGCGCCGAGTACCCGACAACGTCAGCCGCCAGCACTGTCGTAAGCCGTCTTTTCATTCGCACCCCCAATGAAAGTGAGGTTAGCGCAGTGATCCGGTTCTGTCAGGCCATTTCCCGGACGGGGGGCAATGGCACGCATTGCACTATCATGCGGCCCCTGTGCCTTGTATCACGCTGCGAGGGGTCAGGGCCTGCCTCAGCATGATCCGGCCAGCTTTTTCGGTTTCGCTTTCCTTCCAACGCATTCTCATGTATGCGCGCGGTATCTGAGACGTTGTGCCCTGACTCCGGCACTCGAACGGAAGATAAATGGGGTCGGCGGCAATGGGGCCGCCATGCAAAACCGGAGACCCGCAGGGGCGGGAGTGCTCCGTTCTAGGATACGCATATGTTTGATGTAACGAAGAAATCGATGCAGTGGGGCGAGGAGACGCTGACACTGGAAACCGGCAAGGTTGCCCGTCAGGCCGACGGCACCGTGATTGCCACGCTGGGCGAAACCAGCGTCATGGCCAACGTGACCTTTGCCAAGAGCCAAAAACCCGGTCAGGACTTTTTCCCGCTGACCGTACATTACCAAGAGAAATATTATGCCGCCGGTAAGGTTCCGGGTGGCTTCTTCAAGCGCGAGGCGCGCCCGACCGAGAAAGAGACGCTGACCGCGCGTCTGATCGACCGTCCGATCCGCCCGCTGTTCGTTGACGGTTTCAAAAACGAAGTTCTGGTGATGTGCACCGTGCTGAGCCACGATCTGGTCAATGATCCCGACATCGTTGCAATGATCGCCGCGTCGGCTGCGCTGACCATTTCCGGCGCGCCGTTCATGGGCCCGATCGCCGGTGCCCGCGTTGGTTTCGTGGATGGCGAATACGTCCTGAACCCGACCGTGGATGACATGCAGGACCTGCGCCTGAACCCTGAACAGCGTCTGGATCTGGTTGTTGCCGGTACCAAAGACGCCGTGATGATGGTTGAATCGGAAGCCTATGAGCTGTCCGAGGCCGAAATGCTGGGTGCGGTGAACTTTGCGCATGAGCAGATCCAGCCGGTCATCGACCTGATCATTTCGCTGGCCGAAGACGCCGCGAAAGAGCCGTTCGAATTCGTCGCACCCGATTACTCGGAGCTTTACGCCGCCGTGTCGGCTGCCGGTGAAGAGCAGATGCGCGCCGCGTTCGCGATCACCGACAAGCAGGAGCGCACCGCCGCTGTTGCCGCTGCCCGTGAAACGATCAAGGAAGCGCTGACCGAGGAACAGCTGGAAGACGCCAACCTTGGTTCGGCGATGAAAAAGCTGGAAGCCGGCATTCTGCGCGGTGACGTCGTCAAGGGCGGCAAGCGCATCGACGGTCGTTCGACCACCGATGTTCGCGCCATCGAAGCCGAAACCTCGTTGCTGCCGCGCACACACGGCTCTGCCCTGTTCACCCGCGGTGAAACTCAGGCGCTGGCCGTGACCACGCTGGGCACCGGCGACGATGAGCAGTTCATCGACGCGCTGCACGGCAACTTCAAATCGAACTTCCTGCTGCATTACAACTTCCCCCCCTATTCGGTTGGTGAAGTGGGCCGCGTGGGTTCGCCCGGCCGTCGCGAGATCGGTCACGGCAAGCTGGCATGGCGCGCACTTCAGGCGGTTCTGCCTGCGCCGACCGACTTCCCCTATACCATCCGCGTGGTGTCCGAGATCACCGAATCCAACGGCTCCAGCTCGATGGCGTCAGTCTGCGGCGGTTCGCTGTCGATGATGGATGCGGGTGTTCCGCTGAAAGCCCCGGTTGCCGGTGTGGCCATGGGCCTGATCCTGGAAGATGACGGGTCTTACGCGGTTCTGACCGACATTCTGGGTGACGAAGACCACCTGGGCGACATGGACTTCAAGGTTGCTGGTACTGCAAACGGCATCACCTCGCTTCAGATGGACATCAAGGTCGCGGGCATCACACCTCAGATCATGGAAACCGCCCTGGCACAGGCCAAGGACGGTCGGATGCACATTCTGGGCGAGATGGGCAAAGCCCTGTCCGAGACCAACGAGTTCTCGGTCCACGCACCGCGTATCGAAACCATGAACATCCCGACCGACAAGATCCGTGAAGTGATCGGTTCGGGCGGCAAGGTCATCCGCGAGATCGTCGAGGTTTCGGGTGCCAAGGTCGACATCAACGACGATGGCGTCATCAAGATCGCATCGCCCGATGGGGAATCGATCAAGAAGGCTTATGACATGATCTGGTCGATCGTGGCCGAGCCGGAAGAAGGTCAGGTCTATACCGGCAAGGTGGTCAAGATTGTCGATTTCGGTGCCTTCGTGAACTTCTTTGGCAAGCGGGACGGTCTGGTCCACGTGTCCCAAATCGAAAACCGCCGCCTGAACCATCCGTCGGATGTTCTGAAGGAAGGTCAGGAAGTGAAGGTCAAGCTGCTGGGCTTTGACGATCGCGGCAAGGTCCGCCTGTCGATGAAAGTGGTCGATCAGGAAACCGGTGAAGAGATCGTTCCCGAGAAAAAAGAAAAGAAAGAGGAAAGCGCCGAGTAATCTGCCAACCCTTAGATTGAATGCGAAAGGCCCCGGTTTCGACCGGGGCTTTTTTTGTACGAGCGGTCAAGAACACCGGGTGTCCCGTGGCTTGGTAAATCAAATGTTAACACTTCATGCGTGTATTTACTCAACCATAAGGATGATCATGTTGCATTCAGGGATGCTTTTCGACCGTGGCCTCGATTACCGTTTTCGAAATCAGCGCAGACCCCTACAGCAATAAAAGCGTCGACATAACCGCCGCATATTCCGTTGATATCACCGACAATGACGCCCTGTTGCAGGATCCTGACCCTGACAGCGCGCAGCTTGACCTGTCGGCCCTGCCCGGTTTTTCCGGGACAAGCCAGAATTTCAGCACCTTCGAAAGCTATTCGGGAACGGTGAACGGGGCGCCTGTCACCTTCATTCTGGTTCAGTTCTCGAACCCGCGCTACATCATCGTCACCTCGGGTCAGGCACAGTTGAACGATACCATCTCGGGGACCAGCTTTGGCGGGACGGCAGCGCCAACCACCTATCAGACCTTGCCGTCTTTCGTGTGTTTCACCGCCGGGTCCCTGATCCGGACGCCCGTCGGGCTGCGCCGGGTCGAGACGCTGAACCCCGGCGACCCGGTTGTCACCGCCAAGGGCCATACCCGCCCGGTGCGCTGGATCGGCAGGCGTCGCTTGTCAGCGCAGGAGTTGCAGCAGGACCCTCATCTCTGCCCGGTACGGATCATGGCGGGGTGTTTCGGGACAAACAGCCCAAGCCGTGATCTGGTCGTCTCGCCACAACACCGGATCGCCGTCACCTCGGCGATGATGGAGCTGATGCATTGCGAGACCGCGATGCTGGCCCCGGCCAAGGGGCTGATCAATGGGCGGACAATTGTTCAGGAGCTGCCCGCGCAAGGGGTCGAATACGTCCATATCCTCTTTGACCGGCATGAGCTGGTGAACGTCGAAGGGGTCTGGTCCGAATCCTTCTATCCCGGTGACACGACATTGGGCGCGATGGCACCGGCCACAAGGCGCGAGCTGTTTACCCTGTTCCCGGATCTGGCCTGCGGTGCCGGTGGCTATGGATCAACCGCGTTGCCGGTGCTGAAACCCTTTGAGGTTCGGGTGCTGAAGGCGGACCTGACGCTGCCCTGCTGGACTCCTGTCCCGAACACATCTTCACACGCCGCCTGACAGGGGTGCCGATCAGTGGGTAACCCCGCCGGGCCCGTGTTTCAGTAGATGCCACTGGCCATAGCTGTCCTTTAGGTCCAGCTTGATCGCGGCATCAGAGCGGGTCGAGGCGCTGCCGATCTCGGCAATGGAAAACTCGATCCCGCCGGGGATATCGATGCGCACCCGATGCGCGCCGCCGCCATGTGGGGCCTGGATCGGCTGTCCGGTGGAATTCAGGACATCACCAACGGTAACGCTGGCCGTGCGTTCTTCGAGGTCCATCTCGAATTCGATCGGCAGGTAGAGCGTGTCATGGACCGTCTCGCACATTGCCCTGAACACGTACCAATGCGTCGCCATTTCTTCGGTTTCTTCGCCGTGAAAGACCTTTTCCAACGCGTCGCGCTGTGCCGGGGTTGCTGCGGGATCGACGATCACCTGCATCTCGCCGCCGCCTTCAAAGATCGGCCCCGGCCAGGCATAGATCAGCGCGGCTTTGGTCCCGCTGAGGTCGGTGTCGCCGAAATGCCCTTTGGTCACCTCCAGCACTTCGAACCCCCGGCAATCGCCATGGGTCGGCAACTCTTCGAACTGGCAGGGGCAGGCATAGCCGCAATTGCAGTTCCCGAAACTCTCTCCTTCAACATACCAATCTGTAAAAGCCATGGTCTTCTCCCGCTAAGTACAGTCCGACAGCCCGAGGTGATTGGTCGTATGCCTGAGTTTTGCCCCGGAACATCCTATCACAAATTGCCCCGAACCAGAACCTGAGGGCCATGAGACGGCAGATGAACGGGCCTGCCCAACCCCGGATCTATTCATTCACGCGCGTCCAAAACCCTGTGAAACGAAGTGATAACCCCGCGCCTTTCCTTTCCGCCAAGCCCGCCCACATCGAAGCCAAGCAGAGTTTTGGAGCAACGGAGACAATCATGATCAAGCACGTTTTACTTACCTCAACGGCCCTCGCCGTCAGCGCGACGGCGCTTGCCGCGCAGAGCCTGGGCGACGGCACCTATATTCAGGGCTTTGTCGGGTACAGCCAGCTGCAGGACAGCGATTTCGCGGGCACGATCGGCGGCACGCCACAATCGGTCGACACGGAGTTCGACGCGGGTTTCGGTCTGGGCGTGGCCATCGGCAAGGAGATCCCGCAATGGTCCAATGACAGGTTCGGCACGCGGATTGAGCTGGAGCTGTCTTACCGCGACAGCGACGTGGATGGTGTGAACTTCTCGGGCAACGGGCCGGGTGCCGAGGGCAATATCTCGGGCGATGTCACGCAGACCTCATTGTTTGCCAATGTGCTGTTCGATTTCAAACAGGCGGGTGCGCTGACGCCCTATGCCGGGTTTGGCCTGGGGACCACCTATTCGGATCTGGATTTTGCCTATGGGCCCGGTGTGGTGCTGGATGACAGCGACACCACCTTTGCCGCGCAGCTGATCGCCGGTGTGGCTTACGAGATCAACCCGTCAACCGCCTTTACCGTCGACGCCCGCTATGCCCGCGCCTTTGACGTGTCGTCGCGGCGACTGGCCCCGAACGGCGCGTTGACCGGCATTGTCGAAGACGATCTGGATACGTTCAGTGTCAATTTCGGGCTTCGGTACAAGTTCTGAGGTCTAGGGGCAGGTTTCTCTCAGGTCATCCTGCCCCCGCCTGCTTCATCTGGCCCCAAATATCCTCGGGGGGAATCGTGCCGGCAGGCGCGATGGGGGGCAGACAGCCCCCCTGACCCGGGAACCGCCTCAGGACGGCGCTTTGGTCTTGCGCAGATAGGGGAAGATCGTCTCGAACGCGCCGAATTTGGCCGTGGCGTCTTCGTTCGACACAGAGGGTGGGATGATCACGTCTTCACCCGGCACCCAGTTGGCGGGCGTTGCGACACCTTTCGACGACATCTGCAACCCATCCAGCGCGCGCAGGATTTCCGCAAAGTTGCGACCCACGGTCATCGGATAGGTCATCGACAGTTTCAGCTGCTTATCCGGGCCGATAATAAAGACCGACCGCACGGTGGCGCTGTCCGCCGGGGTGCGGCCATCGGGAAGGTAAGCTTCGGCAGGCAGCATGTCGAAGGCTTTCGACACGGCCAGACCGTCATCAGCGATGATCGGGAAACTGGGATTGGCCTTGCCGTATTCCTCGATGTCCTTCTTCCATTTCTTGTGGTCTTCAACACCGTCAACCGACACGCCGATCACCTTGGTGTTGCGCGCGGCCCATTCGTCGTTCAGCTGCGCGACGGCCGAGAATTCGGTGGTGCAGACAGGCGTGAAATCCTTGGGGTGCGAGAACAGAATGGCCCAGCTGTCGCCAATCCAGTCGTGAAACTGAATGGTGCCCTGATCTGTTTCTGCGGTGAAGTTCGGGACCGTATCGTTGATGCGCAAACCCATGGCTACTTCCTTTCCTGTTGAAAATCCGAGTCGATTGCCTGAAACCTAATCACTTTGTGCGAAGGTTAAACCTTTCATCGTGGTCGCGGCCAAGGAATTCGCCGGTTTCACTGGAAAAATAATTTGATCAAATTATCTATTGCCCCCTCTTCGCTTGGGTGACAGAGTGTCGGCGAACAGCCGGATTCTAGCTGAACCGACAGGAGGGCTCAGGATGATCGAGAAACGGAATTTCTATATCAATGGTCAATGGGTCGCGCCGTCGCAACCCAATGATTTCGAGGTCATCAACCCCTCGACCGAGGAGCCGTGCGCGGTGATCTCGCTGGGTGGTCAGGCCGACACGGATGCGGCGGTTGCCGCCGCCAAGGCCGCCCTGCCGGGCTGGATGGCAACGCCGGTGGAGACCCGCATCGCACTGGTCGAGAAGCTGATCGACATCTACCAGACCCGCGCGGAAGATCTGGCGCAGGCCATGTCGCTGGAAATGGGTGCGCCGATTGACATGTCGCGCAGCCAGCAGGTTGGTGCAGGCACATGGCATTTACAGAACTTCATCCGCGCGGCCAAGGCGTTTCAGTTTGAACGCCCTCTGGGGGATCACGCCCCGAATGATCGGATCATCTATGAGGCGGTTGGCGTGGCCGCATTGATCACGCCCTGGAACTGGCCGATGAACCAGGTCACGCTCAAGGTCGGTGCGGCGGCGATTGCGGGCTGCACGATGGTTCTGAAACCATCCGAGCAAAGCCCGCTGAATGCGATGATCTTTGCCGAGATGATGGACGAGGCAGGGTTCCCGCCCGGTGTATTCAATCTGGTGAACGGCGATGGCCCGGGCGTTGGCTCGCAGCTGTCGGGTCATCCCGACGTGGATATGGTCAGCTTTACCGGCTCAACCCGTGCGGGTACGGCAATTTCGAAGAACGCGGCGGAAACGCTCAAGAAAGTGCATCTGGAGCTGGGCGGCAAAGGCGCCAATGTGGTCTTTGCCGATGCCGATGAAAAGGCTGTCAAACGCGGCGTCCTGCATATGATGAACAACACCGGCCAAAGCTGTAATGCCCCCAGCCGGATGCTGGTGCAGCGCCCGATCTATGATCAGGCCGTTGAGATCGCGGCCGAGGTCGCCAGCAAGGTCACGGTGGGCAATGCCGCAGACGAGGGCCGCCATATCGGACCCGTCGTGAATGAGGTTCAATGGACCAAGATTCAGGACCTGATCCAGAAAGGTATCGACGAAGGGGCGCGGCTGGTCGCGGGCGGCACCGGACGCCCTGAGGGGCTGAACAAGGGCTATTATGTCCGCCCCACGGTCTTTGCCGATGCCAACAACCAGATGACCATCGCGCGCGAGGAAATCTTTGGCCCCGTCCTGACCATGATCCCGTTCGACACCGAGGAAGAGGCCATCGAGATCGCCAATGACACCCCTTATGGCCTGACCAATTATGTGCAGACGCAGGACAAGGCGCGCGCCAACCGCATGGCGCGGGTTCTGCGGTCGGGCATGGTCGAGATGAACGGCCAGTCGCGCAGCGCGGGCTCTCCGTTTGGTGGGATGAAGCAATCCGGCAACGGGCGCGAAGGTGGCGTTTGGGGGCTGGAAGACTTTCTGGAAGTCAAATCCGTCGGCGGCTGGGCGGCTGAATAATACACCCAGCGCAATGCAAGATGAGAGGGCGAGGCAACGCGGTTGCCTCGCCCGTGTTATGTCAGACAGGCCGCACCACTAGCTGGGGTTCCCCGTCGGACGTATGGCGACGGGAACGACCGTCCCAGCCAATCTCTCCTGTCACGCGCTGGCGATAGGCCGAGAAACTGTCGAACCGGACTACATCGACAGGCGTGTCGAACTGTAGGGTCACCCGGCGGTGTGCACCGTCCCCCAGCATGGTCAGACCACGAATTTCCGCCGTGAAGGGCTGGCCCAGGTATCGACCTTCGACCCGGTCGCCCACGCGCAAGCGCATCCGGTTGCCCGCCATCGCGTGCAATGTGTTCCAGTCGCGCACCCCATGTTGATGAGCCACCAGTTCCAGGGCCTGACCGTGCGACAGCTGAACGCCGGTGTCGTGCAGTTTCCGTCGCAGGCGTTTGGCCTGCTCTTTCAGCTCCTCCAGCGGAGCGATGTCTTGTGACAGTGTCATGTTTTGCCTCGTTTCCTTGAACGGGCGCGAGTTTAGGACGGGGTTCGCATTACCATCCGCGCGCCGGGAAAGGGCAACAGATGTTTGTTCAACCGGGTTTCACCAAAGCCTATGGCCGCGAACGGCAGGGGACCCGAACCTGCGTTGCTTTTTGGCAGCGGTCGGGCCTTCTGTCAATCAGGCGTCGGCCTGCGCCGCCTCATAGGCCAGCATGGCCCGTTTGACCGGCAGACCCCAGTGATAGCCGCCCAACCCCCCTGATTTGCGCAGGGCGCGGTGACACGGGATCAGCCAACTGACCGGGTTTCGCCCGACCGCCGTGCCCACGGCGCGCACGGCCTGCGGCGAACCCACGCGCTGCGCGATCTCGGAATAGGTCGTCACCTGCCCCGACGGGATGTGCATCAGTGCTTCCCATACCTTGATCTGCAAGGGCGAGCCGATCAGGTAGAGCGGCGTCGGCTCTAACCGGTCGCGGGCCGTGCCGAAAGCGCTGAGAACCCAGGGGCGCAGGCGCATGGTATCTTCGACATAATCCGCGTTGGGCCAGCGCGAGACCATATCCTCCATCGCCGCCTTCTCTCCGGTTTCGGCCCCGAAGGCGATGCCGCAGATCCCCTTGTCGGTGCCCATGACCAGCGCGGGACCAAAGGGGCATTCGAACCAGCCCCAGTAGATCGTCAGACCCGTGCCCTTGCGGGCGTATTCGCCGGGGCTCATGGATTCCCATTTCAGGAACAGATCATGCAGGCGGCCACTGCCGGACAGGCCGACATTATGGGCGGTTTCAAGCGTGGTGAACCGTTCGCGCAGCAGCGCCTTTGCATGGCCCAGCGTAAGGTATTGCTGATACCGTTTTGGCGACACACCAGTCCAACGCGAGAACAGGCGCTGGAAATGCGCCGGGCTCATATCCATCTGGCGGGCCAACTCATCGAGGCTGAGGGTTTCACCGCCCTGATCAATCAGGTCGATTGCCCGGCGCATGACGTTATAGTGGTATCCGCTTTCGGGGGTCTGGACGTTCATGGTTGCACCTCATTGTCTGGCACAAACCATAGCGCGCGCGACACGCTGCCGCGACCCGGAACTTGCGCATTGGCTTTGGGCTTGTGTCGCGGCCCCTCGGGCGGCATTAAGGCCCGGATGGCAAAGCAACTCGACTATCATACGATCCGCGAGATCTTTACGCGCTTTCAGGAGGCCGACCCCGAACCCAAGGGTGAGCTTGAGCATGTGAATGTCTACACGCTGGTCGTGGCCGTGGCGCTGTCGGCGCAGGCAACCGATGCGGGGGTCAACAAGGCCACGAACGAATTGTTCAAGATCGCCGATACGCCGCAAAAGATGCTGGATCTGGGCGAGGAGGGCCTGATCGAGCATATCAAGACCATCGGACTGTTCCGCCAGAAGGCCAAGAACGTCATCAAGTTGAGCCGTATTCTGGTCGAAGACTATGGCGGTGAAGTCCCAAATTCCCGTGCAGCGCTGCAATCGCTGCCGGGTGTCGGGCGCAAGACCGCCAACGTTGTGCTGAACATGTGGTGGCGGCAGCCGGCGCAGGCTGTGGACACGCATATCTTTCGCGTCGGCAACCGCACCGGCATCTGCCCCGGCAAGGACGTGGACGCGGTCGAGCGCGCCATCGAAGACAATATCCCCGCCGATTTTCAACTCCATGCGCATCACTGGCTGATCCTGCATGGCCGGTACCATTGCAAGGCGCGCAAGCCGCAATGCCCGACCTGCATCATCCGTGATCTCTGTCAATTCGAGGACAAGACATTATGAAAACCTACCAGCTGACCGGTATCGGAAATGCCGTTGTGGACGTGATCTCGCAGGCCGATGACAGTTTCCTGGAACTGATGGGCATTGAAAAGGGCATCATGCAGCTGATCGAGCAGGAGCGCGGCGAGCTGCTGTATGCCTCGATGGAGGGCCGGGTACAGACGCCGGGCGGGTCTGTTGCCAACACGATTGCGGGCGCGGGTGCGCTGGGGTTGGATGCCGCCTTTATCGGACGGGTGCATGACGACGCGCTGGGCCGGTTCTATGCGGATGCGATGAACGAAGATGGCGTCGATTTCGTGAACCCGCCTGTTCCGGGCGGGGAATTGCCGACCTCGCGCTCGATGATCTTTGTCTCGCCCGATGGCGAGCGGTCGATGAACACCTATCTGGGCATCTCCTCGGAACTGTCGTCGCATGACGTGCCCGATGAGGTCGCCGGAAGCAGCCAGATCATGTTCCTTGAGGGCTATCTGTTCGACAAGGAAAAGGGAAAAGCCGCGTTTCTTGAGGCCGCACGCGCCTGCCACAAGGGCGGCGGCAAGACCGGGATCGCCATTTCCGACCCGTTCTGCGTGGAACGGCACCGGGTCGATTTCCTACTGCTGATCGAGAATGAGCTGGATTTCGTCATTGGCAACGAGGCCGAAATCAAATCGCTGTTTGAAACCGACGATCTGGAAGAGGCGCTGATCAAGACCGCCGAGATTTGCCCGCTGGTGGTTTGCACGCGCTCGGGTGATGGCGTGACCGTCCTGAACGGAGGCGCGCGCATCGAAGTGCCGGTCAAGAGGATCGTCCCCGTAGATGCAACAGGTGCCGGTGACCAGTTCGCTGCGGGGTTCCTGTACGGAATGGCCACAGGACGCGACTACGAGACCTGTGCCAGGATCGGCAACGTCTGTGCCCGCGAGGTTATCAGCCATATCGGCCCGAGACCCGAGGCGGATATGCTGGAATTGTTGCGGGAAGAAGGGTTGCTTTGAGTCCAAGGTGGACCACGTCAACTCTCATCTCAGAAGGGAACTCGCAATCTTGTCGGCTGCAGCTTCATTCAGCCTTAGGTGGCTTGTTCCTTAAAAATTACCGCATAGCGAGGTGCGAAATATTTGACGAAGGCTCTAACTTCAGGTCGTCGGTAGGCATCTGGTGAAACCAACAACAAATGTGGCGCTGACAGCTCCTCGATCTCGTCGAAGCACCTGATGAGGGTTTTGTCCGGCTCAAGCAACTTCACGTTGCTTATTCCCAACCCTTGACCCGCCCTGATCGCCGAATGCATTAAGTCCAGTTCGCTATAGGTCGCCACAATCTGCTGGGGCTCAATGCGTTCAACTAACCAATGGTGAAAAACGTTGGGGACGTCCCCTCTTTGGAACGTGACGAACCTGTGGCCTTTCAAATCCTGAGATGAGGTGGGTAATCCAAATTCCTGCTCATAACTTTTCCCACCAAACAGCGACCACTTCGCGTCGCTAATCTTCCTTGAAATCAAATTTTGGTCAGGTTCAGTCCGCACCAATCGTAGCGCTATATCTGCTTCACCTGCCATCAGGTCCAGAGCTCTCACTGAAGGCAAGAACTCAAACGCTATGCCGGGGTTACTTGCTGAAAATTCATTGACAATATCGACCATTCGCGGCGAGAAGTTCGCTGAATATGCAGTGATACGAATGGGTTTTGTTGCCGCCAATTCACCTGCATGTCTGGCAAACATATTTGCTGCGGCTTCGAGCGTCTCGGCGCTCTTGACGAGATTGAGTCCGTTTTTCGTGAGTTTGAAGCCTCTGGTGTCACGCTCGAACAGAACTAGTCCGGCTGCATGTTCCAATGCATCAATACGCCTAGCCACAGTAGGTTGGGCCATGCTGAGTTTGCGAGAAGCGGCCAGCGTCGACCCCTCTCTGACGACCATCAGAAAAACGCGTACATCGGACCAGTTCCAATTCTCGCTCTGCATTTATGTAGAACAGCACAAATTCAAGCACGATACCAGAAGGTGATGCTGGCCAATAACCTGAATGGAGAACCCATGAACCAAGGTGGCTAACGATGACTTTGCACATCACCCCACAACTCGATACTTGGAAACCTTTCAGATTGTTGCACAAACTGTTTGAACGTATCCCTGATCCTTCACGGTACTGCGAGAATGACCATGAAGCGGCACGACAACGACGGGAGTTCATTCAAGAAATGATGCAAAGCCACCCGGAAGCATTTCAAAGTGAATTGGACGTTCAGTACCTGATGCAGTGCTACCCATCTTGGTTTTGAACGTGGCTCCAATGGGATTGCGCAGTTTTGTGTATTGCTGCGTGTCCGTTTCGTCCCGCTTAGCGGAACAACCTGAAAAGCATCCCTAGCGATCAGAGTTCGTTTAGATAGTCGGAAAAAGCCTCGACCACGCGCTCATACACATCGCGCTTGAAGGGCACGATTTCGGCGATCAGCCGGTCGGGCTCCTGCCATTTCCAGCGGGTGAATTCCGGGTGGTCGGTTTCGATGTTGATCTGATCGTCGGCGCCGGTGAAGCGCAGCAGGAACCATTTTTGTTCCTGCCCGCGATAGCGTCCTTTCCAGATGTGGGGCACGATGTCATGGGGCAGGTCATAGGGCAGCCAGCCCTCGGTTTCGGCGATGACTTCGACCAGATCAGCTGTGACCCCGGTTTCTTCCCACAGCTCGCGCAGGGCCGCGACGCGGGGGTCTTCGCCCTTGTCCACACCGCCCTGCGGCATTTGCCAGGCGTCTTGTGGGCCGTCGTTTCGCATACCCACAAAAACCCTCCCCTCGGCATTCATCAGCATCAGCCCGACGCAGGGGCGATAGGGCAGTTTGGCGATTTCTTCGGGGGTCATGCGCGGCCTCATCGGGTTGTTCCGCCCACCTCTAGCAATCACCGGCGCTACAGCAAAGAGGGTGACGTGGGGTTTCGCGTGACAAAGTTGACGCGAACGTCAATCTAGCGGGCAAATTCAGGAGGGAGAGTTCCGCCATGACTGCGTACCCGAATATGCTGGCCCCGCTGGATCTGGGCTTTACCACGTTGAAAAACCGCGTGTTGATGGGCTCGATGCATACGGGGCTCGAGGAGACCGGCGACTGGAACCGGGTGGCCGAGTTCTATGCGGATCGGGCGCGGGGCGGCGTGGCCTTGATGGTGACAGGCGGGATAGGTCCGAACCTTGAAGGCTCGGTCCTGCCGGGGGCCTCGATGATGGTGAGCGACAAGGACGTGGCGCACCATTCCATCGTGACGCAGCGCGTACATGAAGCGGGCGGCAAGATCGCGATGCAGATCCTGCACGCGGGGCGCTATGCCTATGGGCCGAAATGCGTGGCCCCCAGCCCGGTGAAATCGCCGATCTCTCCGTTCCCGCCCACTGAGCTGGATGAAGAGGGCATCGAGAAACAGATCAGCGATATCGTCAACGCTGCCGTACTGGCGCAAAAGGCGGGCTATGACGGGGTCGAGATCATGGGGTCCGAGGGGTACTTCCTGAACCAGTTCCTTGTGACCCATACCAACAAGCGCACCGACCGCTGGGGCGGGTCTTATGAGAACCGGATGCGTCTGCCGATAGAGGTCGTGCGCCGCACGCGTGAGGCGGTGGGCACCGATTTCACCATCATCTACCGGCTGTCGATGATCGATCTGGTCCCCAACGGCTCGACCCATGACGAGGTGGTTCAACTGGCGCAGGAGATCGAAAAGGCCGGGGCCACGATCATCAATACCGGGATCGGCTGGCACGAGGCGCGGATTCCCACAATTGCCACCAGCGTGCCGCGTGCGGCCTTTGCCTGGGTGACCAAGAAGCTGATGGGCAAGGTGGGGATACCGGTGATCACATCAAACCGGATCAACACGCCCGAGGTGGCCGAAGAGGTTCTGTCGACCGGTTGCGCCGACATGGTCTCGCTGGCCCGCCCGATGCTGGCGGATGCAGATTTCGTCAACAAGGCGATGGCAGATCAGGCGGCAAAGATCGCGCCTTGCATTGCCTGCAATCAGGCCTGTCTGGATCACACGTTCAGTGGCAAGCTGACCTCATGCCTCGTGAACCCGCGCGCCTGTCATGAGACCGAACTGGTGATTGAACCGGCAAAAACGCGCAAATCCATTGCCATTGTGGGTGCAGGCCCTGCCGGTCTGTCGACCGCAATGATCGCGGCCCAGCGCGGTCACGACGTCACCCTGTTCGACCGCGCTGATGAGGTCGGCGGGCAGCTGAACATGGCCAAGCAGGTGCCGGGGAAAGAAGAATTCTGGGGACTGGTCGACTGGTACCGCAACATGATGGATGATCTGGGCGTGAAGGTGGAACTGAACCGCGAGGTTGGCGCAGATGACCTGACCGGCTTTGACGAGGTAGTCATCGCCACCGGCGTAAGACCGCGTGATCCGCAGATACCGGGGCAGGATCGGAACAACGTGCTGAGTTACATCGACGTGCTGCGCGGCAAGGCCGAGGTTGGCAAGTCTGCTGCCGTGATCGGGGCCGGTGGCATCGGCTTTGATGTGTCCGAGTTTCTGCTGGAAGAGGGTCACAGCGCCACGACCGACCTGCCACTGTGGATGAAGGAATGGGGCGTGACGGACCCGGCTGAACACCGTGCGGGGTTGGCGCCCGAGGGGCCGCAACCCAGCGCCCCCGCGCGTCAGGTCACCTTGTTGCAGCGCAAGAAACAGGCGCACGGCAAAGGTCTTGGCAAAACCACAGGCTGGATTCACCGGGCAACACTGAAGATGAAGAACGTCAATTTCGTGGGTGGCGTGAATTATGAGCGCATCGACGATGACGGCTTGCATGTCAGCTTTGGCGAAGAGCGCGCGGACCCGACGGTGATCGCGGCCGACACCATCGTGCTGTGTGCCGGTCAGGTGTCCGAACGGTCACTGGCGGACGCGCTGATCGAGCGGGGCATCACCCCCCATGTGATCGGGGGAGCGGATGTCGCCGCCGAACTGGACGCCAAGCGCGCGATCAATCAGGGCACGCGGCTGGCAGCGGAATTCTGATCGCAGGGTTTAACGTTTCCCAGTCGGACAGCGCGAGTTTTGCACCCAGAGCGCCAAAGGCCGTTGCAAAACTCCGCCTGATCCACGTCTTCACCGTCGGACGGCGGATCACGTGGTCGCGGGCTAGAACGGCACCCTTCGGCAGGCAAGGACGGCGATGGTGAAAACGGATTTCTTGACCCCGTCTGTGGTCACAAAAATGCCATTCTAAGATGAACAGAAACGCATAATTGCGCGGAAAACGCAGTATCGCAGGGTTCGGGACCGGTTTGGAAACTACTGTTTCCGCGTTTCTCATACGCAAACGATCCGATTCAAATCCCTGATATTATCCCATGTATGCCCCGATTCCGCCCAGATTCAGAGCGATAGTCGGGTTGGAAATCAATATCTGGGGAACGAGTATGGACCGACTGACCGAAATGGAAGCCTTCGCCAATGTGGTGGACCAGGGTGGCTTCACCGATGCGGCCAAGAAGATGGGCATCTCCAAATCGGCCGTGTCCAAACACGTCTCGAGCCTCGAAGCGCGTCTGGGGGCCCGGTTGCTGAACCGCACCACGCGCCGGGTGTCGCCGACGGAAATCGGCCTGGCCTATTATGACCGCGCACGTCGCGTTCTGAATGATGCGGGTGAAGCGGATTCGCTGGTCACATCGATGCAATCGGCCCCGTCCGGTCTGCTGCGCATCAGCGTTGCCACGGATTTCGGCGTCAATCACCTGTCGCCGGTCCTGTCCGATTTCCTAGCCGTCTACCCCGACATCACCGTGAACATGGTGCTGAACAACCGCTATGTCGAACTGATTTCCGAAGGTTTTGACGTGGCCGTGCGCATCGGCGAGCTGGAAGACAGCACGTTGCGCGCCCGCAAGCTGACCGAAACGGTCAAACGCATGGTTGCCGCGCCCAGCTATATCGAACGGTTCGGGCGCCCGCAGAAGATCGACGATCTGAACGAACACAAGCTGCTGCACTATTCCAGCCAGTCGTCAGGCAATGTCTGGAAGCTGACCGCACCGTCCGGTGAAAAGCGTCAGGTGCGCACCGCGGGCTGGCTGAGCGTGAATGACGGACAATCTCTGCTGAACGCGGCCATTTCGGGGCTGGGGATCGCGTATCTGCCCAGCTATCTTTATGCCGAGGCGTTGAAATCGGGGCAGGTTGTCGATGCCATGCCGTCCCTGCCGGACGAGGTACAAGGCATTTACGCCGTTTACCCGCCCGGCCGCTTCACACAACCCAAAGTCCGGGCCTTCATCGATTTCCTGGTCGATGCGTTCGAAGACAAAAGCCCGATGGATTGGTAGTTTCTCCCTGAAGACCAACCTTTGGCCCGCATGTCAAAGTGCGGGCCTTTTTTTATGAACCGATCACCGTCAGACCAATGGATCGCGCGGAAGAGCGCAGGCTTTCCATCAATACGTTCTGGCCCGGCGGCGGCGTTTCGGCATTGCGCGCCAGCAACGCGATATCGCGATTGGCATTGGGAATGGACAGCGGTCGCAGGCGCACCTCGTCGCGGTAGATCCCCTGTCTGCGAGCATAAAGATCAGGCAGAACCGCAACCCCAACCCCCGAAGCCGCCATCAGAACAATGGAATCAAGCGTCGTGCCTTCATATTCATCCGAAACCACGCCGCCGCATTCCGCTGCCAGCGCATAGACGATGCGCGACAGGCGGTGGCTTTGGTCAAGGGTCAGGAACAGCCGGTTCTGCAAGTCGGCGGCACTGACGCCCTGTGGGTCCTGCGCCAGAACGTCGTCAACGGCCACCGCGACCCAGAGGGGTTCGTTGAACAAGCGGTGCTGCACGGTATTGGGGTGATCCTCGGGCGTTGACAGGATCAGGTCAAATCGACCGGATTTCAGGCCCTGTTCCAGATCGCGGGTGTTTTCCTCGCGCACGACAATGCGTAATCCGGGGCGCAGGCGGTGCACCTCTTTGATGGCTTGCGGCAACAGGTATGGCCCGATCGAAGGCAAAACGCCTAACCGCAACCTTCCGCCAACGGGCATATCGTTGGTCATGGCGTGGCGCAGGTCCTTGACCTCGGCAAGGATCCTTTGCGCGCGCGAGATGAACTCTTCCCCCTTTGTGGTCACCTGAATTCCGCCGCGATTGCGGTCAAAGATCCGAACGCCAAGCTCTTGTTCTACGGTCGCAATTTGCGCCGACAGGCTGGGTTGGCTGACATTCAGCACTTCGGCGGCCAAACTGAACCGTCCGAGGCGGCTGACCGTGACGATGTATTCCAATTGGCGCAGGGTTGGACGCATTTCATAACCTGAAACTATATTAAACTTAAAAAGATAGTATTTGGCGAAATCAATTTTGCAAGGCACCTAGCCCTGAAACGAGGGATCAGGAGTCAAGTATGCCCGGAGTGATCGAGACGCTGTCCAGCAACCTGCTGGTGCCCACCATTTTGTTTTTTGCCCTAGGGCTTTTGGCCGCTTTTGTGCGCAGCGATTTGTCTATCCCGGCCGGAGCGGCCAAGTTCATGTCGCTCTACCTGCTGTTGGCCATCGGGTTCAAAGGCGGTGCCAGCCTGGCCGCGCACGGCATCCATTTGCAACTGTTCCTGACCCTGCTGGGCGGAGTGGCCCTGTCCTTTACCATCCCCTTCGTGGCCTTTGCCCTGCTGAGGATGATGACACGGCTGGATGCGTTGAACGCTGCGGCGGTCGCAGGGCATTACGGGTCGATTTCGATTGTCACCTTTGTCACCGCCACCAGCCTGCTGGATCTGGTAGGTCTTGCCCATGACGGGTTCATGGTAGCGGTGGCGGCAGCGATGGAGGTACCGGCCATTCTGTCGGCGCTGTGGCTGGCGCACAAGACCGGCGGCAATGGCGTCAAGGATGACAAGCTGTGGCGTGATCTGCTGGCCAATGGATCAATTGTGCTGCTGACCGGGGCGTTCCTGATCGGGGCCATAACCGGGGGTGAAGGCATGCAGATGATCGCGCCTTTCATCGTCACGCCTTTCACCGGCATCCTGTGCTTATTCCTGCTGGATATGGGGCTTTCGGCGGGGCGCAGCCTGATCAGCAATCGCGACAAACTGTCGGTTGGCCTGTTCGCCTTTGGCGTATTGATGCCCTTGATCGGCGCGCTGATGGCCTGGGCCGTCGGTGCGGTAATCGGATTGCCGCAAGGCAGCCTGTTCCTGTTCATGGTGCTGTCGGCCTCGGCGTCTTATATCGCGGTTCCGGCCGCCATGAAAATCGCACTGCCAAAGGCCGAGGCCGGGATTTATCTGACCCTGTCGCTGGGTGTGTCCTTTCCGTTCAACATCACAGTCGGATTGCCGCTGTACCTGTGGTGGGTCAGTTGACGAGCAAGACCGCCTCGACCCGGCGGTTCAGCTCTCGCCCTTCGGGGGTTGCGTTCGATGTGAGCGGGGACAGATAGCCGACGCCCTGTGCCTCGATCCGGTCGGCGGCCACGCCATGCGCATCAATCAGACGGGTGCGGACGGACTCGGCCCGACTTTTGCTGACCGCAATATTGGCCTGCAACGCGCCGGTGTCATCGGTGTGCCCCACCAGCGCCAGGCGCATCTTGGGGTTTTCGGCCAGATATCCGGCCAGCAGGGTCAGAGAGGCATAAGTCCCCTCGTCCAGCGCAACCTCACCGGTTGGGAAATGCAGATCGTCCAGTATCACGTGACCCGATGTTGCCAGTGCTTCGAGCAGCCCGCCCGACCCCTCGACAGCCTGTTCGATCACGACCGGAACAGGGTCCGGTGCATTCTGGGGCGTGACGCGGATCATCTGGACATACCCGTCCGGGGGGTTGCGGCTGACCAGCAGGCTGAGGGCAACAGACCCCTTGGTGGCCGACAGGAAACGGTAATCCTGAATGGCGACGTACATGTCCGGGGTCGGAACGACCTCGGTGCCAAAGCGGAAGTCGAACCCGCCACAGGCGCGGGCATCACATTCGAACAGAATCTTGTAGCCCTGCGCCTCGATCTGGTCGCGCAGCGGGGCCAGTAGCTGGAGGGTTGTGCTGGAGCCCGCCTGAAGCCGCCACGTGTAGCGTTCAACCCGGCCTTCGAGAGTGTCAGCAGGCACCGCGCCATTCGCAAAAGGCCCCGTTGGCAGGTCATAGCTGTCCAACGGCGAGGTGCGGTCGCTGATCTGGCGGGCGCTGGCTGGCAGGGTCAGGTCCTGCGCCAGAACCGGCCCCGCAAAAAGCGTGGCAATGAGGGCGGCTGACCGGATCATCGAAACTGCGCGTGATACTCGGGGTTGGGCACCATTGCCGTGGCGCTGGCCACCCGGTTGGACATGTTGAAGAACCCGGCAACATTGGCAATGTCCCAGATATCGCGGTCGGTAAAGCCTGCATCGCGCAGTTTCTGGCGGTCGGGTTCTTCGATCTCGGCGCTGGCGGTTGTCATTTTGGCGGCAAAGTCCAGCATCGCGCGCTGCCGGGGCTCGATCGGTGCAACACGGTAATTCATCACCAGCATCTCACCCAGTTGCGGGTTGCCCGAAAGCTGCCGGACCGCGGCACCATGCGCGACCAGACAGTAGAAGCACTTGTTGATCGACGAAACGACCACGGCAATCATCTCGCGCTCCAGCTTGGACAGGCCGCTGTCGGCCAGCATCAGATCGTTATACATAGCCGTGAACGTGTTCAGCTTGTCGATGTCGAAGGCGTTTGCCTTTAGCACATTCGGCACCATGCCCAGCTTTTCGACACAGATATCGAAATATTTCTGCGTTTCCGGCGGCAGTGGATCGACCATGGGCAGGTTCAGCGCGGTGGGCATGTCTTTCTGTGTCATGGCGACCCCTTTTGCTCAGACAAGGTGACGGTAATGGTATTCGCTGGTGATCTCCATCCCGAGGGCGCGATAGAGACCATTGGCACCTTCATTGGCCTTGGTGCAGATCACACTGAGGCTTTGTGCGCCGTTGTCACCTGCCCAAATCGCCGCGGCCCGCATGGTCCACTGACCCAGCCCCTGACGGCGGTGCGCGGGCAGGATTTCAAGCGCATGAAGCATCGCGACATCGTCATGCATTGCTACGAAGGCTGCACCGCTGGGCTTGTCGTTGTGGCGCAGAAGCAAACCGGTTTTGGGACCCTTCGCGCGCTCCATCACCGCCAGACGTTCGGGCCCGATCCCACCGGCCGCCCAGATTTCACGCATGATTTCAAGCGGCTCCCAGACCGAAAACACCATGACCGGAGGGATCGGCTGATCGGTGAGGTGAGAGACGGGGCACGTATAGATGTTGACCGGATCAAGGATGTCATATCCCCGTTGCGCCAGCTTTGCATCCAGCGCCTCATCCCCCGGACGCAGGCAGAATATGGATTTCTGCCCCATGGCCTGCATCGCGGCCTCGGCCGCGTCGATATCGGCATCGCTGGCCGGGGCCAGTGCATTGGCCGCAGAAACACGCGAGCCACCGCCCTGCCCTTCGCGCAGTTGAAACGGCCCCAGCCTGCGATACCGCGCGGCAGGCCATGTGCCATCGACGATGTCAGCCCAGTCGCCGCTCAAAGCGCAAGCTCTTTCGCCAGACGGGTCATGGCCGCGTCAATCCGGCTGCCATCGGTGCCGCGCACCACCACGTTGGCCCCAAAGGCCCCGTTGATTTGAAACGGATAGCAACCGATGGACAGATCGCTGAAATCCTCGGCCAGCGCAGACAGGTTTGCGGCGATATCGCCTTCGCCCCGGTCGACGCGCAGGGTTTGCGACAACAAGGGGCTGCCACCGGTCAGCGTGGGCAGGACGCTGGCGACCATAGCCTGAAACACCAGCGGCACCCCGGCCATCACATGCACGTTCTTCAGGGTGAAACCCGGCGCCGTCGAGACCGGATTGTCGATCAATGTCGCGCCCTCCGGGATACGCGCCATGCGCAGGCGGGCGGCGTTCAGTTCCAGCCCGGATTTGTCGTAATGCGCCTGCAACAGCGCGCGCGCGTCGTCGCGAACGTCAATCGGGGTGTCGAAGGCGCGCGCAATGCAATCGGCGGTGATATCGTCATGGGTCGGGCCGATGCCGCCGCTGGTAAAGACGGTGTCGTGGCTGTCAGACAGCGCTTTGACCGCCGCTTCGATGGCGGGGGCGTCATCGCTGACGATGCGGACCTCTTTCAGATCGATGCCGTGTTTTGCCAGCTCCTGCGCCAGATAATGCATGTTTGCATCGCGGGTGCGGCCCGACAGGATTTCATCCCCGATCACCAGCATTGCTGCGGTTGGATTGGCCATGGCGCGGACTCCTCTTGATCGTCTTCAGGGGCAGGTATAGGCCGTGAGACATGCGTTTTGGAACCCCTCTTGTCCCCGCCCGCCTGATCCGTCGCTACAAACGCTTTCTGGCCGATTGCAGGCTGGATGACGGGCGCGAAGTGACCGCCCATTGCGCCAATCCGGGATCCATGATGGGGCTGGCCGAGCCGGGCCAGTTAATCTGGCTTGAGCCCAACGACGACCCGAAGAAAAAGCTGAAATTCGGCTGGCGGCTGGTGGATCACGAAAACGGGCATTTCACCGGGGTCGATACTTCCGTCCCGAACCGCGCCCTGCGGGCAGCGCTTGAGGCGCGCGAGATCCCCGAGCTGGCCACTTATGACACTGTCCGGCCCGAGGTGAAATACGGGCAAAACAGCCGTATCGATTTCCTGCTGAGCGGCCCCGGCCTGCCAGATGCCTATATCGAGGTCAAAAGCGTGACGCTGTCCCGCCAGCCCGGTCTGGCCGAGTTCCCCGACAGCGTCACCGCGCGCGGCACCAAACATCTGGGCGAGCTGGCACAGATGGCAACGCAGGGGCACCGGGCGATCATGCTGTACCTGGTGCAACGCACCGATTGCGACCGGTTCGCGCTGGCCGCGGATATCGACCCGTCCTATGCAGCAGCGTTCGAGGCGGCACAGGCTATGGGCGTAGAGCGGATGATTTGCGGGACGCGGATATCACCGGATGGGGTTTGGGTTGACACGAGTGAAACCCGGTTTGGTGTCTGATGGCTCTGAATGGGTGCGAGTCGCCCAGAGTGGACATCGTCTTTAGCAAGTTGGTCTGAAGAGGCTTATCAACTATTGTCGAGTGCATGTCGAACAATGGACTACATTTGCAACGAAAGTTGGCGGCTATACTGGCCGCTGATGTCGTCGGGTATTCGGCACTCATGCATAACGATGAGCAAGCAACACTGCAAATGCTCGATCATCTGGAAACCGACATCGTCACTCCAACAATAGTGGGCCAATCAGGTCGGATCGTGAAAAGCGTGGGCGATGGTTGGTTGGTTCGATTTGACAGTGCGGCACAAGCTGTGACTGCAGCAATTCAGATACAGGAACAATTGGCTGAGCACCCGTTAATGAAAGTGCGGATCGGCGTTCATGTTGGGGATATTACAGAAAAAGCCGACGACATACTGGGTGACGGTGTAAACATTGCTGCGCGGCTTGAGAGCATTGCTCCATCCGGCGGCATCGCTATTTCTGAACCAGTACACTTGAACCTTGACCGCACTCTGGCGGCTGCTTTCGAATCTGTCGGGAAGAAGAAGCTTAAGAACATCGAGCGCAGCCTAGATGTCTGGATGCATCATGGACTGTACGTGGCACCCACGCATAGAGCAGTTTCTTTCGCTGAAACGAACTTGCCAAGGCTCTCCATTTATCCCGTCTCATGCCGCGACCAACGCGTTGAACTAAAGGAAATGGCCGCAGCTCTGACTTCGGATTTCGGTTCCTATTTTCGAACAATCAACTGGTTGAATGCAGCGGTATCCTCGACGGAACCATCAAAGGGATATGCACTTCGTAGCGTGCTACGTGGATACGGGGATCGATTGCGTCTGGAAGCCCGCTTACATGATCCTTCTGATTCTGAAATCTGGACCGAGAAGTTCGATGGGGTGGTCGAAGCCATCTTCGATTGGCAAGATGAGGTGGTAGAAAAGCTGTTGGACGCCGTAAGCGGAACCTTGATCGAGTTTGAGACCGCAAAGCTTTCGGTACTGCCTGAAAACGAACTAACTGCCGAGCAATGCGTCCTGAAGGGTATGATCGCTTGGTCTGGTGCCGGGATCGACAGCTACGAAGAAACGTTATCGTATCAAGCCAAGGCGATTGAAGCCAAACCAACTCTCACGGCCGCCTATGCCGAAGCTATTTGGACAATGAATGGCGCGAGGACTTACAATCTGCGTTGCGAACTGTCGACCTACTACGAGAAACTGCCATCTTGGATTGAGGCCGGGCGACGCATGGCAGGTCAAAACCCAACGCTTGATCTGAGTGTCGCCGTGGCTGACTATAATGTGGACGGGGATGCAGATAAGTTGTCCGTGGCGCTTGAACAAATCCAGAAAAGAGCACCGTTAGATGCCCGTCTTCATTTGTTTATGGGGTGGGGGTATAATTGGGCTGGGTTTCCTGAAATGGCATTAAGCTGCTTTCAAACGGCGCTTCGCTTGGGCCGGTATGGGGCTGTTTTCGTGGGCGCTTCCGGAGGTGCCGCCACTTCTTGCGTAATGCTCGGCCGAGACCGTGATGCCATCGCCTATGCAGAAGCAGGTATGCGATTCTCAAAGGATTATGCCGCTCTTCACAGCACGAGAGCTGCTGCACACGCAATGCTTGGGGAAACTGAAAAAGCGTCTGCAGCTTTGATGCAGATGCTGCAATTGGAACCTAGCGAAACGATCTCGAGGTGGCGTAGCAACGTGGATTATGGTGGTTCAGAAGGCGCTGAACGTTATTTTGAGGCGCTTCGACGGGCAGGGATGCCAGAATAGCGGCGCTGAAAACGGATTGTGCTGGCAAACACGTCCTCAAAGCCCGTAAAACCGTCAGTTCGCCCAGGTCCTGATTTTGCGCCCGTAGCGAATGCCGGCAATGTGGGTTGCACCCGCAGCACCCAGAACACCTTGTGAATCTTGGCCCTGGCCGCATTCACAAGAAAGTTCTACGGATTTCCCAAGTTAAGATGGCTTTGATGCCAAATATCGAGTGGCTGCGGAAAACAACTCTGCCTGTGAACTGACGCCCAGCTTGGAGTAGGCGTTGTGGCGATGCACTTTGACTGTACCTTCGGTGATCCCGAGAAATGCGGAAGCAGAGCCGGCTGAGTGGCCTTGCAAAACAAGGCGCACGACCTCGGCTTCTCTTGGGCTTAACCTGTCCGCACCAAAAGTGGCCAACCGTTCCTCAACCTGATTCAGGGCTTCCGGTTGTCTTTCGGCACCCCTCAGGTTCCAGTTTCGGATCACGGCGGCCGACAGGGTCTTATGGATGGAATTGATCTTCGCGACATCCTCAGGGGTAAACCGGGGCTGACGGGCGCCTCGCGACAGAGATATTACGACCCAGTCCCCGCTGTTTAGCCTTATCAGCACCCCCAACTCATCGCTGATCCGAACCTTGCGATAAAAGGTCCGGTAGTACTCTGAACGAAAGAACGCCTCATTGACTAAATCGGCCAGACGGTAAGCGCCGGGTTCTTTTCCCGATCTACACGCTTGCGAAAACGGATCCAGCAGGTATGGGCCGGTTGCATAAAACTGAATTGATATGGCCGCTTGCACGTCGTCGAGATCGTGATAGAGCGAGACAGGTGGTGCTTGATCCTGATAGCGCGTGAAGATCATCGATTCAAAACTGACATGCAGTTCCAACATCTTCCTCAGAGCTGTTGGGAAGAAGTCTGTTTCCAACCGCTCCAACAAGATTGCGTAGATCTCATCCCACTTGGCCGCCGAGATGTCGCCGCTATCTGGTAACATAGCCAATTCCTATAACTAAAGATATATATCCTACCGCAAATTTACAGTGATGGCCATTCGATTCCATTGTTGATGTCAGAACGCTCGCCCGGGGTGCTGACTGTGCCTCGTCACCAAAGCCTCTCCGGACGTGAAATTTCAGGGCGGAATCCTGCAACAAGGAGGAGAAACAATGAAACCGCATTTTGGCCTTTCGGCTGTTGCCATTGCCTCAAACCTCGCGATCGCTTTTCCGGCTTCAGCCGAAGACCTCTCAATCTACAATTGGGCTGATTACTTTGGTGAAACGACAGTTTCGGACTACGAAAAGGAGACCGGCACACATGTCAGCCTGGACTATTACGATTCAAACGAAGTTCTGGAAACCAAGCTGCTGACAGGGGCGTCAGGTTACGATGTCGTTTTCCCCGCCGCGTCCAATGCGCAACGAGAGTTTCAGGCCGGGGCGTTGCATCCGATCGACCCCGCGCGCCTGAGCAACTACGGCAATCTCAATCCGAAAATTCTGGCGTCGCTCGACAGTATACCCGGTGCCCGGCAATTGGGCGTACCTTACACTTGGGGCACAGTAGGGCTTGCCTACAATCCAACCATGATCAAAGAGCGACTGGGCACGGATGTCATCACATCCTGGGACGTTCTTTTTGATCCTCAGATCGCCGCCAAGCTTGCCGACTGTGGGATTGCCGTGCTGGACTCACCGGTAGAAATGGTCTCAGTGGCGCTGAACTATCTCGGGGCTGACCCGTACTCCGATGACCCCGCCGATCTCGACAGGGCTCAGGACCTCTTCGAGGCCGTCACGCCGTCCATTCGTTATTTTCACAACCAGAAAGCATCTACAGACTTGCCCGGTGGAGATGCCTGTTTGGCAGTGATGTACAGTGGTGATGCCGGCATAGCTCAGGCCCGCGCCATGGAGTCCGGCAATGGTGTCGAAATTCTGTATACAATTCCGAGCGAAGGCACGTTGATGTGGATCGACCTCATGTCCATCCCGGTGGATTCAACACGGGCGGATGAGGCATATCGATTCATTGACTACATGCTGCGGCCTGATGTCATCGCAGGAGTGTCCAACTACGTCTATTTTGCGAATGCGAATTCCGCAGCAGATACGTTCGTAGATGAAGCCATTCTGACCGACCCGGGAATCTACCCGGATGAGGCGACATTGAGACGGCTCTTCCCTGATCTGAGTGTCGGCGCGAAAACGCTGCGCAATCGCAACCGTCTTTGGACGAATGTAAAATCCGGCACCTGAACCCTGCCAAGCCCGGCAAAGGCGGGAAAGAATTGCAATACCCCGCCACTCGGGCAGCAATCATCAAAATGAACGGAGCCAATAATGGTGACTTCAACCGACCGCGCCTTTCTGGCGCAAAATGAAATGGGCATGGGGTATGAGCCGACCTTTAGCGGTGCGACAAGTCTGTTCCGGCGACAATATTGCCGCAATCTGGAGCGCGCGGATATGGTCACGTGGGGCGTTCCCTATGATCTCTCTGTGACCAATCGCCCGGGATGCAGGTTCGGGCCACGTGCCATTCGTGCTGTATCGACCAACCTCGCCTGGGATGGTGGGCCCTGGCCCTGGGGATTTGATCCCTTCGAAATCCTGAACATGGTTGATTACGGCGATTGTGATATCGACCCAGGCTTTCCAGAGCAGATTGCGCTACAAATTCAGGACCAAGCGCGGGAAATCCTGAAATCCGGTGCCTTTCTTCTGACGATGGGCGGAGATCACTCGGTCACCTATCCGATCCTGAAGGCGCAGGCAGAACGCCACGGCCCCATTTCGCTGATCCAGATTGATGCCCATTCGGATACATGGGAAGAACACCCAAAGCGGATCGACCATGGTTCAATGTTCTACCATGCCACTGTCGAAGGCATCATATCCCCTGAGACGTCAGTGCAGGCAGGCATGCGCACGCTGAATGAAAAGACTCACGGGTTCACGGTACTCGACGCAAATTGGGTTCACGAGAACGGGATTGATGCAACGGTTGCGCGCATCAAAGAGACAGTAGGAGACCGGCCTGCTTACCTGACCTTCGATATTGACGCGCTTGATCCGGCATTCGCGCCCGGAACCGGAACGCCGGTATGCGGAGGACTGTCTACCTATCAAGGGCAGTCTTTGGTACGCAAGCTCGACGGGGTCAACCTTGTCGGGGCCGATCTCGTCGAAGTCTCCCCTCCGTACGATCATGCAGAGATTACAGCTTTGGCCGGTGCATCGCTCTTGCTGGATATGGTTTGCTTAATAGCAAAGGCGCGAAAATAACGGATAAAGAGATGGCTTGTGAGTGATGCCGCCGCCCAAAACTCATTCGCACAGCGATCGGGGCCGTGCAACACGTCAGACGTCCAAGCGAAATGGTCGAAAAGTTGCATGTGGCGCGGTGAACCAGTTTCTTTTTGGGCGACGATAGAAATCGTGCAGATCAATGATCCATCCAGGACAAAGGGTGACAGTCAAATGTCGGTCAGACCTTGGTTTCCATTGAGTGAGTCGCGAGTTTTGCAGCTTTCTCAGCGGCCTCCAGAGCGCCTTCAAGATATCCGCCGAACCCGTGCGCGGTTTCGGTTGAGCAGAAATGGACACCTCGTGCTGCAAGGCTGTTAAGGATCGAAGGCAAGCCGTAGCTTGGGTGGAAGCGAGCCGGAACATGATCCTGCATGCGGGAGATTTCCGCGATTGTTGCCCAATCTTGCAGTTCCAGATCAAGGGGTTGCGCCATCTTGGGGCCAAACATGGCCGTGAGTTGCGCCAAGGCCTGGTCCATCATGGCTTCTTTGTGTGTCGCGCGCATATCGGCGGGGTATCCGACGAATCCGAACAGTGCATAAGGTCCTCCCTTCATGGGGGAGGCATCATGAATTTCGACCATGGGGCCGCGGTGGCTCATCGCGTCACCTGAAAGCCCAGCGTTGCGCCAATGGGGCTCATCGTAAACCGCGAGAATCTTGGCTTGCCCGGCCATCCAGGTCGGGATGTTTTTCAAGGCTTGGATCTGATCCGCATCCAGCGCTGGTTCAAAATTGACGGTATCCGCAATCACCCGCGGCGGGATGGCCAGCATGATCTGTCTGGCTTCGACAGAATAAGGTCCGCCGTCATGGTCGAGAAATGCGGTGATCTTGCCGGGAGAATGCCGGACCGATCTGAGTCTGGTATGTGTCAGGATACGCCCTGCACCCAGCGATCCGGCAAGCGCGCCGGTCAGGGCACCCATGCCTCCGGCCAGCCGGTAGGATCCTTGCATCGACGCATAGCCGCGGGCGCGTTGGACAGCGCCGGACTGGTCCTGATACATCTGATCCCCGGTTGAATACTGTTCGAAGACCGGGATGTCGAAGCGCTGCGCCAGGGTGGCCATACGCGGCTGGCCAGGCCAGAACCATGCCGGACCAAGGTCGAATTTTCCACCCGACAGCTCTTTGGTCAGGATGCGACCGCCGAGGCGGTTCTGCGCCTCGACCAGAAGGAAATCTGCACCCCTTTGCGTCAGGTGGTCCGCGAGGGCGAGGCCAGACAGGCCGCCGCCAACGATGAGAATATCCGTTTGCATCAGAATGTCTCCCCCATGGGTCTGAGATCCAGTTCGTGAGTCCAGGTGGATCTTGGCTGGCTGGCGAGCGCGAGATAGGTGTCTGCGATATCTGCCGGTTGCATCATCCGCGACGGATCCATGCTGTGCAGATCCCGGCTGGCTTTTGTATCGACGATCCCGTCAAGGATCACATGCACGACGTGCACACCTTTGGGTCCATATTCCCGGGCCAGAGACTGGGTCAATGCCCGCAGACCTGCCTTGGCCGAAGCGAAAGCCGAGAAGTTCTTGCCACCGCGCAGGCTGGCCGTGGCGCCAGACACGATGAAGGTGCCGCCCCCGGTGTCAGCCATCGCGGGCAAAACACCTTGCGCCAGAATGACCGCTGACAGGACCATGGAACGCCAGGTCGCCTCGAAGTCATCCGTGCTTGTCTCCTCGAAGGGCGAGATGACAAGGTTCGCCGTGTTGTGGACCACAAGCTTGGGCGGGCCATGGGTGCAGATCATGTCCCGGAGCTTTGCCCTGCTCCAGCGCTGTTCGGTCAGATCGACAGCCAGCGTGGTACTTGCGCCTTGCGGCACGGTCCGGTTCAGGCCAAAGGCCGTATATCCGTTCTGAGCAAATGACGTGACCAGCGTCTGTCCAAGGCCGGGGCCGGCACCGGCGACGATCGCGAGAGGTTTGTCCATTGTCCTATCCTTGGGTCGGGATGATTGGCGGTTGCGCCAGGTGGTCGGATTTGATCCAAAGACGGGCACCTTCCAACCCGGCCGTGGCATTGAGCGCCATGCCGGGTGGCAGACGCAGCCATGAGTTCTTCTGGAAGACCTCTCCGCCTTCGGTGAAGCTGCCGTCGATCACCAGTGCCTCGAACCCCTTGTGCCCGGTCACGTTTACATGTGCCGATGCGTCCCAGACCTCGATCCGGACCCGTTCACGGGAATCCTCAAAGAGCGGGATTTCGGATATGCCATCTGCAACCGGGCGCGGGTCCTGCGCGTTTGTCTCGATTGTCAGCTGTGTGCGGTCCTCCGGGTCGAACTGCCAAAGCTTGACCAGGATCGTTGCCCCGTCCGCCGCGCTTGGCGTATGCGACGTGGTCGGCGGATTGCGCACATAGGTGCCAACGGGAAAATCCCCGTGTTCGTCCTGAAAGACCCCATCCAGCACCAGAAACTCTTCGCCCCCTGTATGTGTATGGGCCGAAAAGGCGCTGCCCGGTGCATAGCGAACAATCGTTGTTGCCCGTGCAACCTCATCGCCGATCCTATCCAGCATCCGACGGTCGACACCTTTCATAGGTGAGGCGATCCACGGTTCATTTTCCGAATGGACAACCGCACGTTCATCAAAGTTTGCGTTGAATTCCATCTTCTTGTCCTTTTCTCAAAGGTTGAACTTCATGCCGACGCCGATTGGCACGACCCGCTTGCCGTACCGGCGTTCCAGTGCGTTCGTCGCACGCCACCCGGTACAGTGGCCGGGCATGATCAGGTCGACGTCGAATTGCGCAAAGTCGGCGACGGTCTGGTCGATGATCTTTTCATTGCCACCGGCAAAGTGAAAGCCGCCGGTTAGGCAATGGATCGGCACGCCGGGAAAATCGCGCTGAGCGGCATGAAGGACGTTGACGATACCCGCATGTGAACAGGCAGAAAACACCACCAGACCTTTGCCCGCAATATTCACCGCGACATAGCGTTCGTCCATGAGCAGCGGGTCGTCTTCCCAACCCGCGCCGTCTTCGGTGCGGCGGACATGGCCCGGAAACCCGACCTCGTAATCCGTGACACGGGGAATTTCGCCCGAAATATAGAACATATCGTCCAACACGCTGACCGGTTGATCCGTGACAACGGGTGTTGCGCCCTGCGCAGCCAGTTCTTCGGGTGTGGCGATTTCTTGTATTTCGATCAGTTCTCCTGACGAAAGCGGAAAAGCACGTTTTCGGAACATTCCGGGATGCAGATAAACCGGTAACTCGCCGGTCCGGCCGTCCTTGCGGATCAGATCGATGGCCGCTGGAATACCGCCCGCATGATCCCAATGGCCATGCGACAGAGCGATCGCGTCGATGGTGCCAAAGGATGCTCCAAGCCGCGACGCGTTGTATTCGACGGCAAAATCGACCGGCCCGGCGTCAAAGAGCAATGTATGTTCCGTCTCGCCGCGCCGGGCTGTGATGATCAACGCCAGGCCGTGATTTGCACAACATTGACCGGCACCCGAGATCTGCTCCATCCCGGCGTTGTGGAGATTGTCCCACTCATGGGTGAACCCCACGGGCACGCTGGACAGGCTGTCCGTCCGGTTGTCGATGAGAACAAGAATCTCGACACTGTCGATGGGTTGAAGCTTGGTGGGCATGGTCTTCTCCGTTTCGGGTTGCCAGGGCGGACAATTGCCCGCCCCGGCGATTTGCGTCAGGCAGCAAGACGCTGCTTGAGCGCTTCCGCGAGTGGGGGTGCCGACGCCGGGCTCTGGCCAGTCATCAGGGCGCCATCTTCGACCACGTTGGCTTCCCAGTTGGCCTTGCTGACGTAGGTGGCGCCACGACGTTTCAACTCGTCTTCAAGCGAGAACAGAAGGTGATGCAGAAGCTCGATCTCGTTGTCTTCGTCGTTCTTGAAGCCGGTCAGGCTGAGGCCCTCAACCAGGTAGCTGCCGTCTGACTTCTTGACATCCCGCAGTATGGCCGGCGCGTGGCAGACCATCGCGACAGGCCGGTCGGATTCGTAGAACTCCCGGATCATCTTGATGGCATAGCTGTCAGAAGCCAGATCCCAGATCAGGCCATAGCCGCCCGGAATGAAGAGCGCATCGAAGGTCGAATAGTCGATCTCACGCAGTTTGCGGGTATTCTGTACCGCGAACATGGCCACCGGATCGTTGAAGAAGCGGTCAGTGTTTTCGGTAGTGAACGGAGCCTTCATCGACAGCAGGTCAATGGGTGCGTTGCCGCCTTTGGGCGAGGCAAAAACAACCTCATAGCCCGCTTCCGTCAGGACGTAATACGGGGTTGCGACCTCTTCGAACCAGGTGCCGGTTTGCTTGCCCGAGATGCCCATCTCGTCAACGGACGACATGACCAGCAAGACGCGTTTTTGTTTGTTTCCAGTAGCCATCAGCGTGTTCCTTTCATGAATACCTATCTATCACTAGGTAGATAACAGTTAGAAGTTGATTCCTGGGCTGTCAACGTTTATCTATCAATCGGTAGATTGGAGGTAGTCATGCCACTGACAATGAAAGAAAAAATTCTTATCGCCGCCGAGAAACGCGTGCGCAGTGCGGGCTTTTCGGAGATGAGTTTCCGTGACCTGGCCAACGATGTGGGAATCAAAAGTGCCAGCGTACACTACCATTTCCCAACCAAACCGGATCTCGGGGAGGCTCTCGTCACCCGCTACGCCGAGCAGTTCAAGGCAGAACTGGACAAGATTGACCTGAACGACCTGCATTCTGCATTGGAAGGTTTCGTGGCGCTCTATTCCGGCGCGCTGGTGCTGAACGAGTCCATTTGCCTTTGCGCCATCATGGGTGCCGAAGCCATTGGGCTGCCCGAAAACGTCAATCAGCGCACTAAAGCCTTCTTTGAGATGAACAAGGCATGGTTAGAAAACCTATTCACCAAGCACGAGGTCAAGAATGCCGAAGATACCGCAGGCCTCATCGTCGCAGCCTTGGAGGGCGGCATGATTGTCGCCTCCGCTTCTAGCGACCGATCAATATTTGATCAGGTCGCCAAAGCGGCAATTCGCGGCATTGGCCAGGGATAGGAACCGAGTTTGGAGCTGCCCAGTTCGACTACGACATTCTTCATCAAAACGATGTTCTCGTAAGTGTCATCAAGGTAGAATGCGTAATCTCACCGTAGCCTTCCTTTCCAACGCGTGTATTGCGAACCGAGGCTTACAGTACGCTCCTTACGCAGGAACCGCCCTTCTCTTCGGTAAAAAATCTGGCGCAGCTGTTGTTGGTTGTTCCTGGATGCAGCAAAGAATTGTTCAGATTTTGTAGAAATCTGCACGGCTGAATGCCCGCAAGCGGGAACCTCGCGGCGCTACCGATGACCCATCGCTGTGAATGCGAGGGTTTTCTGCGTCACGAAACGCCATTCCCAACAATCAAAACACCCCTCGGTCAGCCGATGCTTGAACTTGCTGCTTTTTGCCCCATCTGACACCCGCAACCTGACGCCCTCTGGTACTTTCTGCACAAGCAGCGTAAAAGAAGTGCCGCGCGTAACATTTGGAGCTTTGCGTCGATGAAAGAGCATCGTGGCCGCCTGACCAAGGACGGTATTCGCATCTATGAACAGGGTGATTTTGCCGGGATGCACGCGGCGGGCGCTCTGGCGGCGCGGATTCTGGATGATATTGCCGCGCATGTCTTTCCCGGTCAGACCACGGGTGCGATTGACGGGCTGATCACGCAGATGGTCGAGGATGCGGGCGCGACCTCGGCCACGATCGGCTATAAGGGGTATGAGCACGCCAGCTGCATCAGTGTGAACCATGTGGTCTGCCACGGTATTCCCGGTGACAAGAAGTTGAAGGAAGGCGATATCCTGAACATCGATGTGACCGTCATCGTGGATGGCTGGTTCGGTGACACCTCGCGCATGTATGTGGCGGGCAAGCTGCCGCGCAAGGCCGAGCGTCTGATCCAGGTGACCCATGACGCACTGTTCAAGGGCATCGAGATGGTCAAGCCGGGCAACACGTTCGGCGATATCGGCCATGCCATTCAGGCCTATGTCGAAGCGCACCGGATGAGTGTTGTTCGCGACTTTTGCGGGCACGGTCTGGGCCGCGTGTTCCACGCGCCGCCGAATGTGCTGCATTATGGCCGTCCCGGCACCGGCGCGGTTCTTGAGGAAGGCATGTTCTTTACCATCGAGCCGATGGTCAATCTGGGCCGTCCCGAAACCAAGACGCTGGCCGACGACTGGACCGCCGTGACCCGCGACAAGTCGCTGTCGGCACAGTTCGAGCATTCGGTAGGCGTAACGGCGAATGGGGTCGATATCTTTACCCTATCACCGGGCGGCAAGTTTCACCCGACCTATTCGTCCTGATCGGCGGCCTGTTCGCGCAGGAGCTTCAGCAACATCGTCTCAGCCCCCCAAGGGGTAACCGCGTCGTGAATGAACACCGGCGCACGCAGGGGTTTGCGGTCAGGTTTCGTGGTGACCTCGGCGTCGCGGGAGATTTTCCAGGCAAAGGGTGTCAGAGCATGGTCCATGGCTGCACCATAGCACAGTTGGGGGTCAAAGTCGCAACAGCGGGTGTGCCTGAGACATATCCGTGATCACCTCGGCCCCCAGATCGGCCAGCCTGTCACCACCGCCATGCGGCGCGTAGGCCAGACAGCGCATATTGGCCCGGATTGCAGCTGTAACACCATTGTGGCTGTCTTCGATAACCACGGGGGCCTGTGCGCCAAAATGTTCCGCCGCCAGTTGGAACATCTTTGGATCAGGCTTGCCGGTGCCAAGCACATGGGCCGAGAACATCACATCTTTGAACCGGTCCCAGAGCCCGTTCTGGCCGAGCGTGATCTGCATCTTGTCCGGGCTGCCGTTTGAGGCCACGCAATAGGAGATGCCCCGCTGATCCAGCGCCGCAAGCAGGTCCGCGACACCCGGCACCAAAGGCACACCGGCGCGCAGGCGGTCGTAGGTTTCGGCATAGACCTGATCAATCCAATCTTCGGGCAGGTCTGCGCCCATCGCACGCGCCTTGTCGCACACCCCGACCATGGTTCCGCCCACAAACAAGGACATGCATTCGGGCAAGGTCAGGTGCAGGCCATAGCCCGCCAGATTGTCCGCCAGCACCTGGTTCGAGATCACCTCGCTGTCGACCAGAACGCCATCGCAATCGAAAATGACCAGATCATGCACTCTTATCACCGTTCCGCATCAATGAGATATACGTGTCGCCATATTTGCGGCTGTCGTGCAACGTGAACCCGGCCGGGGCCTGCATCCGTGAGTTTTCTTCCCAAACCAGCAGCGCATCATCCGCGATCCAGCCATTGGCCAGCGCGGCGATGGCTTTCTGTCCCATGGCCTTGCCATAGGGCGGGTCCAGAAAGATCAGATCGTAGGGCGCGTCCGGATTTTCGCCCAACCGGGTTGCATCGCGGCGGATCAGGTCGGTGCGCCCGGCACTGCGGGTCAGGTCGATATTCTTGCGGATCAAACCCTGCGCCACACGCCCGTCATCGACGAAGGTGACATGCGCCGCACCGCGTGACAGTGCTTCGAGCCCGAGCGCGCCGGTGCCAGCAAACAGGTCCAGCACGCGCAGGCCGTCGAAATCGATCTGATGGGCCAGCACGTTGAACAGGCTTTCGCGCACCCGGTCGGTGGTCGGGCGCAGATGCGCGCCCGCATCGCCTTTGCCGACGGGGGTCAGGGCGCGACCGCGGAACTCTCCAGCGATGATCCTCATGCCTTGAGCAGCGATTTAAGGTCTGCATCAGGGTCGGCCACGACAGCCGGGTCGGCCGTTTTTCCCATTTCGATCAGGCGTTTGCCGACCATATAGGCGCGCGGATCGTTCATCGCGTCGACCGCAATCAGTTTATCCCCGTTGTAGTACCAGAAGGATACGGTCTGCCCGTCGCCCTGCCGGGTCACCACGCGGTCATATCCGGTGTTCAGACCCGCGATCTGAAGCTTGACCTCGTATTGATCCGACCAGAACCACGGGGTTGCCACATAGTCCTTGGCCGCACCCAACATGTTCTGGGCCACGATCTCGGCCTGATCAATGGCATTGGGGACGCTTTCCAGACGGATGCGGCCTTCGCCATGCGGAAAGGAGGCGCAATCGCCAGCCGCCCAGATCGACGGGTCGGACGTGCGGCCTTGGGCGTCGGTTCTGATGCCGTTGTCCAGGTCCAGCCCCGCCATCTCGGCCAGTTGGGTTGCGGGTGCAATGCCGACGCCAACCACAACGAAATCAACGTCCAGCTTTGTTCCGTCAGTCAGAACCGCACCGGTGACCTTGCCGTTTTCGCCGATCAGATGATCCAGCCCGACGCCTTCGCGGATGTCAGCGCCGTATGCACTGTGCAACGCGCGGAAATAGTCGCTGGTCTCGGGCGCTGCGACACGTTGCAGGATACGGTCGGCCATCTCGACCAGAGTGACCTTGACGCCGCGCTTGGCGCAGACGGCGGCAGCTTCGAGGCCGATATACCCGCCGCCCACGATCAGCGCGCGGGCGCCTTCGGTCACTTTGGGCTCCATCTCGTCGATATGGGCCAGATCGCGCACCACATGCACACCGTCCAGATCGCCACCAATCGCTGCGGGCAGGCGGCGCGGGTCAGACCCGGTGGTCAGCGCCAGTTCGTCGTAAGAAATAACCTCATCCCCCAGGGTGACCGTTTTGGCCTTGGGGTCGATACCGGTGACGCGCTGACCCAAACGCAGGGTGATGTTGTTTTCCGTGTAAAAACTTTCGGGGCGCAGGAACAGACGCTCAAGCTCCATCTCGCCCAGCAGATAGGCTTTGGACAGGGGTGGGCGCTGATAGGGCAGATGCGGCTCGGCCCCGATCAGAGTGATCTCACCCGCAAACCCGTCCTTGCGCAGACGAGCCGCCAAAGAGGCGCCTGCCTGCCCCGCGCCGATCACGACAATATGGCTCATGCTTTGTCTACCCCGTAGTTTTCAAGTGGTCACTGTGACCAGACCACCTATATTGCGGCTAAGCCCATTTCTGCAAATCCAAACGACAGGAGCTGAATAATGATTTCAACAGGAGATACCCTACCCGAAGCAACGCTGATCCAGATGGGTGCGAACGGGCCGGAAGAGGTGCGGATTTCAGACAAGACCAAAGGCCGCAAGGTGGTGATCTTTGCCGTGCCGGGGGCCTATACCGGAACCTGCACGACCGCCCATGTGCCCAGTTTCATCCGCACAAAGAAACAGTTTGACGCCAAGGGCGTGGACGAGATCCTGTGCCTTTCGGTCAATGATCCGTTTGTGATGCAGGCGTGGGGGCAATCCACAGGCGCGACCGAGGCGGGGCTGACCATGGTGTCGGACGCAGCGGCAGAGTTCACCAAGGCCATCGGCATGGATTTCGACGCGCCGCCCGTGGGGCTTTTCGCGCGGTCCAAGCGGTATGCAATGCTGGTCGAGGATGGCACGGTCACGGTGCTGAATATGGAAGAAAACCCCGGCGCCTGCGAGATTTCCGCCGGTGAAGGCCTGTTGGATGTGATCTGATTTTGATCGGCCCCGGTCCGACCGGGGCCTTTCGCCGCCAAATTAACTTGAAGCACCGCCCCAGAGCGCGAATACTTGGCGTATTCATACGGGGAGTTTTTTCATGAAACTTAACGCGTTCTACCTATTACTGTCCGGCGCAGCCCTTTTGGCGGCCTGTGGACCGGCCCCAACCCCGCAACAGCAAGCTGCACGCCAGCACGAAATTGCCTGTCTGGGCGGAACGTTGGGCGGGGCGCTTATCGGGGGCGCGATCGGCAACCAGTTTGGTGGCGGATCAGGCAAGACGATCCTGACCGCAGCGGGCGCTGCCGCTGGCGGCATCGAAGGTCAGAGATTCGCGTGCTGAGGAGGTCGATATGAAACAGCTAAGCCTAGTGATGTTCATGGTGGCTTTGGCCGGTACGGGTCACGCCGAAAGCGTGGCTGAACTGCACGAAAACGAGTTGAAGGCCATCGACGCCAACAATGACGGGTTCCTGTCCAAAGACGAGTTCGATGCTTTCTCGGATTACGCCTTTCAGACGATGGACGAAGACAGGAACGGCACTTTGGGTCAGGCCGAGGCCAAACCGTTCATGGATATCAAACTGTTCCGCAGCGCTGACCGAAACGGCGACAACGTAATCTCAAGACCTGAATTTGACACCCAGATGGGCGAGGATTTCCAGTCCGCCGATCAGGATGGGAATGGTCAGCTTGACTAACAGCAGGAGCATGAGATGAACAAATGGCTTGGGGTGACGGCGCTGGGGCTGGTTGCAGCCTGTGACGTGCCGCAGGCCCCGATGGTGACAGGCCCGGACGGGCAGGCCCGCATACAGATCAACCTGTCTGGCCTGACCTGTTATGAAAACAAGTGTCTGGATATCAACCCGGCCGCGCGCAGCGTGCGGCAGATCGGAAACAAGACCACGGGTATTCCAAGGGCGATTGATGTCAGCGACGGCACTGTCACGCCTGTCGAGTTCCGGCAGATGGGCACTGCCGCATCGCTGGCTGGCGGTGAAGGGTCAGGCCGCAACGATCGCTAGCACAGACTGTCCATCTTGCGGGCCAGCTTGGCATCCAGCGACGACAGGCCGCCCACGTCATGGGTGGACAAGACAACTTCGACCGTGCGGTAGACATTGAACCATTCGGGGTGATGGTTCCACTTCTCAGCCCAGATTGCCACCTGTGTCATCCAGCCGAAGGCGTGGACAAAATTGTCGAAAATGAAGGTCTTGGTGATCGCATCGCGGCCTTCAACCATGGTCCAACCGTTTTTGAACAGCGGATCCAGCAGCGGGCCACGGGTTTCGGTCGACAAGAGTTCGGTCATTGCTGTTCCTCCGGGTTCGATTTCCTGAACGGGCCGTAATCCGTCAGAATCTCGATCTCTTCTTCCACTGCGTGGCCTTCGGCGTCCAGATATTTCTTGACCGCATCGGCAAAACCCGGATCGCCTACCCAATGCAAGCTATGCGTGCGTGTTGGCAGGTACCCTCGCGCCAGCTTGTGTTCACCCTGTGCGCCTGCCTCGACCCGGGCCAGACCTTGGGCAATGGCAAAGTCGATTGCCCTATAATAGCACAGTTCGAAATGCAGGCAGGCATGATGTTCGATGCAACCCCAATAACGCCCAAAAAGGGTTTCACGGCCGATATAGTTCAACGCACCCGCAATGGGAAATCCATTCCGTTCGGCCAGCACAAGGGCCATGTCATCTGCCATCGTATCCTGTGCAATATCAAAGAACCGCCGCGTCAGGTAGGGTGAGCCCCATTTGCGCGATCCGGTGTCCTGGTAGAACCGCCAGAACGCGTCCCAATGTTCGGGGCGCAGCTGGTCACCGGTCAGAGTGCGGATCTCACCACCAAAACCACAGGCCTGCGCACGTTCTTTCCGGATAGTCTTGCGCTTGCGCGACGACAGCGCGCTCAGAAAGCCGTCGAAATCCGAATAGTTATCGTTCAGCCAGTGAAACTGCTGCGATCGGCGCAGCATCAGACCCATCTGTTCGCCAGCCAATGCTTCATCCTCGGTACAGAAGGTCGCGTGAAGGGACGAAACCCGGTTGTCAGCCGCAAGCTGCACCGCCCCCTGAACCAGCGCCGACATACCGATCCGTTCATAGCCCGGACGCACCAGAAACCGCCGCCCGGTTGCCGGGGTGAACGGCACCGCGATTTGCAGTTTGGGGTAATACCGCCCGCCCGCGCTTTCATAGGCATGGGCCCAGCTGTGATCGAAGATGTATTCGCCCTGGCTGTGCGACTTGGCATACATCGGGGCCGCCGCGATCAGCATCCCGTCATGATAGGCCGTCAGGTATTGCGGCTGCCAGCCGGTGCCACGCCCTACCGAGCCGCTGTCTTCCAGCGCCAGCAAAAAGCGATGTGTGGTAAAGGGATCAAGCGGCCGCCCGCCATCGGCAGCTTCGGGGCAGGCGCAGGCATCCCACTCTGCCGCTGCAATCTGCGACAGAGCGCCCAGTACCTGAACCTCGATCTGTGCCTGATCCATATGTCCTCCGCGCCTGTCCTTTATCTGTGACCGCACGGAGGGGGTTCAAGTCGAATGCGCAGCCAAATAGCCTTCGAAGGTCACATTGTCGGCAACCTTGCGGGCTTCTGCCTCCTGTTCGGGCGACCGGATTGTCCAACACAGGATCGGCACGCCCCGCGCCTTGAGTTCCGCCACGCGGGGGCGCGACAGGTCTGCGGCTTCGTGGCTGATGAAACTGGCGCCGACACGGTCGAAATCCGGGATATCGCGCAAGTGATCGCAGACGCTTTGCGGCAAAAGCTCGACACTGGGCTCATACGCGCAGGTCGTGATCCCGCGCGGCAGATGCGGGGCCAGCCGCGCCAGTTCAGCGACCGAGTTGGGATTGAAGGACATCAGGGCCACCGGGCCTTTGTAGCCCTGCAACGCGCGTAAGGTGTCGCGTTCAAGCGCGCCCACCTTCGTGCCCATCGCCCCGTCCTGATCCTTTAATTCGATCAGCAACGGCACCCGGCCCGCGACAATTTCCAGCACATCATCCAGTGTCGGAATGCCATCATCCCCATGCAGAAGCGGCGTACCAGAGGCGGCCAGTGCCGTGACCTGCTGAATGGGCCCCGACCGCCCGGTCAGGCGGGTCATGTCATAATCGTGAAAGACCATTGCCTGGTCATCCGATGTCAGCTGAAGATCGATCTCGATCCCGTAGCCAGCTTCAATCGCGGCCCGAATGGCCGCCCGGCTGTTTTCCGGGCGGTTCTTGGTAATGTCGTGCAGCGCCCGATGCGCAAACGGGGCCTGCAAAAACACATCTGGTAGGGGCGGCGTCATTCGATTTCGAAAATGCCTTCGATCTCGACCGCGACACCCAGCGGAAGCGACGCCGCGCTGACGGCGGCACGCGAATGGCGACCGGCATCGCCCAGCACCTCGACCAGAAAATCGGACGCGCCGTTGATCACCTGCGGCTGTGCCGTGAAATCAGCGGTCGAGTTCACGAATCCGGTCAGCTTGATCACGCGGACCAGCTTTTCGATATCGCCGCCGCAAGCCGCCTTGACCTGTGCCAGCAGGTTGATCGCGCAGACACGCGCCGCCGCAGCCCCGGCTTCGACATCCAAGTCATCGCCCAGTTTTCCGGTGATCAGCTTATCAGTCTTCGAGATCTGGCCAGATACATAAAGGATGTTGCCGACACGCACGAAAGGCACATAGTTGGCCGCAGGCGCGGGCGCGTCTTCCAGCGTTACACCGAGGCTTTCCAGTTTTGCAGCGATGCTCATTGCGAGGGTCCTTCCCTAATATCAACTCAGCGGGACGCTAACCGGGAAGCACGGATTGGGAAAGACGGAAACCGGCAAATTTCGGCCTTCATGCGATCTGAGCGTATCTTTACTGAAAACTCACTGTTGATCGACGGTCACTTTACCCCACCGTGATGAACAGGTTACACGCAAGGTGTTTCATTTAAGACCTGAAACGACTATGTGACTGCAACTTGTGCCACCCCGGCACGTGGATTTTGGTGAATTATTGATTGAATGTCCGGCGGGCGCATGTGCCGGGCCATTTAGGAGAAACAAAGATCGTGTCGAGCAGATTTCGCCTGAAACACCTTGTTTTACTGTCGGTCATGGCCCTTGTGTCCGCTTGCGCAACAACGCCGCCAGAGGGTGCCTTGCGCAGCGACGTGTTTGATCCGTACGAAAATGCGAACCGGGGAATTCACAAGTTCAATCTGGGTGTTGACCGGTTCCTGTTCCGTCCGGCCTCGAAAGGGTATGTCAAAATCGTTCCTGACCCGATGGTCACCAGTTTCAGCACTTTTGCCGAAAACATCTCGCTGCCCGGTCAGGCAGTTGACTACCTGCTTCAGGGCAACCCAAAACAGATGGGCAATGCTCTGCTGCGCTTTGTGATCAACATGACCGTCGGCGGCTTTGGCTTGTCCTCGCCCGCTGATGAGCTGAACCTGCCACCCGTTGACACTGATTTCGGTGAGACCCTGCATGTCTGGGGGGTTGGCGAAGGCGCTTATGTCGAGCTGCCGTTCTATGGCCCGTCGACCCAAAGGGATGCGATCGGGGTTGTGGTCAACCTGTTCTCGAATCCGATCAATTTCAGCCCGACCCGACCCGCCGACAATCTTGGTGTCTACGCCGAAATCGTGCGGCGCATGGGGGATCGGGGCCGGTTCTCGGATACTGTCGATTCCATTCTTTACGAAAGTGCCGACAGCTATGCGCAGGCTCGCCTGATCTATCTACAAAACCGCCGCTTCGAACTGGCAAGAGATGACGAAGACGCCTATCTGGATTTGTATTCTGACCCCTATGCCGAAACCGGGACGGACCCGGTCAGGGACCCCTATCTTGACCCCTATGAGGACCCCTATGCTGAATAACGCGTTGAACCGTCGTCATTTTATCGCAGCCGGGCTTGCGCTGGCAGTGCTGCCCGTACCTGCCTTTGCCCAGACCGAGGCCGCCGCCAAGGCGCTTGTGACCAACGTGGTTTCCGACATCAACCGGGTGATCGAGTCGGGTAAATCCGAAAAAGCGATGCTGCGCGATTTCGAAAAGATCTTTGTTCAATATGCTGATGTGCCGATCATGGCGCGCTATGCGTTGGGTGCGGACGCCCGCACAGCCAGCCCGACCCAGCTGAAACAGTTCACCGCTGCATTTCAGGGCTATATCTCGCGTAAATACGGTCGCCGTTTTCGTGAATTTATCGGCGGTGAGGTCGATGTTCGCAATGCCCGCAAGATCAAAGCCGGGTACGAGGTTCGCACGTTGGTCAAGCTGCGCGGATCAGCCCCGTTCGACGTAACGTTCCTTGTTTCCGACAAATCAGGTCGGGACAAGTTCTACAACATGTTCATCGAAGGCGTGAATCTGTTGCTGACCGAGCGAACCGAAATCGGCGCGATGCTGGACGCCCGCAAAGGCAATCTGAATCAACTGATCACGGACCTGAAAAAGACGGGTTAAGCCGTTTCCGGCACAAAAGTGTGCCGGACAGCTCGTGTTTTTGGAAGTTCAAGAGGGTCGGGTCTGCCTGACCCTTTCTCGTGATGCGCGTGCCTGACAGATTTACGGCATGTAGCTGCGAACCAACGCGCCTGCGATCAAAGCCCACCCGTCAGCGATTACGAAAAACGCCAGCTTGAACGGCAAAGACACGATGGCAGGTGGCACCATCATCATGCCCATCGACATCAATACCGCTGCAACCACAAGATCAATGATCAGAAAGGGCAGGAAGATCAGGAACCCGATCTGAGAGGCGCGCGCGATCTCGGACAGCATGAAAGAGGGCATCAATACCGATAGAGGGGCCTGGGCTGACAGCTCGATCGCGTCACCGCCGGGGCGCAGGGCCGCCATTGCATAAAACGTATCTGAATCCAGCCGGTTCGCCATGAAGGTACGAAACGGCTCTAACGCGCGTTCCAGCGCGGGCTCGACCGCCATGGTTTCTTCCATCATCGGGCGTATTCCCGCGGTCCAGGCCTCGGTGAACACCGGGTCCATGATGAAATAGGTCAGAAACAGCGCAAGACTGACCAAAAGCATATTCGGCGGTGATTGCTGAAGGCCAACACCCTGCCGCAGGATCGACAGCACGGTGATCAGAAACGGGAAGCAGGTGATCATGATCGCCAGACCCGGAGCAACGCTGAGCACCGTGATCAACAGGATCAACTGTATGGTGCGGGCCGAGATCGAACCGCCTTCGCCCAGCGACAGGGTCACATCCTGAGCCGCCGCCATCGACGGCAGGGACACCACTACAGCCAGACCCAGCCAGATCACATAGCGCATCAGCCGATTCCGTTTTGCAGATCTGCAATCTCGGTCAGGCGCACGGCCAGTTGCCCCGCCTGATCGCCATCCATCTCCTCAAGCACCCCGCGCGCCACCAGCTGATCCCCGACATACAGGTCGACCGGGTCTTCGATCCGCTTGTCCAGGGTCAACACCGCGTTCTCACCCATGTTCAGCAAATCCCGGATCAACGGGCGGGCGCGACCTACCGAAACGGTCACTTCAATCGGAACAGTTTCAAAAGGATTGGGTTTTTCGGTTTTCGGGAATTGGGTGTCATTCATTGGACAAAGCCTTTCTTGCCTCAAAGACGTATGCGTCAAATGCCTGTGCGATGGTGGACAGCAGGGTCGCGCAATCAATCTCGCGCCGGCTTGTGCCGACCTGCAATCGCGCCTGTCCGGGGACCAGGCCAGGGTCTTCGATGACGCGCGGTGCGGAGTGCAGGGTCTGCGGCAGCAGGGATTGCACTGCTTGCGCGCACCCTTCCGGCACCATGATCTGCATCGGTTGTTCGATTTCCGTGCGCGCCATTTCGCAAAGCTGTTCGACGATCCGGGCGGCCAACCCGCGTTCGACCATGTCAGGCAATACGGTCTGAACCAGGCTTTCGAACATCGGTTCCAGAGACAATATCATCCGGGTAAGCGCCTCGTGATAGGTGAAGGACATATCCTCGAGCGATCCCGCCAGTTCGGCAGAAACGCGGTCGCGGTTCTGTTCCTGCGCCTGCGCGGCGTCTTCCCAACCGGCGCCGTACCCGTTTTCGAACGCGGCAAGGCGTTGTTCCTCCAGCGTTTCCTCGTCCAGATAAAGAACGGCTCCGGCGCTGGTCCGGGTGGTGAAATCCTCAAGCAGATGAGCGATGGACATCACACGCGCTCCTCACCTTCTTCAAGCCAGCTGCGCAGGATCTCGACCGTTTCTTCCTGCTTGTCGCCGATCATTGCGCGCAACCGATCAACCGGATCCCCGATGGCACTGACCCCAAGCACGGGAACGGCCCCTTGTTGGGGCAGCGGCGTGAACTCTGCCGTTCCGTCCGCCGCGATTTCACCGGTCAGGACCGACGGGGCCGGAGCCCCTCCGTCCGCGGCCGGCAACAGCGCCGGGACTATCGCGGGTTTCATCAGGATTGGACGGATCACGAACAACGCCAGCACCAGTGACACCAGCGCCAGCGCTGCCATCTGAATCAGTGACATGGCGTCCAGATGGATGTTTTGCCAAAGCGAAGAGGAAACCAGCGTGCCTTGCGGCGTGACCACTGGTAAATCCAATGATTTCAGCGTGATGACGTCCCCGCGCGCGGCGTCAAATCCCACAGCCGAGGCCACCAGCTCCTCAAGTGCGTCGAGTTCTGTTTGCGGCAGCGGCGTGAAGGATTCAGCGCCCGAAGCATCCAGCGCCCGCGTTCCGTTGACCAGAACGGCAACCGTCAGGCGTTTGATCGCACCGGGGGCGGTGTGCACTTCCAGCTCGGTTTCGGAAACCTCGTAATTCACCCGCTCACGTGTCTGGGTCGCGATCGAATTCGATTCGTCCCCCCCCGCACCATCGCCGTCGGGCAGGTTTGAGGCCACCGTGACATCGGCTGACTGGTTGCGCGCGCTGTCGGAGCGTTCCTCGACATCCGTGCTGATCGCCACCCTGCCCTTGGGGTCAAAGCGCCGCTCACGCAGGGATTCTGTCCTGGTTTCAGTATCGACGCTGACCTCGACAACCGCATTCCCCGTACCGACACGCGCTTCGACCAGACGCAGAACCCGTTCCCGCAGCTGCCGCGCCTTGTCATCTGCCGTGTCAGCGGCCACGGCGGTGTCCTGCCCGCCAATCACGGACCCGTTCGAATCGATCACAGTCACGCTTTCTGGCGACAGACCACTAACGGCCGAGGCGACAAGAAACCGGATGGCCTTGGCCTGATCACCGGTGATATCGCCCCCCGAGGGCACCAGATAAACCGAAGCCGTCGGTGCGACGCTGCGCTGAAACGGATTGGCCGAGCCATTGGCGATATGAACGCGGGCCTGGCTGACATGCGGGCTGCCCACGATCGTGCGCGCCAGTTCCCCCTCTTTCGCGCGCCAGTAGGCGGCATCAAACATCTGGGATGTTGTGCCGAAGCCGTTTAGCGAATCCAGCAGTTCATAGCCCTTGTTGCCGTTGGCAGGCAGTCCTTCGCTGGCCAAAGTCATCCGCAGCTCGTCCCGTTGCGCGTCAGAGACGTAAATTGATCCGCCCCGAATCTCGTAGGTCACGCCACGCTGATCCAGCGCACGCACGATATCCCCGGCGGCACTGCTTTCCAGACCCGCGTAAAGCAGGGTCATCGACGGTGCCGTCGCAAGGCGCGACATCCCGAGGATCCCCAGAAACACCAGCACAACCGCACCGGCAACGACGATTTGCTTACGCCTGTCCAAACTTGCCCAGACAGTTCCGATCTGCTGCACGCTCACCTCCGACTCGCCGACATTCTGCCCGGCGCATCCTCTGTTTGGACGATTGCCCTTAACAATCGGTTAGTCCCTGCAAGGTTATGACTGGGCGGATCACAGGAATGAGGACGTCATGACCGACGCAACGGCTGAACAGGCGGAAGCCCCGGAAAAGAAGGGAAAAAAAGGGATCATCGTCGGGGTGATTCTGGCCATCGCCGGTGCCGCCGGTGGGTATTTCCTGACCTCGTCCGGGCTGCTGCCGCTGGGGAACAAGGCCGAGAAGGCGGAAAGCCATGACGTGGAAAAAGAAGAACCGGCCAAGGCATTGGCGGATGTTGCCTTTCTCGATTTGCCGCCGGTGATCGTTTCAGTGAGTTCCGGCGGCGCGCGGCATCTGAAGTTTCACGCACAGCTTGAGGTTAACGCCCCGTACATGACTGACGTGGAAAAAATGCGACCGCGAATCATGGATGTCCTGAACGGGTATCTGCGGGCCGTCGAATTGAAGGATCTTGAGGATTCACTGGCGTTGACGCGTATCCGGGGCCACCTGCTGCGCCGTATCGAGATTGTCGTTGGCGAAGGTCGCGTGCGCGACGTGCTGGTGATGGAATTTGTTCTGAACTAGGAGGCGAAATTGGAGCTGATTGCGGATATTTTGCTGGTCGCCGGCGCCATGGGTGCGGGTCTGTATTGTCTTGTTCTGTCGCGCCGTCTCAAGCGTTTTGCCGATCTTGAAAAGGGCGTCGGCGGCGCGGTGTCGGTGCTGTCGACCCAGGCGGAAGAGTTGCGGAAATCACTGGATGATGCGCGCAACGCCTCTGACCAGTCGGGCGATCAGCTTAGGGCGCTGACGGGGCGCGCCGAAACGGTGGCACAGCGGCTGGAACTCATGATGGCGTCAATGCACGACGTCGTGCCCGAAAAAGACGCTGATCCCCAACCCGAGGCAGAGGTTTCAGAGACAAGTACCATCACCGAAGTTCAGGAGAGCGTGAAGCACGAAGGCAAACCCGAGCCGCAGGCCAGCGAAGCCGCTGCGCCCGAAGAACAGACACGCGTACCTGAGGGGCTGATGTTCTTCCGGCATGACCGCAAGCAAGGCGAGGCGCAGATATGAGCCGCCCGCGGATCAACACTCCCAACGCGCGGCCCCGCGGAGGTGTACTTGCCGTGATCTCATTGCTGATGATCGGCTCGGCTGCCATCCGCATCGGGCTGGAAGCCGGACCCGCCTTTGCCAAACCTGCTAAACCTGAGGCGGAACACGATGAACCCGCCCCGTCCGACACTCGTGACATGCGGGTTCTGCTGACTGAACTTCTGCGCCGGGAAGAACGTGTCAAACAAAAGGAAGACATGCTGCGCGAGCGGGAAAACGCTCTGGAAATCGCGGGTCAGGCTATCGAGATGCGCATGGCCGCGCTTGAGGAGGCCGAGGAGTCGTTGCGCACCACTCTCGCGCTGGCAGACAGGGCGGCGGAAAACGACCTGACGCGCCTGACCGATGTCTATCAGAACATGAAGCCGAAGGATGCAGCAGCGCTGTTCGAAACCATGGACCCAACCTTTGCCGCCGGGTTTCTGTCACGCATGTCACCGGATGCGGCAGCTGGGGTTCTGGCGGGGCTCAGCCCCGAAGCGGCCTATACGATCAGCGTTGTCATGGCGGGCCGAAACGCCTCGGCCCCGCAGGAATAGTCGCCCGTGTTCCCCGCGGTTGCAACACACATAGCCGGAGATCTCAGATGATTGGAATTGTTGGAATTGTCGTCATTTTCGTGATGGTCTTCGGCGGCTATCTGGCCGCTGGCGGCAAGATGACCATCATTCTGAAATCGCTTCCGTTTGAAATGATGATGATCGGTGGTGCCGCGGTTGGTGCCTTTTTGATCAGCAACGACATCGGCGGCGTGAAACACACGATCAAGGACATGGGGAAGGTCTTTAAAGGCCCGAAATGGAAGCCCGAGGATTACCGCGACCTGTTGTGCCTGCTGTTTTCCCTCATCCGCATTGCCCGCGCCAATCCAGTAGAGGTGGAACAGCATATCGAAGACCCCGGCAGTTCTGACCTGTTTTCGTCCTACCCTAGAATTCAAGCCGACAAGGAAGCGGTTGATCTGATTTGCGACACGATGCGATCGGCAGCAATGAATTACGACGATCCGCATCAGGTCGAAGAGGTTCTGGAAAAGCGAATGGAGGCGAATTTCCACCATGCCCTGCATTCGAGCCACGCCTTGCAAACCGTGGCCGACGGCCTGCCCGCGCTTGGAATTGTCGCCGCCGTTCTGGGGGTAATCAAGACAATGGGGTCCATTGATCAGCCACCGGAAGTTCTGGGAAAACTGATCGGCGGTGCCCTTGTGGGTACCTTTCTGGGTGTCTTTCTGGCCTACGGTCTGGTTGGTCCCTTTGCGGCCAAGCTGAAATCCGTGGTCGAGGAAGACAACCACTTCTATCAGCTGATCAAGGAAGTTCTGGTTGCAAACCTGCACAACCACAATGCCGCCATGTGCATTGAGGTCGGACGCCAGAACACACCAACGCACAACCGCCCCGGTTTCTCTGAGCTTGAGGATGCGTTGAAAGAGCTCAAACGGGCCGCAGCATGAGGCAAACCGCGATACTGGTTGCAGCGTTGATCACGCTTGCAACGGCCGCAACCTCTGAAGAGGTGACTGTGCGGTCCGGTGAACATGACGGCTACACCCGGCTGGTTTTCACCGTTCCACCGGATACGGGTTGGGTTCTGAGCCAACGCAAGAACGGCGCCAAGCTGGCAATTGACCTGAAGGGTGTCACATTTCGGACGGGTTCGGTGTTCGGGCGGTTGACATCAGATCGGCTGGCCGCGCTGTCGCAAGCGCAACCCGGTGGCGCGCTTGAGCTGGAATTCGGTTGCAACTGCACCGCGTCGGCGTTCCTGTTTCGAAACTCGATGATCGTTCTGGACATTGCGCCAGCAATAGCCCTGCCCCCCTTGCTTGCGGAAATCCCTCCGCCGACTCGAAAAAAACCGGCAGCGCCGAAAGCTTCTCCCGCGGAACACAAGCTTCTTTCCCAGCTGGACCTGCCGCTTCTGACCGGGAAGACGCACGGGATCAGGGATCAGTTGTCGACCCGTCTGGTGCAAGGGGCGGACCGTGAGCTGCTGGACCTGAATCTGGCACCTGTCGGACCGCGCCGTTCTGCCTCGTCCGAGGCCGTGACACCGTTACCCGGATTGACGTCGAACATACGCGTGACCTCGGTTCTGGATGATCTGCAGGACATTCTGAACTCTGGTTTGCAGCAGATCGATAACAACCCGGTTTGTATCTCAACGGCTGAACTGGGCTTCACGACATGGTCCGGGACGCGCCCGTTTCCAGAGCAGGTGTCCGTCCTGCGCACCGCCCTGTACAAAGAGTTCGACCGTCTTGACGCGGAAAGCGCGCTGAGCCTGGCAAAGCTCTATGCCTATCACGGCTTTGGGGCCGAGGCGCAAAAGGTTTTGCAGTTATTGAACACCCCATCGGAAGAGGCTGGACATGTTGAAGGGATTGCACGGCTGGTGGATGAGCGGCCAGCACAGGTGCCAAATCCATTCAGGGGCCAGCAACGGTGTAACGGCGACGTGGCACTTTGGGCCGTGCTGTCCGAAGGTCAGCTGGCATCCGACGCACATCTTGAAGCCATCGAACACAGCTTTGCAAAGCTGCCAGAGCATCTTCGCCGCCATCTTGGCGCGCGGCTTTCGGATATCCTGACAAACGCGCAAGAGCTTGAGGCCGCGCGCAGGATCATGCGTTCGGTCGACCGGGTTGAACAGAACCCGTCCCCGAACGCCACGCTGGCCCGGGCTGGTGTCGCCGAAGCTGAAGGCGACAGCGCCCTTGAAGAGGCGCTGCTGACCAAGGTCACGACCTCGGCCGGGGCCAAGAGCGAAGCGCCGGTGGCTTTGGCGCGGCTGGTGGAAAAGCGGTGGTTCGACCGCAAGACCGTGTCTTCAAGGGAACTTGAACTGGCCGCGTCTTACGCGATCGAATTCCGGCGATCCGATCTGGGCCCGATGATGAACCGCACCTATGCGATTGCTCTGGGTCTGAGCCAGGATTTCGACAGCGCATTCGATGTGATCCAATCTTTGCCAGACGGCCCGGACAGCAACAGCGCCATCAATCGTCACCTGCAATTGCTGGCGGAGCGATCCGACGACCTTACCTTTTTGCGTCAGGTTACGCTGGTGCAGCAGTCGGGTCGGGCGGCGGCGCTATCCACGGATACCGCGATTACACTGGCCGAACGCCTGGCCGTGCTTGGCTTTGCCGATCAGGCCGTTGCGCTGGCAAACAGGCCTGAAGATCGGGCCCGGCGGTCAGAGCGTGCCCGTCTGCGCGCCCGTGCGGCGTTGTTGTCGGACCGCCCGCAACAGGCCATGCTTGAGCTGGCCAATGATACCTCGGACGCGGCGCTCGTCCTGCAGGCGCAGGCGTTGGACAAGGTGCAGGACTACGCCGCAGTGGCCGAACTCATGCAGAACCGCGGGCAACAGGAAGAAGCAAACCGATACCTATGGCTGGCCGGGTTACCGGAGGAAAGGATTGGGCCCTCTGACGGAAAGTACGCAAGCCTCAACCAAACCTCCGAGGCCCTTTTGGCCCCGCCGGCTCGCGTGTCAGGCAAGCCGTTGGCGGATGCGGGAAGCCTGCTGGAGGACAGTCTGGCAACGCGGCAGAGGATCGTCGAAATGTTGAACACGGTCAGGGTGGAGTGAGGTTTCCCAGCCAACCGGAGCAGTTGCTCCGGATCGATGCAGGCGGGACGGGGGCGCGGTTCACGGTTCTGGCGGATCAATAATCAGCGGTGTCAGGTCTGCATACCGCGCGCTTTTGTCCGGCCAGCCAAGTATCACTTGACGGATGCGGTCGGCACGATCCTGTCCAAGCACAGGGGCTGCAAACTGCATGTATTTGGCGATGACGTCGTCCCGTGTCATGGGGGCCTCGGGGCCGCCGCGGGCATGAATATCCCCGGATTTCAGAACACGGCCATCCGTTGTTGTGATCGTGACATCTGCCCAGCGCCCTTCAGGAAACCGGACGCTGTGGTGTTCGCTTTCCGCGACCGTGATGCGGGACATCAGATTGGCGACCGCGGGATCAGACAGGCCAGACCTTGAGATATGTTCAACGCCGATGCGCCCGTAAACGGCCTGAACTGCCACGGCAAATGGCAGGGAATACTGCGCTTGCGAAGTTGTTTCGGGCAGCCCCGCAAAAAGACAGGCCGCCTGATGAAAGCTGTTGATATGCACTGTTTCGATCTGCGCGCTGGTCAGGTCATGCGCGATCATGACAGCGCGCACGCCATCAATCGCGGCATGGGCCCAGCGACAGATCGGATAGGGTTTTACATATTGATGTTCGACCTGCCAGAAGGTGCCCAGATCATCCCAGTAGGGTTTGACCTCTTCCGCCTCGATGGTGATGGCGGGCGCGCCGGTAAAGCCGCGTTCAGCCAGAACAGCGGCGGAAAGCCCCACCATCGCGCCCCAGCCCGACCCGTCATGCAGCATTGTCGGGTTGGCAATCTCGCGCATCATCTGGCTGCGTGGCCCGTGATATTCGGCGATCCCCATCGCCTGCTGCATCTGGTCGACAGATAATCCGCGCAGGCGCGCCGCCATCGCAACCACGCCCAGCGCGTTCCAGGCACCGGATGTGTGGTAATCGCTGACACTGGCGTGCAGCGACAGGCCCGCGCGCCCGGCCACCTCGTACCCGGTAACGACCGCCGCCAAAGCCTCGGGTCCGGTCAGGTTCGGGCAATGTTCGGCCAGTGCGGCCAGCGTTGGCAACACAACCACCCCGATATGGCCCTTGGTTGGGTTGTATCCATCGTGACCATCCAGATTGTCGGTCTGCGTGGCGGCGGCATAGGCGGCACCCGCCATGCTGACGGTACGGCCATCGAATAGCATCCGTGCGCCATATGCAGGATCCGTGCTGGCATAAAGCAATGCCGCCGTGTCCCGCGCGATCACGCCTGCCTGCATCGGGCCGGATGCGATCAGGATCCCCATCGTGTCGAGCATCATCAGCGCCGCAGCCTCTAGTGCGCTTTCAGGCATGTCCGAGACCGCGCGGGTCAGCGTGAAATCGGCAACCCTGGAAAATGTATTTGTCTGCGGGTTATGCGTCATGAGAGCTCTCCTGTCGGGCGGGGCCGGTACAGGAAAGTCAGCCACAGGTAAGGGCGGGCTTGTACTCTGTTCCCGACGCCAGATGTCGGGAACAGAGGAAAACGAACGAAGAAGAGACCCTAGTAAGGGGCTTCGACGCCGTTCATGGACACGTAGACTGTTTTCATTTCCGAAAAATGGTTGATCGCCAGCTTCGAATTCTCGCGTCCGACACCGGACATTTTCGATCCCCCGAACGGGGCCTCGACCGGGGCAAGGTTATAGGTGTTGATATAACAGGTCCCCGCCTCGAACCCGGCCACAACACGGTGCGCGCGGGTCAGGTCATTGGTGAAGACGCCTGCGGCCAGACCAAATTCGGTGTCATTGGCACGGGCCATGACCTCGGATTCCGTGTCGAAATCCAGCACCGACATGACAGGGCCAAAGATTTCCTCGCGCGCGATGGTCATGTCATCGTTCACATCCGCAAAAACGGTTGGCTGCATGTAGAAACCGTCGCCTTCGATCCGGTTGCCGCCGAACACCAGCCTTGCGCCCTCGGCCCTGGCTTTGTCGACATAGCTCAGCGCGATGTTCAACTGGTTTTCGCTGACCATCGGGCCAAAGCTGACGTCCTCGTCCATCGGGTCGCCGATTTTGGCATTGGCCAGACGTTCGGACAGGCGTTTCAGGAAGGCATCTTTGATCCCTTTTTGCACAAAGACGCGGGTACCGTTGGAGCAGACCTGGCCCGATGAATAGAAATTGCCAAGGATCGCGCCGGACACCGCGTTTTCGATGTCGGCATCGTCAAAGACGATCATCGGAGATTTGCCGCCCAGCTCCATGGTGACGTGCTTCATGCCGTCAGCTGCCGCGGCATAGACCTTGCGGCCTGTCGGCACCGATCCGGTCAGCGAGACCTTGGCTACACGCGGATCGGTGACCAGTGCGGCCCCCACGTCGGCATAGCCCTGAATCACGTTGTAGACACCCTTGGGTGCGCCGGCTTCGACCAGAATTTCGGCCACTTTCAATGCCGAAAGGGGCGTGGTTTCCGAAGGCTTGAAGACCATTGTGTTGCCGCAGGCCAGCGCCGGGGCACCTTTCCAGCAGGCAATCTGCGTGGGATAGTTCCACGCCCCGATGCCCACGCAAACGCCCAGCGCCTGACGGATGGTGTAGACGAAATCGCCACCGCCCAGCGGAATATGCTCGCCGGTCAGAGAGGCGGCCAACCCGCCGAAATATTCCAGCGCATCTGCACCCGATGTGGCATCTGCCACCGTGGTTTCCTGAATCGGTTTGCCGGTGTCATGGGTTTCCAGAACCGACAGGTCGTAGTTGCGGTCGCGCATAATGTCGGCCGCGCGGCGCAGAATGCGGCCGCGTTCTGTTCCGGTCAGTGCGGCCCAAGCTGCCTGAGCGGTTTTCGCGCTGTTCAGAGCCTTTTCTACAATCGCCGGTGTTGCCGAATGCAGACGGGCAATCACCTCGCCGGTAGCGGGGTAGATCACGTCAATGGCCGCGCCATCGGTATCCTCGACATAGGTGCCGTCGATGAAATGGCTGGCCTTGGGCTGAAACTTCATACCGTGTCCTTTTCGCTCGACCCCGTCCGGGCGGGGCATTTGGTCATTTTGAATCGGCCCTAATGGTTATTGACTGGCCAGTCAATAAAATCATCCAAGCGGCAAGGTCACGCCTGCCACCGCGCACAAATCTTGAAATTCTTTGGTTAATGTTCTATATATGTTCCACATAGTCAGAGGACAAACCGATGACCCAGCACATGCGCCACGCGGCCCTGAACGGGCCAAACAATGACTACCACCTGCTTCCGGTAACAGACCGGCAGATGCGCTATGCGCGCGCCATTGCCGAGAAATCAGCGCTTGAGATCCCGGTCGAAGTTCAACGTGACAGGCGATTGTTGTCCGACTGGATTTCGGCCCACAAATCATGTGGCACCTCGCAATTCGACAATTACCCGACGGGCAAGCAGGTGGCGTTCGCTGAACGGATTTCACGCAGCAAGCGTCGCCCGATCCCGTCCGAGTGTTTTCGAGACAAGAAAATGATGTCCCGCTGGATTGAGCACAACAGATAAACCTTATTTTGGGTCTTCTGGCGCATGATTGCGGGTATAAAGCGCAACCGCAGCCGCAACAAACATACCCAGCAGAATGTAACCGGTCACAGCCTCGGACACGGCAAGCCCGCGGCACAGGCCGGTCGGGGACATGTCGCCATACCCGACCGTGGTGAAGGTGACATATGAAAAATACAGGACATCCCCCGGACCCTGCGCCCCGACCACACAATTATCGTTGTACCCAAAAGCTCCGTAGACGGCGGCAAACAGGAACGGGACGACCTGGATGAATGACACACCCATCAGGAACAAAAGCCGCCGCGGTGATGTCACCTGGGTCATGTAATACCAGGATTGCGACACCAGCCAGATCAGCAGGCCAACCGACGCGATTGTTCCGATCATGTCACCCGCAGCGGTTTCGTTAAGACGCGATAGCCCGAACCAGGCAAGAAAACTTGTCAGAACCAGCCCCAATGCAGCAATCAGGGTCGATTTCCATTCTTCCAGAGTTGTGGGTTTGCGGTGCATGAACGCCCTCTCAGCCTAGTCTGACGGTGATCATCCGACCTAAAGCAAGGGCCTGCAACCCGCTTTCAGTCCTGCCGCAAATGCGGCTCGCCCCGCTTGCGCGCAAGCACTATCTGCTTTTGCCGTTCACGAAAGCGCATCTTGTCAGCCTCGGAGGTCTCGTCGATGCATTGGTGACAGGACACGCCATGTTCATATTCGGGGCGTTTCATATCCTCGGGCAGGATCGGGCGACGGCAGCCATGGCACAGCTTGTGCGGCCCTTCAACAAGGCCGTGGCCAACCGAGACGCGGTTGTCGAACACAAAGCAGTCACCCTGCCACGAGCTGTCTTCGGATGGCATCTCTTCAAGATAGCGCAGGATACCGCCTTTGAGGTGATAGACATCCTCGACCCCCTGCCCCAGCAGGTAATTGGTGGACTTCTCGCACCGGATACCGCCGGTGCAGAACATGGCAACGCGCTTGTTGTGAAAGCGGTCCTTGTTCGCCTCCCACCAGGCCGGAAATTCGCGGAAACTGGCTGTTTCAGGGTCTATTGCGCCTTCAAACGTGCCGATCGCCACTTCGTAGTCATTGCGGGTGTCGATCGCCACGACATCGTCCGAACGGATCAGATCGTTCCAGTCCTGCGGATCGACATAGTTGCCGACACGGGCGCGCGGATCGACATCCGGCTGACCCATGGTCACAATCTCTTTCTTCAGCCGCACTTTCATCTTGCCGAAAGGCGGATGGTCCGAGGACGCCTCTTTCCACTCCAGATCCGAGCAACCGGGCAGAGCCCGGATATGCGCAAGAACCGCATCGATCCCGGCGCGTGGGCCTGCGATGGTGCCATTGATGCCTTCTTGCGCCAGCAACAGCGTTCCCGTGACGGACTGCGCGCGGCACAGATCAAGCAACGGTTCGCGCAGCGCGACAGGGTCCGGGAATCGGGTAAAGTGATAGAGGGCAGCGATCGTGTACATATGCGCGATCTACCCTCGCAAACCCGGAGTCGCAAGGGATTGCATTGACGCCCCGCGCCCAGCCCCCTACCGATAAGGCAGTTATACGGAGGCCGCCATGACCCATGCCCTGCTTGTCATTGATGTCCAGAACGACTTTTGCCCCGGCGGTGCCTTGGCAGTGGCCGGAGGAGATGAAATCGTCGCGCCGATCAACGCCATGATGGAGGAGTTTGACGCCGTGATCCTGACGCAGGACTGGCATCCGGCGGGGCATTCTTCGTTCGCGAGCTTCCATGATGACAAAGACCCCTTTGATACGACCGAGTTGCATTACGGGCCGCAGGTCTTGTGGCCGGATCATTGTGTTCAGGGAACCGAAGGCGCAGATTTTCACCCTGACCTACGCACTCATGCCGATCTGGTCATACGAAAAGGCTTTCGACCGGGCATCGACAGCTATTCCGCCTTTTTCGAGAATGACCGGAAAACGCCGACAGGTTTGAAAGGCTACCTGGAGACGCGTGGAATAACCCAATTGACGCTGGTCGGACTTGCAACGGATTTTTGTGTCTGCTTTTCCGCGATTGACGCTGCGAAGCTGGGCTTTGATGTCACAGTCCGTATGGATGCCTGCCGCGCGATTGACATGGACGGATCGCTGGCTGCCGCAAAACAGGCCATGCGCGATGCCGGTGTTACGCTGGCCTAAGGTGTCGCCCCGGCAGCGGCCAGCAGCTTGATCGTCACAAACAGAATAACGGCCAGCCCGAACGCCAGCCCGATACGCCCCGAAATAGAACGCCGACGTGCCGAAACGGGCTGCTGTGGCGGTGGCGGCGGTTTGCGCACCTGACGCGTACGCACGATTCCGGCCATGGGCTGCGCCATCCGTATGTAATGCAGAAAGTCCCACAGGTTGAACTCGCCGCAATACTCCCCCTGAACGCCGCGCGATTTTATGTTCTCAAACAAAGAACGCAGAATCCTGACCCGGTCCACCTGATCTTCGGCCGGAAACACACCGGGCACGATGCCGCTGTTCCGCGACTCGAGGCTGAACCCCGCATCCAGGAAAATCTTGCGGATTTTCGGCGATGTTCCCCGTAGCGCATCCGCTGTTCTGATGTCGCGAAACACCGCACACACCTGGCGTTCCCCATCAGAGGCTGACCCCAGTTTTTCGGGGTCGAAATCGTTCAGTGCTACATTAACAATGTCAAAATCGTACTCGAGACCCATTCACAAACTCAGTTTCGTCTTACCATCCCCTTCTCTCACTAACCGGCGAAGACACTGCACAATAAGCCCGTAATGTGACGTCATGCTGGCATTGTCACCAAATCAGCGACTCTTGCCATTCCCGAAATCGATTGATCTAACTACGGAAATCGCAGGAGTTCCCCATGGTCGACATCGCGACCCGTGTCTACAATCACAAATGGAAGATTGACCCGATTGTCCGGTCTTTAATCGACACAGACTTCTACAAACTGCTGATGTGCCAGTCAGTGTTTCGAAACAAGCCCCAAACAAATGTGGTGTTTTCCCTGATCAACCGGTCGAATCACGTGCCTTTGGCCCGTTTGATTGATGAAGGCGAGCTGCGGGAACAGCTGGATCATATCCGCTCGCTTAGTCTCAGCCGGGGGGAAAGCACCTGGCTGCGGGGCAATATGTTTTATGGAAAGCGCCAGATGTTCCGTTCCGATTTCATGGAATGGTTCGAGAATATGCGCCTGCCGCCTTACCACCTTGAACGCAAAGGCGATCAGTACGAACTGACCTTCGAAGGCAAATGGCACGAGGTCATGTTGTGGGAAATTCCGGCGCTGGCGGTATTGATGGAATTGCGGTCGCGCGCGGTGCTGAACGACATGCGCCGGTTTGCGCTACAGGTGCTTTATGCCCGCGCGATGACCCGCGTGTGGGAAAAGATCGAAAAGCTGAGTACGATCAACGGTTTGGGCATCGCGGATTTTGGCACGCGGCGACGGCATTCTTTCCTGTGGCAGGACTGGTGTGTGCAGGCGATGATCGAAGGGCTCGGCCACGCGTTTACCGGGACGTCGAACTGCCTGATCGCGATGCGGCGTGAGGTTGAGGCCATCGGCACCAACGCGCATGAGCTGCCGATGGTCTATTCCGCGTTGGCCGACACCGATGCCGAACTGGCGCAGGCCCCTTATGACGTTCTCAGCGATTGGCACGACGAACATGACGGCAATCTGCGCATCATCCTGCCCGATACCTACGGCACCAAGGGCTTTCTGGACAACGCGCCCGACTGGCTGGCGGGCTGGACCGGTATTCGCATCGACAGCGGCGACCCGGCTACCGCCGCCGAGGTGGCCATCGACTGGTGGAAAGCGCGCGGAGAGGACCCGACCCAAAAACGGATTATATTCTCGGACGGGTTGGACGTAGGCAGTATTCAGGAATTGCATGCACAATTTGCGGACCGCACCAAAGTATCTTTCGGTTGGGGTACCTTGCTGACCAACGATTTCCGCGGACTGGTCCCTCATGACGCGCTGGCACCGTTCTCACTGGTCTGCAAAGCCGTATCCGCCAACGGACGCCCGACGGTAAAGCTGTCGGACAATCCGGAAAAGGCAATGGGCCCCGCGGATCTGATCAAGCGATACAAACGGGTGTTTGGCGTGGGCGCACAGGAAGCGATCAAAGTGATTGTCTGAGCTAAGGCATAATACCAAACACTTACCCTCAATTCATATGATGTCAGGACTGAACGACCACCGACTGGCGTCGGTAGGATCGGCGATATGGTTTTCGAGGTATTGCAGCACGATATCTTCGGTGATGGCACCGTTGGTGGTTGAGAAATACCTCCTGCCCCAGAACCGGCGACCCCAGTAGCGGCTGCGCAGCGCGGGAAGTTCCCGTTGCACCTTGTGAGACGAACGGCCCTTCATCTTGCGTACCGGACCCGAGATGGCAATCTTCGGCGGCACCGACACGAACAAATGCACGGGATTGCTCGACAACACCCCGCGCAAGATGTCGACCTCGTTCTCGTGGCAGACCCAACGGATGATGGCGCGCACCCGCAAGCGCACCGCACCGGTCAGCACCTAGTAGCGATACTTGGTCGACCAGACGATATGGTAGCGGTGATAGAAAACACAGTGCTTGCCAGTGTCATACTACATGACCTTACCCTCTGGAAAATGAGCCTTCGAACCGGCTGCGGCTCATTTTCCAGAGGGTGAAGCCATAACACGATTCTCCGCGCTGAAGCAGGTCCGACTGGAGGTCGGAGGGTTTACTCCAATGCGTGGATACCAAACAGTTGGTTCATAATTCGCAGCTGCGCAATCTCACATTGATGATTATCACTCAGCGGATACCATCAACAAGCTTTCGAGAAGTGTAACACGTGAACCGCCCATCAAAGTCTTCAATGCCTGTTATTGAGCGCAAAATTTCCGTTTGCGGTAACCTGCTTTGAGGCTGCACTTCAGACCAAGGTGCGTTTCCTGGAACTGGTCCGAGTATCAATATGTACATGGTGTTTTAATCTTCGGAAAACTGGTGCCGCTGAAGGGACTCGAACCCCCGACCCCATCATTACGAATGACGTGCTCTACCAGCTGAGCTACAGCGGCACCTTGAGTCATCCGGAACTGGCCTCTACCGGATGAGATGGCCCATTTAAACTGTCAGCCTAAAGCCTGCAAGACCAGTTATGTCCGTTCGGGCCTTTCCCCCCTTTTCACCAGAGGTTGTCGTTGACGTATTGGGCCAATGATCAATCCAATGGGGCGAGCTTCCAGTTTGTGAAATTTTTGTAACGACGCATGAGTAGTTTTGACTCTAAACTTATTATTCTATATTTCATGAAATATGATAGAAGAGATAACCGACCAGCTGGCCATCCTTGGCCACCCACAACGTATCACCGTATTTCGCATGTTGATGCGACGATATCCTGACACTGTTCCAGCGGGGGAACTGGCGTCGGAACTGGGGATCAAGTCCAGCACCTTGTCGAACTATCTCAACGCGTTGCAGCGATCCGGGCTGGTCAAGCAGGAACGATCCGGGACGTCACTGCTCTATTCGATTGAGATGAAGAACGTGCAGCACATGTTCGATTTCCTGCTCGTGGATTGCTGCCGTGGCCGACCCGATCTTTGCATGCCCTTGGCCAAAGGGCGCGAAACCATGGCTGACCGAAAGTTCAATGTGTTGTTCATTTGCGTGGGTAATTCTGCCCGGTCGATCTTTGCCGAATCCCTTTTGCGGGATATCGGCGGGGATCGGTTCAATGTGTATTCGGCCGGCATACGACCGTTTTCCGAACTCAACCCGTTTGCAATTCGGGTTCTGCAAGACAAGGGGCATGATACATCGGCGCTCCGCTCGAAGAATGTATCCGAGTTCTCGGGGCCGGGCGCACCTGAAATGGATTTCGTCTTTACGGTCTGCAATCAGGCTGCGAACGAAGAATGCCCCGCGTGGGAAGGCCAGCCGATCAGCGGTCACTGGGGCATGGCGGATCCGGTCAAGGCAGAAGGCACCGATGCCGAGAAAAGCCTGGCCTTTCAAAACGCGTACGGCGCGCTGAAGCGTCGGGTTCAAGCCTTTACATCGCTGCCGGTTGAAAGCCTGGACCGGATCGCACTGCAATCCGCCGTTGATGAAATCGCGCGGTCGCCACTTGAGGATGCGCCATGACGACTTACGCTGTGAACGGCCTTGGCCGAATGGGGAAACTGGCCCTGAAGCCCTTGTTGGAACGGGGCGCAAAGATTGCCTGGATCAACGATGCCTTCGGCGACCCCCAGATGCACGCGCATCTGTTGGAGTTCGACACGGTACACGGGCGTTGGGATGCAGAATTCAGCTTTGATGCCGACAGCATCACTGTGAATGGAACCCGCCTGCCGTTCATCGGCACGAAAGACCTGAACACCCTGCCGCTGGATGGCGTTGATGTCGTGATCGACTGTACGGGCGTGTTCAAGACCGAGGCCAAGCTGGCCCCATATTTTGATGCCGGGGTAAAGAAAGTCGTCGTCTCTGCCCCGGTCAAAGACGGCCCGACGGCAAATATCGTTGTTGGAGTGAATGAAAGCACATATGACCCCGCGACCCATAAAATTGTGACAGCGGCCTCTTGCACAACGAATTGCCTGGCGCCGGTGGTCAAGGTGATCCACGAGAATCTGGGTATCCGCCACGGGTCGATGACTACGATCCATGACGTGACCAACACGCAAACAATCGTTGATCGGCCCGCAAAGGACTTGCGGCGCGCACGGTCGGCCCTCAACTCACTGATCCCGACGACCACCGGTTCGGCCACCGCCATCACACTGATCTATCCGGAACTCAAAGGGCGTCTGAACGGTCACGCCGTCAGGGTGCCGCTTTTGAACGCCTCGCTGACCGATTGCGTATTCGAAGTTGAGCGGGCCACCACGGTTGACGAGGTCAACGCCCTCTTAAAAGCGGCGGCTGAGGGTGACCTGAAGGATATTCTGGGTTATGAAACCCGCCCTCTGGTATCTACCGATTACACCAATGACAAACGCTCCTCGATTGTCGATGCGCCCTCGACCATGGTGACAAACGGGACACAGGTGAAAATCTATGCGTGGTACGACAATGAGATGGGCTATGCGCACCGCTTGGTGGATGTGGCGCTGATGGTCGGGTCCTCGCTGTGACCCAGCGGCCCGAAGGACTGTCGGCTTATGTCGCGGTCACGGCGGCTTATTGGGCCTTCATGCTGACCGACGGGGCGCTAAGGATGTTGGTGCTGCTGCACTTTCACACCATGGGGTTCTCACCGGTTCAGCTGGCCTATCTGTTTGTACTTTACGAGATTGCTGGGATCGTCACCAACCTGACCGCAGGCTGGATTGCCGCCCGGTTCGGGCTAACGTCCACCCTGTATGCAGGATTGGGGCTGCAGGTGGTGGCGTTGCTTGCCATGACACAGCTTGATCCGCACTGGACCGTTACCGCCTCGGTCAGCTTTGTGATGATGGTGCAGGGGGCAAGCGGAGTGGCCAAGGATCTGGCCAAGATGTCGTCGAAATCATCAGTCAAATTACTGGCCCCGGCCGAAAGCGGCGGGTTGTTTCGGTGGGTCGCTGCGCTGACCGGATCAAAAAATGCCGTCAAAGGCCTGGGTTTCCTGTTGGGCGCGGCCATGCTGGCCACGTTGGGATTCATGGTGGCAATCCTGGTCATGGCGGCGGTTCTGGCACTGATCCTGTTCGCAGTTATCCTGTTCATGCCAGCGGGCCTGCCGAAGGGGCGAAAAGGGGCGAAATTCTCGGAAGTATTGTCAAAATCCGCCAATGTGAACTGGCTGTCCGCGGCGCGGGTCTTTCTGTTCGGTGCGCGCGATGTCTGGTTCGTGGTCGGCATCCCGATCTATTTCTATGCCGTCCTGTCGGATGGCACCGAGGACGGCAACCGTTCCGCGTTCTTCATGATCGGAACATTCATGGCGCTGTGGGTCATCCTATATGGTGCGGTGCAGGCTATCGCGCCAAAGATTCTTCGTGCGGCGGATCGAACCGAAGGTGATTTGATCCGTGCGGCACGCAGGTGGGCGATTGTCCTTTTCTACGTTCCTGCGGCTCTAACATTGGCGGTATCGCTGTCAAATGGGCCTGAAACCTGGCTGACCATAACGCTTGTAGCTGGGCTGCTGATCTTCGGAGCAATCTTTGCGGTGAATTCATCGCTGCATTCCTATCTGATCCTGGCTTTCACCCGGTCCGAACGTGTGACAATGGATGTCGGATTTTATTACATGGCAAATGCAACAGGCCGGCTGATCGGCACGGTTCTGTCCGGCCTGACCTATCAGATCGGGGGATTGCCACTGGTCCTCGGGACCGCGACCGTGATGGTGGCCCTTGCTGCGCTGACTTCAGGCAAACTGACGGATCAAACCTCCGAAGCACTGACGTGACCATTTCGAATGATATCTCACGGACTGGATCGCTCTTGCCATGATCGGTGGCGTTCTGATCAGAGGGGCTGCGCAAGGTTATTGAAGAACGATTGGCGAGAATTTTATATGTTTCGGCATATGCCCTCGCAAAGTTCTGTAAACCATGACGGCGCCGCTGGCTGCGGAAACCCGGTAACTGTTAAACAATACGTTTTATTGGTGACCCCGGCAGGATTCGAACCTGCAACCTGCCCCTTAGGAGGGGGCTGCTCTATCCAGTTGAGCCACGGGGCCGTGCCAGGCTCTCTGTAACCGGGATTTTCCGGGTTGTCATCGCCTTTGCACAATTGTTGTACACGCCGACCTGTTCACGCTACCATCGGACAAAACAACAACGCAGGTGCCTCCCGTGAACAGTGAAACCAAACGCCCGCTTACCCTTCGTGATGTGTCCGAGGCTTCCGGAGTATCCGAGATGACGGTAAGCCGGGTTCTGCGTAACCGGGGGGATGTGTCTGACGCCACCCGCACCCGCGTTCTGGCCGCCGCCAAGGAGCTTGGCTATGTCCCCAACAAGATCGCGGGCGCATTGGCGTCCAGCCGGGTTAATCTGATCGCGGTGATCATCCCTTCGCTTTCGAATATGGTCTTCCCCGAGGTGATGACAGGCATCAATCAGGTGTTGGAAGACACCGAATTGCAACCGGTGGTCGGGGTAACCGATTATCTGCCCGAGAAAGAGGAGAAAGTGCTGTACGAGATGCTCTCGTGGCGGCCTTCCGGCGTGATCATTGCGGGGCTTGAACATACCGAGGCCGCGCGCGCTATGCTGGATTCGGCAGGTATTCCGGTGGTCGAGATCATGGACACGGATGGCAAGCCGGTGGATGCGATGGTGGGGATCTCACACCGCCGCGCGGGGCGCGAAATGGCACAGGCAATCCTGAAGGCCGGGTATCAGCATATCGGTTTCATGGGCACCAAGATGCCACTGGATCACCGCGCACGAAAGCGGTTCGAAGGCTTTACCGAAGTTCTTGGCAAGCACGGGATCGAGATCGAGGATCGCGAGTTCTATTCCGGTGGATCGGCTCTGGCCAAAGGGCGCGAGATGACCCAAACCATGCTGGAACGCTCACCCGAGCTGGATTTCCTGTATTACTCGAACGATATGATCGGGGCCGGTGGCCTGCTGTACCTGCTGGAACAGGGTATCGATATTCCGGGACAGATCGGCCTGGCCGGGTTCAACAATGTCGAGCTTTTGCAGGGCTTGCCCCGAAAACTCGCTACGATGGACGCCTGTCGTCTGGAAATCGGCCGCCAAGCTGCCCAGATCATCGCCGAACGTCTGGAAAATCCTGATACTGAGATCGAGACACGCGTTACTCTGACCCCCACGATTAGTTATGGTGACACGCTGAAACGGCGATGAACACATCCCTGAAAAGGCTCGACAACCGGACGGTCCGGGCGATCTTCATGGACCGGCACGTATTGGGTGAACAACCCTCAGGCTCGGCCAAAGGTTCCGCGCTTCTGGATCTGATCCACCGGCTTGGATTTGTTCAGCTTGATAGCATCAACACCGTTGCCCGTGCCCATGACATGATCCTGTTCTCGCGCAGGCCCGCCTATCGCAGCGCCGACCTAAAAAGGCTCTATGAAAGGGATAATGCGCTTTTCGAACATTGGACGCACGATGCGGCGGTGATTCCGATGAAGTTCTATCAGCATTGGCATCTGCGCTTTCAGCGGGATGCTGATATGTTGAAGGCGCGGTGGAAGAACTGGCGGCGGGATGGGTTCGAACAGCAGTTTGACACAGTCCTGCAACACATCCGCGACCATGGTGCGGTGTCGTCCTCGGATGTTGGCAAGGATGAAAAGAAGGGCTCGGGCGGATGGTGGGACTGGCACCCATCGAAAACCGCGCTGGAGTATCTGTGGCGCTCGGGTGCTCTGACCGTCGTCGGTCGGGATGGGTTCCAGAAACGCTATGATCTGACAGAGCGCGTGATTGAAACACATCTCTGTCCCGGCAGCACGCCCTGTGATGCCGAGGCGACCGTGGATTGGCTGTGCAACGCCGCATTGGACCGGCTTGGATTTGCAACATCCGGAGAGTTGGCGGCTTTCTGGGACACCGTCAGCGCGGCTGAGGCAAAAGACTGGTGCGCGGCGTCGCTGGAAAGTGGCGATATTGAAGAAATCGAGGTCACCTGTGCCGATGGGTGCCTGCGCAAGACATACGCCCGCCCAAACCTGATGACCAAAGTACCGCAGCCGCCAGGCCGCATTCGCGTGCTCAGTCCGTTTGACCCCATGCTGCGCGACCGCCGCCGGGCCGAGCGGCTGTTCGGCTTTCGCTACCGCATCGAGGTTTTCGTCCCCGAGGCCAAACGAACCTATGGATACTACGTTTTTCCGCTGCTCGAGGGCGACCGTATGATTGGCCGTATCGATATGAAAGCCCACCGCGATCGTGACCTGCTGCACGTCAAAGCGCTCTGGCCTGAGCGCGGTGTGCGCTGGTCAGATGCCCGTACCCGACGCCTGAACGCCGAGCTGGACCGGGTGCGGCGACTGGCCGGTGTTGAACATGTGACTTTCGCCAAGGACTGGCTGAAAGACCCTAAATAGGGTCTACTCTGCGTCGGACAGGGACAATTTGATCGGTTCCAGCCCATCAATCTCACCTGTCAGAACATCCCCTGCAACGACTGGACCAACGCCAGCCGGCGTACCGGTCAGGATTAGGTCACCGGGGCGCAGGTGGTAAAAGCCGGACAGGTGCATGACAATCTCGTCGATCTTCCAGATCAGCTCCTCCAGGGTGGCGTTCTGGCGCAACTCTCCGTTTACGCTTAGCCGAATGCGCTTGTCATCCTCCGGGGTCCAGTCGGCAGCTGGTGTCAACGGCGCAAAGACCGCTCCGTTTTCGACGTCCTTTCCCAGATCCCAGGGCCGCTGCTTGTTGCGCTCGCGGATTTGCAGATCACGGCGCGTCATATCCAGGGCGCAGCCATAGGCAAAAATGGCATCCCACGCCTGCGCACTGGTGGCGCGAAACACGGGTTTTCCAATGGCCAATGCCAATTCCATCTCATGGTGGTAATTTTCGGTCCCGGCAGGATAAGGAACCGTCGCACCTGAGAGTACAGCGTTCGGGGCGGATTTAGTGAAATAGAAAGGTGCCTCGCGATCCACCTCGTTCCCCATTTCTGCGGCATGGGCAGCATAATTTCGACCGACACAGAAGATCCGTCCAATGGGATATCCGGCCGCCGCGCCGACAACGGGGATGGTGATCGGGTCCGGAAGCGAAAACAGGCTGTTTGGCATGATAATCCCTGAAGGTTGCGTAACTGCCATATTACGTCTGCCAGACCCGCCAGCAAGCCCGGAAAACACGCTGTATTTCGCCAATCTCGAGGAGGTGTTTCAGCGTGAAACGGCTCAATTCTGACCTGAATGACTGACGCCGTGTCAAAAATTGGTTTCATCAGTTTTTATGGTCTCACCAGTACACAAACAGATCGAAACAACTCTTGGCTCAGTCAAAAGCCGGGCTAAATCCTCAGGTAGTCAGGCCCGTGCCGATTTCGGTGCGGCGTCAAAATTCAGAACAGCAGCTTTGGTAAAGCATTCCACCAAAGTGACGTCGACAAACCATACGCTGACCCATTTACCGATCGGCAACTGCCTAAACCAGTTTCGGAGAGTATAGGTGCTAGGCCCCTCCCCCATGGGCCAAAAAGACCCTGTTCAGAGCCACATTTCAGGCTTTTCGTATACTCCGAAGCACAGGCCGGACCGTCAGGTTTGACGTAACCGGTCTTGGGCCAGGCACCAACGACCAGTCCGGGTCTGGCCGCCCCGTCGGAGACTCCCCCTACAGTTTCCGGCGGGGTCACTACCAACGACATCGGATACAGTGCCAAAAATCAGGAGTCGAGGTCCTTCAACTCGTTCAGCAGATCCAGCAGTAACTCATGCTTGTCCGGTCCAAGCTGAGATCGAATACGTTCCGCCTGGGCCGTGCTTGCAGCCAGATTGGCACGAATGATCTGAACCCCTTTTGTATTGATCTCAACAACCTGACGCCGTCGGTCAGCCGGATGGCTGCGCCGCGTGATCAGTCCACGGTTCTCCAACTTCTGAAGAATGCGCGTCAGGCTTGGCAGCAACAGGCAGGCGCGATCGGCGATGTGGGTCGGCTCTTGTGGGCCTTCTTCGTTCAACACCCGCAACACCCGCCACTGCTGTTCCGTGACGCCAGCGTCAGCCAGCATTGCTCGAATGGGTCCCATAACCTTTTCCCGCGCCCGCAAAAGCGCAATGGGCAAAGATCGCGACGTCAGAGGGAGATCGTCGGTCATAAGAAAATTATCACCGAAATCCGGGATATAAGCAAGCAACCCGACACGCAGCAGCAGCGCCCGCACCCGAATTTGCACCGTCATGCGGGCCGATTTCGGGCTGGACAATTCAAAACGACCGTTGAAGATGCCATCGACATCCGCTTCTTGTCCTTCTCACCCCCTGCGGTCGAAATATGAGGTTTCAGCATGGCAGCCCCACAAAACGCATTCAAACAGGCTCTAATACAGGGCAAACTGCAGGTTGGCTGCTGGATGAGCTTTGCTGAATCCGTCACCGCCGAGATCATGGGAACCGCGGGTTTCGATTGGCTGGTGATCGATGGTGAACACGCACCAAATGATATCCGCTCGATCCGGGATCAGCTGACAGCTTTGGCCAGCAGCGCATCTCATCCCGTTGTGCGGGTTCCTGTCGGAGAGACCTGGCTGATCAAGATGGTTCTGGATGCTGGCGCCCAAACAGTACTGGTTCCGATTGTCGAAAGCGCCGCTCAGGCGCAGGACTTGGTCCGTGCCTGCCGTTATCCGCCGGACGGGGTGCGGGGTGTTGGTGCAGCGGCATCGCGCGCCACGATGTATGGGTCGACAAGCGACTATATCCAGACCGCAGATCAGGAAATCTGCCTGTTGTTGCAGGTGGAAACCCGCGCCGGATTGGCCGCGTTGGATGACATTCTTCAAGTCGAAGGTGTGGATGGCGTTTTCATCGGTCCCGCTGATCTGTCAACCGACATGGGGTACAAGGGCAACAGCGCCGCACCCGAGGTGCGCGAGGTCATCGCGGACGCCCTGGCCCGGATCAAGGCCGCAGGCAGAGCGCCGGGCATCCTTGCCACCAATGACGAAGCACGTCAGACCTATCTGGACATGGGCGCACAATTTCTGGCGGTCGGCATAGATGTGATGCTGCTGGCGCAGGCGGCTCGCGCGCTGGCCGGGCAATGGAAACCATCCTAAACAGTCAACTGCGCATGGCCGCAGCGGCCTGCGCATAGCCGCCCGAGGCTCCATCAACAAAATGCACATGGTCATCCCGCATGGCCGAGGGGACGATACATGTCATCATCGCCTCCTCCTGTGCGTGCAAACCGTATCTGATCTTCCCCCGGCGACGCGCCTCTTCAAGCAGGTGTTCGATTTGGCGCAACGTGTCCGGATCGCAGTCGAGCGTCATTTTCAGCCCGTCATCAAACTTTCGGTAATCGGCATTACTGCTGACCATATGTCTGTAATGGTCCGGCTCAAAGCGTCCCATCCGCAGGCCAGTTTTGAACAATACTGCGATCAACAGGTTCTGAACCAGCAGGACGAGTTTGTGCAAAATCACATGACGCCCGTTGCGCGACACATGAGCGTCGATGTCAAGGCCGGGTGGAGGCCACGCTATGGGCGGACCCTTTTCCGACACCGGATGGCCTGCGCGATCCAGTGTTTCAGACGCGGACAGGACGGATTGCGCAAGATCGGCAAAGTCCCGTTCGGTTGCTGACGGTGTGGGCTGTACGACCAGCGAAACGATCTGACCGTGACGGGCCGGGCTGTTGGACCACCTGCAAGACAGGCCTGTCAGATCCGGCTGCGCACCTGGCCCGGCGGGTGTGACCATATTTTTCCCGGCTTTCATCCCGGCCTCGGCCCAGGCCAGACCACCGCCGGAAAACATGGCGTAATCCACTCCGGTAGAGGGTGCATAGCGCGCAACGCGCAGATCCTTACCCGCTTTGCGAATATCAGCCACCGACACCAGCGCTGCCCGCAAAGGCATGGAGAATTCTTCATCTGCCCAGCGCCGCAAATCCGCCAGCGTAGTCCGGGCGGTTTCAGCTTTTCCGGGCGGGACAGCAAACCCCGCCCCATCGCCGCCAAAGACATATGGAAACAACGCGCCGTCCATTGCGTTGATCATGGCCGAAATTACCGCAGCGCCCACAGTATTGACAGTCTTGTACCGGCCCCGCGCGATTTCGCCCGTTGAATCGACAATATCAGCAACACCCAGAACCCAATCATCGGGCAGTTTTGAAAACTGCGCGGGGTCTGCCAGACGGGTAAAATCGCGCTGCAAGGGAAGGTTTTCGTAAAATGCGGACTGGAGGTCTTTCATGCTCCCCCTCGGAATCAGTGTTTTGACAAAGATAGCCGTAAGGCGAGCCATGTCCTAACTTTGAAACAATATACACAGGCTTGTGCGTTGCATCACGGCGTGCCAAGCATTTCCCTCGGACGAGCAGGAAAGGGCTGAATATGCAGGCAGGTTTGGTGGTTTTATGCCTGGGCTATGTGCTCAGCCAGTTTTTCCGTGCTTTCCTTGCGGTTCTCAGCCTGGATCTGGAGCGTGACATTAGTGCCGCGCCCGAAGATCTGGCCTTTGCTTCCGGTCTTTGGTTTATCGTGTTCGCCGTCATGCAGATCCCGGTCGGATGGGCGCTGGACAGGATTGGGCCCCGCCTCACGTCCGCCGCGCTGCTTCTGGTGGGCGGGGCAGGTGGGGCGGCGGTTTTCGCAGCCGCAACAACGCCCCTGCACATCAGCATAGCCATGGGCCTGATCGGTGTCGGGTGCTCTCCGGTCCTTATGGCCTCCTACTATATCTTTGCACGCGAATACCCTCCGGCGCGGTTTGCTACATTAGCGGCCGTGATGCTGGGCGCAGGGTCCGTTGGAAATCTGGTGGCTTCTTATCCAACCGCGCTTGCCGTGGAATGGATGGGGTGGCGCGGTACGATGGTCGGGCTTGCCGCGGTGTCCGCCGCGATCGCATTGGGCCTTTGGCTGACTGTTCACGACCCTGCGAAGGTCGAAACAGAACACAAGGGATCGCTGCTGGATCTGCTGAAGGAGCCTGCCTTGTGGCTGATCCTGCCCCTGATGCTGGTTGCTTACGCCCCCGCTGCAGCGCTGCGCGGGCTGTGGGCCGGGCCGTACCTGAATGACGTTTTCGACCTCAGTTCCACTCAGATCGGCACCGCAACGCTGATCATGGGCTCGGCCATGATTGCGGGCACTTTTGTCTACGGACCACTGGACCGTATTTTTGGCACCCGGAAATGGGTGGTTTTCGCTGGCAACGCTTTGGGTTCAGTTGCGCTGGGCCTGCTCTGCCTGTGGATTGATAATGCAATATGGCTGTCCGTCCTGCTGATGGCCGTGATCGGCTTTACCGGTGCCAGCTTTCCGGTCATCATGGCTCATGGCCGGGCCTTCGTGCCTGCGCATCTGGTGGGGCGTGGTGTGACATTGCTGAATCTTTTCGGCATCGGCGGCGTTGGCATTGCTCAATTCGTCACCGGGCGTATTCACGCAGCCACCGTGCAAGACGGATCAACCGTGCCGTACACAGCAATATTCGGGTTTTTTGCGGTTACCCTTGCCATTGGTTGCGTGATCTATCTATTCAGCCGGGATAGTGTGGATTGACGCAGCCATCAGGAGAGTCCGTTGAACGACCCCGTTGTCATAGCCCCAAATCTGAAACGCAGACTTTCGGGCGTAACGGCGACCATAGCAAGGCTGGTTCCGCTGCAAGCGCAATGGATCGATATCGCCGCCACTGGTCCGGGTCTGCCCGCCGACACTCCGCACATCCCGCTGGGTCGACTGCCTTTCCTGTCGCGTCGTAAAAGGCGGGTCTGGCACGCACGCCGCAACACCGAGATGTTGCTGGGGCTCATCCTGCGCAATGTGTTCCGGTTGAAACTCAAAATGCTGTTCACAAGCGCGTCCCAAAGGCCGCACACAGGCTATACCAAATGGCTGATCGGCAAGATGGATGCTGTCGTTGCAACCTCGCGCAAAACCGCAGGGTATCTTGAGCGAGACTCACAGGTGGTAATGCATGGCATTAACCTCCAGGACTTTGTTCCACCTTCAGACAAGGCCACTGTCCGTGCCCGACTGGGGCTGCCGGATGGGGTACTGTTGGGGTGTTATGGCCGTATCCGACACCAAAAAGGCACGGATGCCTTTGTCGACGCCATGATTGACGTGTGCGGACGGTTCGAAACAGTGTCAGGCATCGTCATGGGCCGGGCAACCGAGAAACACACCGCTTTTCTGGCCGAACTGAAGACTAAAGTCGCCAAAGCTGGCTTGTCTGATCGCATCCTTTTCAAGCCCGAGGTGACCGTAGATCAGATTGCTGAATGGTATCAGGTCCTGGACCTGTTTGTTGCGCCACAAAGGTGGGAGGGATTTGGTTTGACCCCTCTCGAAGCAATGGCCTGCGGTGTTCCGGTCGTGGCCACAGATGTCGGCGCGTTTTCCGAAATCATTACTGATCCATCCTTTGGCAAGGTGGTGGCCCCCGATGATGTTCCCGCCTTGGTCGAGGCGATTGCCCTAATGCTGAAAAGCAATGATTCCCTGTCACAAGCGGGCCTGGCATCCCGCGCCCATGTCGAGCAGAATTTTGACATTCAGGGCGAAGCAAAGACGCTGGTTGCGCTTTATGAACGACTTTTGAACGATTGAACCGCTTGAATTCGGCATCAGTCGTTGAAAACACCGCTGATAGCCCTTTTTTCTTCGCCGCAACGCGGCTATGAACGCGCGTCCTTAACTTTGGAGACATGAAATGGGCTATCGCGTCGTAGTCGTCGGCGCCACGGGTAATGTGGGCCGCGAAATGCTGAACATTCTGGCTGAACGCCAGTTCCCGGTTGATGAACTTGCCGCACTGGCAAGCCGTCGCTCGCTGGGTACCGAAGTAAGCTTTGGCGACAAGACCCTTACGACCAAAGATCTGGACACGTTCGATTTCACCGGCTGGGACATGGCGCTGTTTGCCGTGGGTTCCGAGGCGACCAAAGTCTACGCTCCAAAAGCGGCGGCGGCGGGTTGCGTGGTGATTGATAACTCGTCGCTCTATCGCTATGACCCGGAGATTCCGCTGATCGTGCCGGAATGTAACCCGCAGGCGATCCACGACTACAAAAACAAGAACATAATCGCCAACCCCAACTGCTCGACCGCGCAGATGGTTGTCGCGCTGAAGCCGCTGCATGACCGCGCCAAGATCAAGCGCGTTGTTGTGTCGACCTATCAGTCGGTTTCGGGTGCCGGCAAGGAAGGTATGGATGAGCTTTGGGATCAGACCAAGGCCGTCTACAACCCAACCACCGAAGTCGCACCGAAGAAGTTCCAGAAACAGATCGCCTTCAACGTCATTCCGCAGATCGACGTCTTCATGGAAGACGGCTCGACCAAGGAAGAGTGGAAGATGGTTGTCGAGACCAAGAAGATCGTCGATCCGTCGATCAAGGTCACCGCAACCTGCGTCCGCGTTCCGGTCTTCGTCGGCCATTCCGAGGCCGTGAATATCGAGTTCGAGGAATTTCTGGACGAAGACGAAGCCCGCGATATCCTGCGCGAAGCGCCGGGCATCATGGTGATCGACAAGCGCGAAGCCGGTGGCTACGTCTCGCCCATCGAGTGCGCAGGCGACTTTGCCACATTCATCAGCCGCATCCGCCAGGATTCGACCATCGAAAACGGTCTGAACCTGTGGTGCGTCAGCGACAACCTGCGCAAGGGTGCCGCCCTGAACGCGGTTCAGATCGCCGAACTGCTGGGCCGGGAAGTCCTGAAAAAGGGCTGAGGGCTCGCGAAGCTGAAAACCCCTAAGGGTCGCCCTTTGCAGGCGGCCCTTTTTTGTGCTTGCAGTCGTCCATCCGGGCTGCAACCTTTGCGGGCATATAACACCTGATTTCCGCGAGTGATTATGAGACCCCTGATTTACCTTTTGGCCCTTACGCCCACCGTCCTGCATGCTGAAACATTTTTGATCGACACCAAAGTGCGTGAGGTCACGGTTTACCCCAGAGGAGCCGACATTATCCGCACAGGAGCCTACGAAATTCCTGCTGGCAAACATCGTTTGATCTTGCAGGGCATTCCCGCGAATGACGAAAATCAGTTGTTTTCAATACAGGTTCTGACCGAAGGCCTGACACAAACCGCGTTGCTGCGACGCTTTGAAAACCTCCCGGTACAGGACCGCAAAAGCGAAGCTGTAATGCAGGCCGAGGATCGGATCGAAGCAATAGAAGATCAGATCACTGCTGTCACTGACAAGGCGAAAGCCACCCGTCTACGCGCCGAGGCTGCACGCCAATCCTTATTGTTTCTTGGTCAATTGGGACAGAATGAAGGTCTGCCTGCCGACCCAAACACGCTGCGTGAGATCACCCGCATGATTGCCGAGGAATCTCTGCGCGCCGAGCAAGAAGCCCAAACGGCTGAAATCGAAGCCCGAGGTGTCGAGCGGCAACTGGAACAGCTGGAAGAAGATTTGTTGATTGCTCAAGCTGATCTGGCTGCACTGATCCCCGAAGCTGATGACCATGTTTTCGTTGCCGTCGACGTGACCGCCGAAACAGCAACAAAAGGTGCTTTGACCGTGTCGTACATCGACTCCTATGCCGCAGAATGGTCGCCGGGATACGAGTTTCATTTGGCAACAGGCGACGCGCCCACAGTTCGGATCGACCGCAACCTCCTGATCACGCAGGACACCGGTGAAAACTGGCGCGATGTTACGATGCATGTGTCGACCATTGCCCCAACTGGACAGAACGCTGCATCATGGCTGCCTTCATTACGACATTGGATACGCGAAACACCGCCACCGCAACCAGAACGGGGAAATTTCGGGAAATTGGCAGAAGCGGTTGTCGAGGCACCTGTTGTGGTGGAAGAGACATCCATTGGCACGATACTGACCTCGTCAGTAGAAGGCACCGGCATCACTTACACTTTGCCAAATCTCATCTCGGTTTCCACTGGTTATGAGATTACCGAGGTCGCATTGGACGCAATCACCCAATCTGCCGAGGTTTTTGCGCTTGGCGTGCCCTGGCGCGATGACACGGCGTATCGGACCGCTCGGTTCACCAACCCAATGGATCAGAGGCTTCTGGAGTCTGCTGCCGCACGGTGGTTTGTAGATGATGTTCTGGTTGCTGCCGGAGACTCGCAGGAAATTGGCCCTCGGGAAGAAATCGAGATGGGGTTTGGCCCAATCCATGGTCTGACACTTTCCCGACAGATCCTGAACCGCAGCAGCGGTGACACCGGGATTATTTCGCGGTCCAATCAACGGGTCGAACAGGCTGAAATCAGTATTGAAAACCTGACGGACCAAACCTGGCCACTGCGCCTCTTGGACCGGGTTCCATATTCCGAGCAGGACGATCTGGAAATCACGTGGAACGCCAATCCGCGCCCAAATGAAGAGAATGTGGACAACCAACGCGGAATTCTGGTTTGGGAGATGGATATTGCCCCCGATCAAAAGGCAAACATCACCTTGAACCTTGAATTGAATTGGCCTGAGGGGATGGACCTGAAGTAGTTTCCAAAGACGCTCGGCTTTTGCCGTCTATTTCATCAGCCGCACCCATCAAGGCACCGACTGGACCCCAAGCAACGGCAGAGCGCTGACGGCAATCCAAATTGCCGACCAGTTGACAAATTCAGGCTTGCTTGCCAGCTAAACACAGACCTGAACGCGACGGATGGGCCAGAACAGACAACAGGTGGTGCCCTGCACAGGGCATCAGAGGCATAGTATGGGAATTTCGACCAAACGCAGAATTGGAAGATACCTGATCATAGGATGTGCAGGCATTCTGGTCGGGCTTATCCTCATCGGGTTTACCGGGCAATTCCTGGCGGTCGGAGACTCCTTTGCTCTTTTCCGCCCGCAAGCCGGCGTTCTGCTTTTGCCGTGTGCCGCGATCCTGCTGTATATGCGCGCCAGATACCTTGCATTGGTGACCCTGGCCTTTGCCGCTGTTGCTGTCGGATCAATCGCAACCAGTTTCGCTGCCCCGCCCAAGGCCTGCGACGGCCCGTGTCTGACGCTATATCAAAAGAACCTCATGAGCCGGGCATGGCCGCGGTATTCGCTGGCCGACGACATCATTGCATCCGATGCCCATATCGTGACGTTGCAGGAAGTCTCAAGTCACAACCGCGAATACATGAGCAACCTGTTCGAGCATTACCCCGAAAAGGTGATCTGTGAGTTTCGTCCCGAACAAAACGTTGCCATCCTGACAACTCTTCCGATTGTCGAAGGTTCCGGGTTCTGCCTGAAAGGTCATGGTCTTGTCGGAATACAAGTCGAAGCCCCGGACGGGTCTTTGGTCTGGATCGTATCGATCCACCTGAGCTGGCCTTTTCCTTTCGACCAATCAACCCAAAGCCGGATCATTGCAGAACGCATCGCAGGTCTGGATGGCCCGGTTCTGATTGCCGGGGATTTCAACATGGTTCCATGGGGCGCAAGCGTCCGGCGGATCGCAGCGGCAGCCGACAACCAGAGTTTTGGGGCTGTCCTGAATACGCATAATCTTGGCAGCTGGCACCTACCCTTGCCAATCGACAACCTTTTGTTCCCAAAAGGAACAACCGGAACAGTCGAACTGCGCCCCTTCATGGGATCCGACCACTTCGGCAAATTCGCGCGGTTTCGTTTGGATTGATCCGCGAGGTCCCCGCTGCCTTGGTGGGCAAACCAGAACGCATGTTGCGATCTCAAGAAGGGTCTAGGTGTTATTTTCGATCAGCACTTTCAGATTATTCAACCCGCGCTCGTAATCGCCGCCAACCCATTTATCCATCATCAACCCCATCCAGCGGGACATGGGATTGAGCCCCAGATCGGATTCGAACCCCCAAGTCACGATGGTTGCGTCACCATCGGGTTTCAGTGTGAACGAAGCCGAGGCCGTGCCCATCTGCCCAAAGTCCAGATCTGTTTTGACCAGTTGATTTTCCACGCTTTCGACGATTTCCTGCGTACCGCTGCCAACCTGTGCGTGATCCGAGCTCCAGTTCAACTTGTTGCCGACACCTTCATCGGGGCCACTGTAGCTTAGTTTCGTCTCCGGATCGCGTGACAGCCAGGGGGACCATTTCTCGGTCGCTTGCATGGAATTCACAAACGGAAAGATCACTGCGGCCGGGGCGTCGATGGTGATGCTGCGGGACACTTCCGCCTTGCCGGGCAATACGTAAGAGACTGCGACGAACAGTACAACAAGAAGGCACAACCCTGCGAGAATTCGTTTAAGCATCTTCATAGCAAGCTCCAAATTCAAACGTCATGAGTGGAGAATACGAAATAACGGCTCTGAATCAGAGCCGTATTCCGCATCATTTATTCACTTTGAACTGTCGTCAGACCGGAACGAATTTCTTCTGTATGGGATCGTAACTCTCTAACCCGCCAGCGCCGATATCGGTCCACAACCCGTGCAGGCTCAGGGTGCCCTGTTCGACCGCTGACGAGATAAACGGGAACGTCATCAGGTTTTCAAGCGACGCGACAACCGATTGACGTTCCAGCTGTCGGGCTTGTTCGAGGCTGTCTTCGATATCAGCGACAAGTTCGAATTTTGGTTTCAGAATGTCCATCCAGCGACCGACAAAGCTTTCTTTTGCGTCCAGTTGCGGCGCCTGACCCTTGCACATGTCGATACAGCCCTGAACGCCACCGCATTGCGAATGGCCAAGAACCATCAGATGCGCAACCTTGAGAGAAGTGACGGCGTACTCGATTGCTGCGCTGGTACCGTGATGATCGCCGTCCGGCGCATAGGGAGGCACCAGATTGGCGATATTGCGGTGGATAAAGAAATCGCCCTGATCCGCACCAAACATCGAAGTCACATGGACCCGGCTGTCGCAGCAGGAGATCACCATCGCCCGGGGCCGCTGCCCTTCATCTGCCAGCCGCTTGAACCAGACCTGGTTTTCCGAATACGTGGTCGCTTTCCAGCCGTGATACCGCGTGACCAGATAGCTCGGCAAAGGTTTGGCAAATTCCATTACGGTGTCCCCGTTCTTGTCGCTGATCGATCCTCTAAACCGAATTCTAGGAAAATTCGAGCAATTATCCGATTTCTCTGCAAGGTTTTGCAAAGGAATTTGCCACCAGTATCAAACCTGCGCCGTGGGGGCGTCAGAATTAGGGTGAATGTGGTGGAAAAAATAATCACGCTTGAACACAAGGAATCCGTCCGTCTGGATTCGGATCAATTAAGTGGCCTTTACCGTCAACTGGGCGACAAGAACGCGCTGGATGTGCTGTGCCGCACCATCGAAGAACTGGCAGTGCGCCTGTCGAACTGCGAACGCTTTTGGCGTCAGCGCGAGTGGGCCGACCTGCGCAAATGCGCAAGGTCGCTGGTTGCGATTTCCGAACAGGTCGGGATGACGGTTCTGGCCAGGGTTGCAGGTGACGTAGCGCAGGCCGTCGATGCCGGTGACGCGGTAGCAGCGGGCGCGACGCTGGGACGTCTGATCCGCGTTGGTGAGCGGTCGTTGACAGCCGTCTGGGACCAACAGGACCTTTCCGTCTGACAGGGGTTGCGGGCAGATTATGCGCGGCTAGTCTGTGCACAGAAACAATCTGCCGAGGCGCCCATGACTCTGTCCTTCGCCCCATCCTCTGACCCTTCCGTACCGCTTCATGTGATCGCGCAGCCGGATTTGGACGGCTGGCTTCTGGATCAGACTGAGCGCGTGCAGTCCTGGGTCGCAGCAAACGGGTTTTCCGGCGCTCTGGGGCAGGCCCTGCTTGTGCCGGCAACGAACGGCGCAATTGAATTCGCGCTGGCTGGTTACGGAACCGAAGAAAAACGTGCGCGCAAACGGTTCCCCCTTGCCGCAGCGGCCATAGCACTGCCGGAAGGCACTTACGGCATTGCTTCGGGCATTCCTGCGGATCTTTTGGAGATGGAGTGTCTTGGCTGGCTGATGACTGGCTATGTCTTCGATCGATACGCGTCCCAGACCGGAGGGTCAGCGGCATTGATTGCACCTGATGGCATCAACGCCGCCCGTATCGAGGCCATGGCAAATGCCGAGGCTCTGACGCGCGATCTGGTCAACACGCCCACTTCGGACATGGGACCGGATCAGTTGCAGCAAGCGGTCGAGGTTCTGGCGAATGAGTTCGGCGCGTCTTGCAAGGTGATCACCGGCCATGCGCTGCTGGATCAGAATTTTCCCATGATTCACACGGTGGGACGGGCCGCGGCGCAGGCCCCCCGGCTGATCGAGTTGAACTGGGGCACCAGTGGCCCCAGACTGACACTAGTGGGCAAAGGTGTATGTTTCGACACCGGCGGGCTGAATTTGAAACCGGGCGCTTCCATGGGCCTGATGAAAAAAGACATGGGCGGCGCGGCCAATGTGCTGGGACTGGCCCGGATGATCATGGCGCTGGACCTTCCCCTGCAACTGCGGATTCTGATCCCGGCCGTTGAAAACGCAGTCTCAGGCAATGCCTTTCGCCCCGGTGATATCCTGACGTCACGCAAGGGCCTGACCGTTGAAATCAACAACACCGATGCCGAAGGGCGTCTGGTTCTGGCTGATGCGCTGACTTTGGCGGATGAAGGGAATCCCGATCTGGTGATCTCGATGGCGACGCTGACCGGTGCGGCGCGCGTGGCCGTGGGCCCTGATCTGGCACCGTTCTACACCGACGACGAAAGCTGCGCGCTGGCCTTGGCACAAGCGGCCAAAACGTCTGCCGATCCGGTCTGGAGAATGCCGTTTCACACACCCTACGAGGCGATGATCGAACCCGGCATTGCCGATCTGGACAATGCCCCCTCAGGCGGGTTTGCCGGGTCTATCACCGCCGCGCTGTTTCTGCGCCGGTTCGTAGGGTCTAGCCGCTATATCCATTTTGACATTTACGCATGGCAACCCAGCAATGAACCCGGCCGCACAAAAGGCGGTCTGGGTCAGGGATCACGCGCGGTGCTGTCGGCCTTACCGGAGGTATTGGGATTATGACCAAGCGCCGCGTATCCAAACCGGTCGTCGACCTGTTGCGTGCTCCTGACGGGCCGCGTGATCGTCAATTGCTGCTGGGGGACACAGTTCACGTCAAAGAAAACCACGGCGGGTGGAGCAGGATCGTCGCAGAAAAAGACGGATATGCTGGTTGGCTGGAAACAGACCACCTGTCCGAGGATATACCTGCAACGCATTGGATCAATGCGCCCGCAACACATGCATACTTGACCCCTGATATCAAAAGCCGCGATCTCGTGTCTCTGAGTTTCGGAAGTAAAATCCACGCGACTGCCGAAACAGATCGGTTTGTGCAGACCGAATTGGGTTTTGTCCCAAAGGTTCACATGGCCCCTATTGCAGAAAAACCGCACGATCCGGTTGCCGTGGCCGAGTTGTTCCTGGGTACGCCCTATCTGTGGGGCGGCAACAGCCGGTTCGGCATCGATTGTTCAGGGCTTGTTCAGGCCGCGTTGCTGGCCTGCGGTATTCCCTGCCCCGGCGATAGCGGCGATCAGGAACAAGCCTTGGGCGCTGCCCTGTCAGCTGGAACACCTGCGCAGCGCGGGGATTTGCTGTTCTGGAAAGGTCACGTGGCCTGGGTTTCGGGCGACAACATGATTTTGCATGCGAACGCCAGCCATATGGCGGTTGTGTACGAGCTGATGGACCGGGCGATCCAGCGCATTCAGGATCAGGGCGACGGGCCTGTTACAGCGCGAAAAAGGCTCTAATCCGGGTTTACGGCCCGGATGAGCTTGCGTTCCAGCACCCGCAGGACGGCTCGCAGATCGTGGCCGCGTTTCAGGATGCGGCCATCCATACCGATGACAGAGTACATCCCCTGCCGGGATTTCAGGCGCGGGTGCTTTTCGACGCGGTAGATCGGGTGCTCAGCAGTGCGCCGGAAGATCGAGAACACCGCCATGTCGCGCAGGTTTGAGATACCATAGTCCCGCCACTCTCCGGCGGCGACCATCCGTCCATAAACGGACAGGATTTGCGACATCTCGTGCCGGTCAAAGGCCACGGGCATCTGCGCTGCGCTTGCCGAAAACCGGTTGGGAGGCTGCATGTTCATACCGCCAGCCTTGCCGGAAATTATGTTTGAATCAAGCCTGATGCGCGGTTGTCCGGCATTTACAACACAAGTGTTACCGCCGACCAACCTGACGGCAGATCAGGATTACCGGCAGCAGGCCGACCGCCAGAATGACCAGTGAGGGCACGGCGGCACCCTCAAGCCTCTCATCCGAGGCAAGCCTGTATGCCTGTACGGCCAGTGTGTCGAAGTTGAACGGGCGCATGATCAGGGTGGCAGGCAATTCCTTCATTACGTCCACAAAGACGATCAACAGCGCAGTCAGCAGCGACGGTGTCAGAATGGGCAGGTGAACGCGCCGCAATGTTCCCAGCGGTGTTTGCCCCAACGACCGGGCCGCGGCATCCATATTGGCATGAACCGTGCTTTGCCCCCCCTCATATGCGCTGAGCGCGGCAGCAAGGAATCGCACCATGTAAGCGGCGACCAGCAGCCAGATTGAACCTGTAACCAACAACCCAGTTGACACATCGAATGTCTGCCGCATCCAGGCATCCAGCGCGTTGTCAAAGCTGGCGAAAGGTACAATCAAGCCGACTGCGATGACGCCACCGGGCACGGCATATCCCAGCCGCGCCATGTAGGCCGTCGCAGACGACGCGCGCCCGGGTCTCAGACGCTGAAAGAACCCGACACAGATCGCCGCAAAGACAGTGACAACCGCGGCCGTGCCGGCAAGGGTCAGCGAGTTTTGGATGAAACTGATATAGCGCCGCGACAGCAGGTTCTGTTCCGATTCCAAACCCATCTCGACCAGTATGATAACGGGCAGCAGGAACCCGAAGATAACAGGTATGGTACATAACAAGAATGCCGCGACGGCGCGAAGACCGGTCAGATCTTCCGCCGGTTGGGCAGCATGTTTCTTTCCGGCCTGATAGTATTTTGCCTTACCGCGTTGGGTGCGCTCGGCCACAGCCATGATCAGTGCAAAGACAAGCAGGCACCACGCCAGCTGCGCCGCCGCCGCTCGGTCGGCCATGGAAAACCAGCTGGTGTAGATCCCGGTCGCAAAGGTCTGCACACCAAAATACGACACGGTTCCGAAATCGGCGATGGTTTCCATGATGGCCAGAAGCACACCACCGGCGATTGCCGGGCGCGCCATCGGCAGCGACACGCGCCGAAACGCCAGCCATGGGTTGTTGCCCAGCGCCCGCGCCGCCAGAAACGCCGTAGCACTTTGTTGCAGGAACGCAGCCCGTGCCAGAAGGTAGACATAGGGGTACAGCACCAGAATCAGCATTACTGCAGCGCCCCCGGTCGAGCGGATTTCAGGGAACCAGTAGTCGCGCGGCCCCCAACCCGTTACATCCCGCAAGGTGCTTTGAACGATACCCGGGTGATCCAGAATAAAGGTGTACGCATAGGCGAGCACATACGCCGGAAAGGCCAACGGCAAGACCAGCGCGATCTCAAGGATCCTGACACCGGGAAAGCGGGTCATCGTCACCAACCAGGCAGCGCCCGTGCCGATACTGAACGTACCCGCCGCAACCAGCACCACAAGGATCAGGGTCGTCACGGTATAGCCGGGCAACACCGTGTCCATCAGGTGCGAGATCGTATCTGTTCCGCCGGTCACCGCTGCCAAGACCACGGCCACCATGGGCAGCAGGCACGCGGCAGCCACAAGATAGGCGACAGCGGCCAACAGCCGTGTGCCGCGTACACCGCGATTGCGTGATCCGTTTTCTGAATAGTCGATCTGGGCCATCATCCCGGCTTTTGATTGGCAAAGGCTTAGGGTCTGCCTTTAATCGACCAAAATGCTCGGAAACACCAGTGCGTCGGTCAACAAATCTGCGACACAAACTGCCGCAGACCTGATTTTCACTGCTATTCGTAGACGCGTTGATCCTCAATCACCAGCCCGTCTTTGGGCAGCGAGCCGGGGGCGACGACTTCGATTGCGCCTTTCAGTTTCAGCACTTCGGCCACCGATCTGGCATATGCCGTATCATCCCCGCCTGTGCTTTCGATCTGGACAGTCATCGAATCCATCTCGCCCTGACGGGTGGCGATGACGCGGGCCTTGACGATTTCTTCATGCTTGTCGACCAACGCGGCAACCTGTTCCGGTCGCACGAACATACCTTTGATCTTGGTTGTCTGATCTGCACGCCCCATCCAACCCTTGATCCGGGTGTTCGTGCGACCGCAAGGAGAAATTCCCGGCATCACGGCGGACAGGTCGCCCGTCGCAAAGCGGATCAGCGGGTAATCGGGGTTGAGTGAGGTTACCACGACCTCACCCACCTCACCCGGCGCCACCGGAGTTCCGGTTCCCGGTGTAACAATCTCGACAATCACGTGCTCGTCGATGATCATCCCGTCGATCGCGGCGCTTTCATAAGCAATATTGCCCAGATCCGCTGTCGCGTAACATTGCAGGCACGAGATACCCCGATCGGCATATTCCTGTCGCAAAGACGGGAACAAAGCGCCTCCGCCAACGGCGGCTTTCGAGAAATGCAGTGAAACGCCCATCTCGTCCGCTTTGTCCAGAATGACTTTCAGGTAATCCGGCGTGCCTGCATAGGCCGTACAGCCAAGGTCGCGGGCGGCAGTCACCTGCAACTCGGTTTGTCCGGTTCCTGCGGGCAGAACAGCCGCGCCAACAGCGCGTGCGCCGTTTTCAAAAATCATACCGGCCGGGGTCAGGTGATACCCAAAACAGTTCTGGACGATGTCCCCTGCGCCAACACCCGCAGCATTCAGGAAACGGCCCATGCGCCACCAGTCGTGATCAGTGCTGCCCGGCTCATAGATCGGTCCGGGTGACTGGAACACATGATGGAAATGCCGCGCCGGTTTTACCGTAAATCCGCCAAACGGGGGGCGTTTGGCTTGTGCTCGGGTCAGATCCGATTTCCGCAGAACGGGCAATGTTGGCAAATCATCTGCTGACATTACATTATTAGTGTCTGATTCTGACAAATGCGACGCAAATCCAGGGGCTGACATCGCGCGTTTAATCTGCTCCACTAGTGCCCTGGCCTGATCCGAGGCGCGTTCGTCTGTCGAGCGTGTTTCGAGTGCGTCGAAATAGGTCATCGCCATATCCTCCATCCGCTCACAGCCACCTTTTGCGACGACGATAGGACCGCACATCGCGAAAGCTTTTGCGGCCCTCATCGGACATACCCAGGTAGAACTCTTTCACATCCGGGTTTTCGCGCAGGTCGGCTGCCGGGCCATCCATCACGACACGCCCGGATTCAAGAATGTAACCATAATGTGCAAAGCGCAGGGCGACGTTGGTGTTCTGCTCTGCCAGCAGAAAGGACACGCCCTCTTTTTCGTTGAGGTCCTTCACGATACTGAAAATCTCTTCGACCAGCTGCGGAGCAAGACCCATTGAGGGTTCGTCCAGCAAAATCGTCTCGGGCCGCGACATCAAGGCCCGCCCCATGGCAACCATCTGTTGTTCCCCACCCGAAGTATAGCCTGCCTGCGACCGGCGGCGTTCCTTGAGCCGGGGAAAATATGCGTAAACCATCTCAAGATCCCGCTGGACCGCAGCCGCCCCGTCTTTGCGGGTGTAGGCGCCGGTCAGCAAGTTTTCTTCGACGGTCAGGTGCTCGAAACAGTGGCGGCCTTCCATCACCTGAATGACACCCTTTTCAACCAGATCGGCCGGATCGCTTTCATGCACGTTCTGACCGCGATACTTGATCGAACCTTTGGTGACTTCTCCGCGTTCGGAATGCAGCAGGTTCGATACGGCCTTGAGCGTGGTTGTCTTGCCCGCGCCATTGCCGCCCAGCAACGCTGTGATGCCGCCCTTTGGAACGCTCAGGCTGACGCCTTTCAACACGAGGATCACGTGGTTGTAGATCACCTCGATATTATTGACCTCAAGCAGGGTTTCCGCCTGCACGTCAGTGGTTTGTGCCGCATCCAGCATCAGCGCGTTTCCTCATGCCTGCCCGTTCCGGGGCTGTTCGTGAGGAGCGGCAGGTGACCCGCCGCTCCGGTTGTCTGAACGCCAAGGATCACATCCGTGGCGCAACATGCCTTACTCGCAACGTGGCGAGATGCTGTTTTCGGTTGCGTAGGCACCGGAATCTTCTTCGATCAACGCGCCGATAACTTCGGCATCTGTCGGTTTGAAGTCCTGTACGGGGTTCCAGGCGCCAGTCGCCGCATCCCACTGAACAACACCGACAAGGCCGGGGCCGCCGTGGTTTTCGCAGGAGACCGAGAATTCAGGGCCGAACCCGGACATGCCAAGCGCTTCCATCTTGGCGTTGGTCATTTCCAGTGCTTCCATGCCGTCGCGCATCATCGACGCGTCGATATCAGCGGTTCCGTGCATTGCCTGCGCCGTTTTCACAGCCTCGGCTGCCAGCATGGCGGCGTAAAGACCACGGTTGTACTGAACTGTACCCAGCTGATCGCCGGCACCCGCAGCCTTGCCCGAGTCAACGACGTACTTTTTCAGGTCGTCATAGACAGGATAGTCCATGCCAAGGCCGGTAAAGGTCAGCGCCTTGTAACCGGTCGCTTTTTCGCCAGCAGGCTGAACGTCGAATTCCGCGCCAGACCACCAGACACCGATGAAGTTTTCCATCGGGAAACGGATGTTGGCCGCTTCCTGAACCGCAACCTGGTTCATGACGCCCCAGCCCCACATGATGACATAGTCAGGCTTTTCGCGGCGAATTTGCAGCCATTGCGACTTCTGCTCCTGGCCCGGGTGATCTACCGGCAGCAAGGACAGCTCATACCCATGCTTTTCAGCCAGAGTTTCCAGCGTCCGGATCGGTTCCTTGCCGTAAGCAGAGTTGTGATAGACCAGCGCAATCTTCTTGCCGCTCAGGTCACCGCCATTTTCATCCAGCAGATAGTTGATCGCACCGGACGCACCGTTCCAGTAGTTGGCCGGATAGTTGAACACATGGCTGAACACTTTGCCGTTCGCGGCCGAGGTCCGGCCATACCCCATCGTGTGCAACGGAATGCCGTCCGCGGTCACTTTGGGGATCAGCTGATAGGTGATACCGGTCGACAGCGGCTGATACACCAGCGCGCCTTCACCTTTGGTGGATTCATAGCATTCCACGCCTTTTTCGGTGTTATACCCGGTTTCGCATTCGATCACGTTTGCTGGTACACCGCCAATGCCACCGTCCCGCTCGTTCAGCAGCGTGAAATAGTCGGCGTAACCGTCCGCGAATGGAATACCACCGGCCGCATAGGGCCCGGTTCGATAGCTGAGCGACGGGAACACAAGATCCGCCATCGCGGGTCCTGCCGCCATCAGAGCGCTCAGCGCCACGGTTGCCAGTTTCTTGTTCATCGGGTGTCTCCTCCCTTGATTGATCCGATATTGAGTTCGGGCTTGATCACCCGTCTTTATGATTGGGCCAGCCCTCAGTGCGGGAACGGCCAGAGTCTGAGTTTCTCTTTCGCCACGCGCCACAACTGGGCCAGACCGTGGGGTTCCAGGATCAGGAACATGATGATCAGCGCGCCCACGATCACGAGCTGAAGATGGGCAACGATATCGGTCGGCCAACCCAGAAGATCGACGCCAACCAGTTTGAGCAAAACCGGCAGCAGCACCAAAAACGCCGCCCCGGCAAAAGACCCGAAAATCGAGCCTAACCCGCCGATAATCACCATGAACAGCACCAGAAACGACTTCTGGATGCCGAATGCTTCGCCCACCTCGACCGCGCCAAGATAGACGGCAAAGAACAACGCCCCGGCGATGCCCACAAAGAACGAGCTGACAGCGAAAGCGCTGATCTTGGCTTTCAACGGGTTCACCCCGATGATTTCGGCGGCGATATCCATGTCGCGGATCGCCATCCATGTCCGCCCGGTCGTGCCGCGGGTCAGGTTGCGCGCAATGATGGCGCTGAAGGTCAGGAAGATCAGGCAGAACAGGTATGTCGCCCAGGCCGGGGCGTTCGGGCCCGAGATGATAATGCCGAACACGTCACGTTCCGGTGCGTTGATCTGGCCCGAGGCCGAGTAGTTGTAGAACCACGGCACCCGGTTGAAGAGCCAGACCAGAAAGAACTGTGCCGCAAGCGTGGCCACCGCCAGATAGAACCCCTTGATCCGCAGGGAAGGCAGGCCAAACAAAACGCCTACAATCGCGGTAATGCCACCAGCCAGCAGGACATGAATGAACATGCTGACGTCTGGAAATGCGGTCATCAACTTGTAGCAGGCATAAGCACCCACCGCCATGAAGCCGCCTGTACCAAGGCTAACCTGCCCGCAATAGCCCACGAGTATGTTCAACCCAATCGCCGCGATGGCATAGATCAGAAAGGGCAGCAGCAGGGCGTTTGCCCAATAGTCGTTGATGATGAACGGAATGATCCCGAATGCCACCGCCAGAACGACATAGTACCGGTACCGGTCGAACTTGATCGGGAAAGTCTGGCTGTCATCCACGTAGGAGGTTTTGAAATCTCCGGCCTCACGATAGAACATCTGTTACTTTCCCCATTCTTCCTGCGCCCGGTTCCGGGTCGCGGCGTCCAGCTGGCTGGACCCTTTGGCATATCCGCTCGCCTCAGAGGCGCGCACCAGTTTCAGGTAGGCCAGAACACCCATGATCAGACCGGCAAAGGCCAGGATCGCGGCAATCGTCAGCTGACTGTCTGTCAGGTCATTCGAGGTCAGCGCGATATATCCAAAGGCCCAGAACCCCGCCCATGCGATCACGTTGATGATGGCGATGAGTTTGGTCATGCGTTACACCCTCTCGATGATCTTCTCGCCGAACAGACCCTGTGGTCTAAACACCAGAAAGATCAGCGCCAGCACATAGGCGAACCAGTTCTCGGTCGCGCCGCCGACCAGCGGGCCAATCGAGAATTCGAACAGCTTCTCGCCCACACCGATGATCAGACCGCCGACGATCGCACCGGGGATCGAGGTGAACCCGCCCAGCATCAACACAGGCAGCGCCTTGAGCGCGATCAGCGACAGCGAGAACTGCACGCCCGATTTGGTGCCCCACATGATCCCCGCGACCAGCGCCACGAACCCGGCCACCGACCAAACCATGACCCAGATAAAGTTGAGCGAGATCCCGACCGAAAGTGCCGCCTGATGGTCATCCGCCACAGCGCGCATGGCCCGCCCCTGCTTTGTGTACTGGCTGAAGGCCACCAGCGCCGCCACCAGAAGCGCCGCGATCACGGTTGCCACGATGTCGAGGTTGTCGATGAAGAAACCATAGCCGAAGATGTTAAAGGTGACCTCGTCAATCCACAGGTTGATGCCCTGCGGCAGACCCACATCCAGCGTCTTGATCTCGGATCCCCACATCAGGTCGGCCACGCCTTCAAGGAAATAGGCCAGACCGATCGTGGCCATGAACAGGATGATCGGCTCCTGCCCAACCAGATGCCGCATGACAAAGCGCTGCACACACCACGCCAGCAGAACCATCACGCCCATTGTCAGGATGATCGCCAGCAGGGCGGGGATGGTCCAACCGAAGTTGTAGACATGAGTGCCGAAGGTCGCGTTGATCAAATGCGCGAAAGGCACCTGCCCGTTCATGATCCCGACCAGTGTCATCGCCGCAAACAGGGCCATAACCCCTTGCGCGTAATTGAAAATCCCGGATGCTTTGTAGATCAGCACAAAGCCCAGCGCGACCAGCGCATAAAGCACCCCGGCCATCAGACCGTTAAGGATGACCTCCGTGGCAAAGATTAACTGCTCAGGCATATGTGCCTCCCCGGATATCTGCTTTGGTCTCAGTCATGGCTGACTCCCAGATAGGCGTCGATGACTTCCTGATTGTTGCGCACCTCGTCGGGCGTGCCGTCACCAATCTTCTTGCCGTAATCCATCACGACCACGCGGTCGCTCAGGTCCATCACCACGCCCATATCGTGTTCGATCAGGGCGATGGTGGTGCCGAATTCGTCATTCACGTCGAGGATAAAGCGGCTCATGTCCTCTTTCTCTTCAACGTTCATGCCCGCCATCGGTTCATCCAGCAGCAAGAGCTTTGGTTCTGCCGCCAGAGCACGCGCAAGTTCCACCCGCTTTTTCAACCCGTATGGAAGGCGCGACACGGGCGTTTTTCGGATGTGCTGGATTTCAAGGAAATCGATAATCTTCTCGACCGCCTCACGGTTTTCAACCTCTTCCGCCTCGGCCTTTCCCTTCCACCAAGCCTGCTGGAGGATGTTGGTCTGCATGAAATTCAAACGCCCTGTCATGACGTTGTCCAAAACGCTCATCCCCTCGAACAGGGCGATGTTCTGGAACGTCCGCGCGATCCCCTGCTGCGCCACCTCAAAGGGCCGCATCGCTGGGCGTTTTGATCCGTGGAACCAGACCTCGCCCTCCTGCGGGACATAGAACCCCGAGATGACGTTCAGCATCGATGATTTTCCGGCCCCATTCGGCCCGATGATGGCGCGAATCTCACCCTCGCGAATATCGAACGAGATATCCTTGATCGCCACGACGCCGCCAAAGCGCAGAGTGATGTTCTTCATCTCCATCACCACGCCGCCGATCTTGCGACCGTCTTCGGTGACATATCCTTCGGCGTTATCCAGCATCAGTCACTCCCTGACTTGCGCAAAAACGGGATGGCGGACAGGGCGATGGCCGCAGGTCGCGCGGTGCTGTGGCGGCCCTCATTCCGCTGCCACCTTGTGCTGCGCAACCGGTACAACCGGCGCGTCCACGATTTTCAGCGTTGCGCTAATCGATCCCTTGCGCCCATCCTCATAGGTCACTTCGGTCGTGGTCGAGACGCTTTCGGATCCGTCGTAAAGCGCCGCAATGATGTCGTGGAACTTCTCTTCGACAAACCCGCGCCGAACTTTCCGGGTGCGGGTCATCTCACCGTCATCAGCATCCAGTTCCTTGTGCAGCACCACAAAGCGATGCACCTGGCAACCGGACAGCATTTCATCAGCTGCTACCGATTTGTTGACCTCTTCCACATGCGCCTTGATCGTCTCTAACACACGCGGATGGCCCGCCAGTTCCTGATAGGACGCATAGGCCACGTTGTTGCGTTCCGCCCAGTTGCCGACCGCTGTCAGGTCAATATTGATGAAGGCCACACAGCGATCCTTGCCGTTTCCGAACAGAACGACCTCGAGAATATCGGGGTAGAACTTCAGCTTGTTCTCGACATATTTCGGCGCGAACATGGACCCGTCGGCCATTTTGCCCACGTCCTTGGCCCGGTCGATGATCCGCAGATGGCCCGAGCTTTCCTCGATGAACCCGGCATCACCCGTTGCCACCCAGCCTTCGGCATCTTTGGTCGATGCCGTGGAATCCGGGTTGTTGTAATATTCGACAAACACGCCGGGCGAGCGGTAATGGATCTCGCCCTTGTCGTCGATCCTGATCTCGACATCCGGCGCGGGCACGCCAACCGTGTCGGCCCGAACCTCGCCATCCGGCTGTACGGTGATGAACACGGTTGCTTCGGTCTGGCCATAAAGCTGTTTCAGGTTGATGCCCAAAGATCTATAGAAATCAAAGATTTCCGGTCCGATCGCTTCACCCGCTGTATAGCCAACCCGGAACCGGCCATAACCCAGCGTATCCTTGAGCGGCCCGTAGACCAACAGGTTACCCAGCGCGTATTTCATCCGGTCGCCAAAGCCGACGGGTTTGCCATCCAGCAACTTGCCACCCACTTTTTTGGCATGCGCCATGAAGTGATGGAACATGCGCTGCTTCAGCTTGCTCGCATCCTCCATCCGGATCATCACATTGGTTAGCTGGCTTTCAAACACGCGTGGTGGGGCGAAGAAATAGGTCGGCCCGATTTCGCGCAGGTCGGTCATCATCGTGTCGGCGCTTTCCGGGCAGTTCACGCAGAACCCGCACCAATAGGCCTGACCGATGGAAAAGATGAAATCCCCGACCCATGCCATTGGAAGATAGGAAAGGATATCTTCATCGCGGGTCAAATGGTCGAAGATCGCTGAATTCTTGGCGCTTTCGATCACGTTGCGGTTCGACAGAACCACCCCCTTGGGCTTGCCCGTTGTGCCCGAGGTATAAAGCATGACGCAGGTGTCGTTATAGGTGATCTCAGAGATGCGCTTGTCCAGCTCTGCATCAAACCGCTGATGTCCTGCCTGACCTTCGGCCATGAGGTCTTCCAGCGCGTTCATCTGGCTGTGGTCGTATTTCCGCATCCCCCGCTTGTCGGTATAGAGGATGTGCTTGATCTGGTGCACTTTTTCCTGAATCTCGATGACCTTGTCGACCTGTTCCTGATCACCGCAGACGACATATTTCGCGCCGCAATGCTCCATCACATAGGTCATCTCTTCGGCGACTGCGTCCTGATACAGAGGCACCGGAACTGCACCGACCATCTGTGCCGCGACCATGGTCCAGTAATGTGCTGGCCGGTTGCGTCCGATCACGGCAATGTGGTCACCGCGCTCAACGCCAATTTCAAGAAATCCAAGGGCGAGCGCGCGAATTTCCTTGGCCGCTTCAGCCCAGGTCCAGCATTGCCAGATCCCAAATTCTTTTTCCCGATAGGCCGGGGCATCCCCGAACTGGGTCGCGTTGCGGTGTAGAAGCGCCGGAAGGGAGTGCAACCCTTCGGCGCCCGACTGCGTCTGAGCCAATCTTTTTCTCCTCCCCATCCGGCCTCCTCAAAGCCGGAAATGGCGGATCCGGGAAAGCCCCCGGATGCCAGTGCCCCGATTTGGGACACCCGCACGATCAGCGTCAACTTTTTCCTGATGTTTTCTCAATTCTTACGAATTGTAACAGGTGCAGAAGGGTGATGTTACGTTTTGTACAATATGTACAAATGCAGACTGTTACGAGGAACCCGTTCGTCCCACGCAATTACCGTACCAAACAGGTCCTGTGTGCAGCAGGGACGCCGGACCGGCAAACAGAATTCGACCTTCGGCAGGTTGGCGCGGTTACTGATACTTAGCTTTTAATGCTGCTTTTTTAAAACGACCAACAGATGTTGAGCGCAACGTGTACAGCAACCCCAAAAGTTTCGTGTTCAAGGGCATTGTCTTATCGCGGTAAACGAGACTTGCCTCATAGGGCTTGTTGGCGTCGCAAAGTTCAATGATTTCACCTGCGGCCAAAACCATCTCTTCCATCAGGGTTTCTGCGGCTACTGCCTTGCTTGCCTCATCCTCGGAAATTGTTTTGTCTCTTTGGGACTTTCGCCGGAAATCCACAATGGCAGCGGGCACGTATTCAGTGACCCGATTTCTGAATCGCGTCATGTCAGAGCCATTGGCCTGAGTGCCGTCCGATTTGGTGTAGGAGTTGTAATCACCGTATAGGGCCAGGATCGTGCTCGTCTGGTGAAACAAAAGATCTTGCCGTGCAAAATCGAGTTCGACATAGCGATCAATTCGGGCCTGCTCTTCGATCATGACCGATACTGCAGTCTTCGCATCATCTGCTTTGGCACTATGAACCGCCAAAACAAATAAGGCCAAAATCAAAACAATCCTGGACACCCAAAGCTTTCCAACTCGACTTGCAATCATAACGAGGTACTCCTTCACCATTGAGAAAGCACTCGAACACTACCACAAATCGGCAAATAAATCCGCCAAGCCGAAATTCGGGCCGTTTGCGCCTGACGCCTTTTGAGCCCCTACAACCAATCCCGCAGGATCGGGATCAGGGGCACATCCGCGGCCGGCATGGGGTAATTGCGCAGGTCATTTGCGCGGACCCATTTCAGCGCCTGCCCCTCTTTCGACTGTGGGATGCCCTGCCATTTGCGGCAGGCGAACAGAGGCATCAGCAGGTGGAAATCATCATAGCTGTGGCTGGCGAAGGTCAGGGGGGCAAGGCACGAGGCCCAGGTGTCGATGCCCAGTTCCTCGTGCAATTCGCGGATCAGGGCGGCCTCGGGGGTTTCGCCGGGCTCGATCTTGCCGCCGGGAAACTCCCAAAGACCGGCCATGGATTTGCCCTCGGGGCGTTGGGCCAACAGCACCCGGCCCTCGATGTCGATCAGGGCGACAGCAGAGACCAACACGGTTTTCACGAGCGGTAATCCGCGTTGATCTCGATATATCCGTGCGTCAGATCGCAGGTCCAGACGGTGGAATTGCCTTCGCCCAGGCCCAGATCAACGGCGATGACCAGATCCTGACCTTTCATATAAGCGGCAGCTGCGTCTTCGCTGTAATCGGGGCTGACCCAGCCTTTTTCGGCCACAAGGATGTCGCCGAAGGAAATGCTCAGCAGGTCGCGGTCCGCCGCGGCACCGGATTTACCGATGGCCATGACGATACGACCCCAGTTCGGGTCTTCGCCCGCGATGGCGGTTTTGACCAGCGGAGAGTTGGCGATGGCAAGGCCGTGGATCTTGGCGTCAGCGTCTGTTGCGGCCCCTTTTACGCGGATTTCGACGAATTTCGTGGCACCTTCGCCATCGCGCACCACTTGCTGGGCCAGATCCAGCATCACGGCTTCCAACGCCTCGGCGAAAGCCGCGTTGCCGGTGGCGTCCACACCCGAAGCGCCGGTGGCGCACAGCAGCAGGCTGTCCGAGGTGGATGTATCGCTGTCCACGGTGATGCAGTTGAACGTCCGGTCTGTCTGCGCGCTCAGCATCGCCTGCAACGCTGATTGTTCGACCTGCGCGTCGGTGAAGATATAGACCAGCATCGTCGCCATATCTGGCGCAATCATGCCCGAACCCTTTGCAATCCCCGCAATAGAGACTGTTTTGCCATCAATTTCGACCTGCGCCACGGCCCCTTTCGGGAAGGTGTCCGTGGTCATGATCGCGCGTGCGGCGTCTTCGATCGCGTGACGGCTGAGACCCGCCTTCAGCGTTTCAAGCTTGGCAATGATGCGGTCATGAGCCAGCGGCTCACCAATCACGCCGGTGGAGGAGGTAAAGACCCGCTCGACCGGAACACCAGTCGCCTTCGAGACGGCCTGCGTCACCTCGGCCACCGAGGTCTGACCATAATGCCCGGTAAAGGCATTGGCATTGCCCGAGTTCACCAGGATCGCCGCCGGGCCATCACTGGGCCCGCCGATCTTGTCCTGACAATCCAGAACCGGTGCCGCCCGTGTGGCTGAACGGGTAAAGACCCCGGCCACAGATGTGCCCGGGTCCAGCACGGCCAGCATGACATCGGTGCGGCCCTGATATCGAACGCCCGCCGCGACGGTGGCGAACCGCACACCGTCAATTGCAGGCAAATCAGGGAAGGACGCTGGCGCCAGCGGCGAAACCTTGGTGATCTTGGCCACGGGGGTTACTCCTGAATCAGGTCCAGCTGGCGCAGAACTTCGGATCCGGCACCTTCCAGAGCGGGGCGGTCGATCTGCGCCTGCTGTGTCAGTTCATCGATGCGCGCCTGAATGGCGTTCTGCTGAACGGTCTGTGCAAGCTCTTCGCGCACGGCATCCAGCGCGGGCGCTTCGGTTTTGCGCTTGTCGTTCAGCTTGACCACATGCCAGCCGAACTGCGTCTGAACCGGGTCGGACACCTGCCCTTTTTCGAGCGCGACCACGGCTGTTTCGAATTCCGGTACCATCTGGCCCTTGCCGAACCAGCCCAGCGAGCCGCCATTGGGGCCGGACGGACCGGTGGAGTGCTCGCGCGCGAGTTCGGCGAAATCGGCGCCGTCATCAAGCTGCGCCTTGAGGTCGTTGGCCTGTTCTTCGGTCTCGACCAGAATGTGGCTGGCATCGAATTCGTCCTCACCCGCGAAATCGTTGTACTGCGCGTCGTAGGCTGCCTGAATGGCCTCATCCGTGACAACGGTATCGGTCAGGGCTGTGACGGTCTGAACCGCCAGAAGTGAGCGTTCTTCATTTTTCAGCCGCAGCGTGTTCAGTTTGTTCAGCCCATCCTGCTGTTGCCCCAGCAGTTGCTGCTGGATCAGCTGTTCCAGTACGAAGTCGAACAATACGTCATCTTCGGCCTGCTGGTACTGCGGCGGCAAGGCGGCAACGGTTGCGATCACGTGACCCAAAGTGATCTCATCCCCGTTCACACGCGCCACCACGGTGGATGCATCCGGCTGGGTTTCGGCGGCCAGCGGCAAGGCCATCATGGCGGTCAGAGCCAGCGATGGCAGAATAGTGAGGCCTTTGGGCATTGAATCATCCTATTTCCTTGCCGCGGCAGGGCGCAGCGTTGACACTCTGGAACCTGCCGCTTACATCGCTTTGAAGCCTTGGACAGGGCCGCCTTTCACCCCACGTATCTATGGGTTGCGCGCAAGGTGGGCAAGCCTGTCAAAAACCAAGACAAGAACAGATCCGCTGGAGTGAACATGCTGGGACTCGGAACGCTCGCCAAAAAGGTGTTCGGAACACCGAACGACCGCAAGATCAAGGCGACCCGCCCCCTGATCGAAAAGATCAACGCGCTGGAACCCGAGTTCGAGAAGCTGTCCGATCAGGACCTGATCGACAAGACAGAAGACCTGCGCAAACGCGCGCTGGATGGCGAAAGCCTTGACGATCTGCTGCCCGAAGCCTTTGCCAACGTGCGCGAAGGTGCCCGCCGCGCGCTGGGGCTGCGCGCCTTTGACGTACAGCTGATGGGCGGTGTGTTCCTGCATCAGGGCAACATCTCGGAAATGAAGACGGGTGAGGGCAAGACACTGGTCGCGACCTTCCCGGCGTATCTGAACGCGCTGACCGGCAAGGGCGTGCATGTGGTCACGGTGAACGAATACCTGGCCAAGCGCGACGCGGAATGGATGGGCAAGGTGTTTGCTGCCGTGGGCATGACCACCGGCGTGATCTGGTCGGGCCAGCCCGATGCAGAGAAACTGGCCGCCTATAAATGCGACATCACCTATGCCACCAACAACGAGCTGGGTTTTGACTATCTGCGCGACAATATGAAGGCCGATCTGGAGCAGGTTTACCAGAAGCACCACAATTTCGCGATTGTGGACGAGGTCGATTCGATCCTGATCGACGAGGCGCGGACGCCGCTGATCATCTCGGGCCCGGCACAGGACCGCTCGAACCTGTATACCGCCATCGATGCGCTGATCCCGAGCCTGACCGACGAACACTACACGTTGGACGAAAAGGCCCGCAACGTGACCTTCACGGATGAGGGCAACGAGTTTCTGGAGCAGCAGCTGTTGGCTGCCGGTTTGATTCCCGAAGGCCATTCGCTGTATGACCCGGAAAGCACGACCGTTGTGCATCACGTGAATCAGGGTCTGCGCGCGCACAAGCTGTTCCAGCGCGACAAGGATTACATCGTGCGCGACGGCAATGTCGTTCTGATCGACGAGTTTACCGGCCGCATGATGCCGGGCCGCCGCCTGTCCGAGGGTCTGCACCAGGCCATCGAAGCCAAGGAAAACGTGCAGATTCAACCCGAGAACGTGACGCTGGCCAGCGTGACCTTCCAGAACTATTTCCGCCTTTACGACAAGCTGGGCGGCATGACCGGGACCGCCCTGACCGAGGCCGAGGAATTTGCCGAGATTTACGGCCTGGGCGTGGTCGAGGTTCCGACCAACAAGCCGATTGCCCGTGTGGACGAGGACGATCAGGTCTATCGCACCGCCATGGAAAAATACGGCGCGATGATCGAAGAAACCAAGAAGGCGCAGGAAACGGGCCAGCCGGTCCTGCTGGGCACGACCTCGATCGAGAAATCGGAACTGCTGAGCCAGATGCTAACCAAGGAAGGCATCGCGCATAATGTTCTGAACGCCCGCCAGCACGAGCAGGAGGCGCAGATCGTTGCCGATGCCGGCCGTCTGGGCGCGGTGACCATCGCCACCAACATGGCCGGTCGCGGTACAGACATTCAGCTGGGCGGCAATGTCGAAATGAAGGTGCTGCAAGCGATGGCGGACAACCCCGAGGCTGATCCGTCAGACCTGCGTGCCGCAGAAGAAGCACGCCACGCGGAAGAAAAAGAAAAGGTTCTGGCCGCAGGAGGCCTTTATGTGATGGCGTCCGAACGCCACGAAAGTCGCCGCATCGACAACCAGCTGCGCGGCCGTTCGGGCCGTCAGGGCGATCCGGGCCGTACCGTGTTCTACCTGAGCCTTGAAGACGACCTGATGCGCATCTTTGGCTCGGAACGGCTGGACAAGGTGCTGACCACGCTGGGCATGAAAGAAGGCGAGGCAATCATTCACCCCTGGGTGAACAAGTCGCTGGAACGCGCGCAGTCCAAGGTCGAGGGCCGCAACTTCGACATGCGCAAGAACGTTCTGAAATTCGACGACGTGATGAACGATCAGCGCAAGGTGATCTTTAGCCAGCGCCGCGAAATCATGTCGGCCAATGACCTGTCCGAGATCGTCTCGGATATGCGCGAGCAGGTGATTGACGATCTCATTGACGAATACATGCCGCCGAAATCCTATGCGGATCAGTGGGATACAGACGGTCTGCATGCGGCGATCAAGGACAAGCTGACCATCGACGCCCCGGTTCAGGACTGGGCTGCCGAAGAAGGCGTGGATGACGAGCAAGTGCGGGAGCGCTTGGTTAAGGCCGCAGATGAGATGATGGCCCAGAAGGCGGTCGCCTTTGGTCCCGAAAACATGCGCAACATCGAAAAGCAGGTGCTGTTGCAGACCATCGATACCAAATGGCGCGAGCATCTGCTGACGCTGGAACATCTGCGCTCGGTCGTGGGTTTCCGCGGCTATGCCCAGCGCGATCCGCTGAACGAATACAAAAACGAAAGCTTCCAGCTGTTCGAAACCATGCTGGACGGTTTGCGGGAAACCGTGACACAGCAATTGTCGCGCGTGCGGCCACTGACCGAAGAAGAGCAGAAGGAAATGCTGGCGCAGATGGCGGCGCAACAGGCGCAGGCACAACAGGCCGTGGACAAAGCCGCAAGCCAAGCCGAGGCCAAGGCCGAAGCGGCGGCATCAGGCGATGCCCTGCCGGGGTTTGATGAGGGCGATCCGTCAACCTGGGGTAACCCGTCGCGAAACGACCTGTGCCCCTGCGGATCCGGAAAGAAGTTCAAACACTGCCACGGCAGATTGACCTAACGTTAACACCCTTTCATCACAATGAGTCCGTCTCGCGGCCACAAATTGGCCGCGATTGGTGGCGAGAGTGCAAGCTGCTCCTTCAACTGGGGAGGGTGTCTTGTTTGTAGTTCGCAACTACGTAACCATGTGCGGAACGGTCGCTTGTGCCTTGGGCATAGGCTATCTGATGCAGAACGGACCGGCTGCGCAGCAGAACCGCGCGCAGGGCAGTGTTGATGTGGCCTCCGTTGCCGATCAGTCTTCGATTCTGTCGGGGCTGGACGGTATCGTGCTGACGTCGGCTACAGTATCAGATGCCGATCCGGTCAATGTCACACCGGCACCCCGTGCTGTACCCGCGGTCCCCAGAACATCGAGTTGCAGGATCAGCGCGCACGCGACCGCAGCGCCCGGTGCCTTGGCGCACCTGTCGCTGAAAGCGCCGTGCCACAAGAATGAGCGGATTGAAATCCACCATAGCGGCCTGACTGTTAGCCAGATGACTGACGCCAGCGGCGCGCTGGACATGACGATCCCGGCCCTTTCGGAATATGCGATTTTCCTGTTTTCCTTCGAAGATGAAACAGGCACCGTCGCCACCACTCACGTCCCCGAAATCGCCGGTTTTGATCGTGTTGTCCTGCAATGGCAGGGTGATACCGAGTTGCAGATTCACGCGCTGGAATTTGGCGCCAGCTATGGCGCGGATGGCCATGTCTGGGATGACGCATCTGCCGAAGGCGCCGGTAAGGTTATGCGCTTGGGTCAATCCGATTCCGGGATTACTCAGAATATCGAAGTGTATTCTTTCCCGGCCAGTACATCTGAACAGTCGGGCACGATTGACCTGACCGTCGAGGCCGAAGTGACCGATGCAAATTGCGGCCACACGCTGAACGTGCAGTCGCTGGAGTTGTTGTCGGACCGCCGCCTGCGGTCGCGCGACATGTCTGTGACCTTGCCGGATTGTTCGCGCTCGGGCGAGTTTCTGGTGTTGAATAATCTGCTCTCAGACCTGACAATCGCGGCAAAGTAATCCGCAGGCAGGCTTGAACCTCTTATGACATTTTTCCGTGTGGCGGTGGCTGCGCTGTTTTCCGTGACGGTGGCGACCGGTGCTTTTGGGCAGGACATCACGTTGACCTCGCATGATGGCAAGGTCGAAGTGACAGGCAATCTGCTGAGCTTTGACGGTGAGTTTTATCGCGTCGATACGCAATTCGGGACGTTGACCGTGGATGGTTCCGGCGTCACATGCGAGGGACCCGCCTGCCCCAACCTGATCGATTTCGTCGCCGAAGTGCAGTTTTCCGGATCATCGGTGATGGCCGAAACGGTGCTGCCCGCCCTGATCATCGGCTTTGCCCGTCAGGAAGACCTGACCGCGACCCCCGCCCGCGTGGATGAGGACACCTTTATTTACGAGTTGCATCAGGCAGGCCGGTCGGCGCCGCTTGCGCGGTTTTTCTTTGACGTGGGCACCACGGATCGCGGGTTCAGCGACCTGATCGCAGACCGGGCGGATATCGTGATGGCCCTGCGCGAGATGCGCGAGGCCGAGCGGGAGGCTGCCGAAGCTGCGGGGTTGGGTGATCTGAAACGCTCGCGGCGATCACGGGTCATTGCACTGGATGCCATGGTCCCGGTCGTGGCCCCCGACAGCGTGATGCGACAGGTTTCGCTGGCGGATCTGGCCCGCATTCTGTCCGGCGAGGTCAGCAACTGGGCGCAGCTGGGTGGGCCGGATGCCCCTATTGCACTGCATGCGCCAGAGGCCGGGTCGGGTCTGGCGCAGGCGGTCGAGGATCAGGTTCTGAAAACCGCCGGTGTGGTGCTGACCGATACGGCGATCCGCCACAATCGCATACATGACCTGACCGCGGCTGTGGCTAAGGATCCGTTTTCCATCGGTATCGCCAGCAAGGCATCGGCCCATGGCACCCGCGCTGTGCCTTTGACTGGCGGGTGCGGGCATCCTCTGGCCGCGACCCGCCAGTCAATCAAGACCGAAGATTACCCGCTGAATATGCCCATGTTCCTGTATCTGCCGGAACGCCGCCTGCCCCGGATTGCGCGACAGTTTCTGGCCTATAGCCAAAGCCCCGAGGCACAGGTGGCGATACGTGACGCAGGATATGTGGATCAATCTGCTGAAACCCTGCCGGTTGGCGTGCAGGGGGACCGGCTTGCCAATGCGGTCGTCACCGGCGGAACTGAGGTCGGACTGGAGGAGTTGCAGCGCATGATCGAGACCTTGCGCCCGCTGTCGCGCCTGTCCCTGTCGGTCCGGTTCGAACCCGGATCGTCCCGCCCGGACGCGCAGTCGCGCGCCAATATTCAGCAACTGGCGCAAATGCTGGACGCGGGTACGTTGCAGGCGCGCAAGGTTGTGTTTGCAGGCTTCAGCGATGGGGACGGGGGTGCCGTTTCAAATGCCCGCATCGCCCTACGGCGCGCGCAAACCGTGCGAAACGCGGTTATCGCCGCGCTTGAAGCCCCGATCCCTGATAGTATCACGGTCACCGCCGAAGGATTTGGTGAAGCGATGCCCATGGCCTGCGATGACACCGAATGGGGCCGCAAGGTCAACCGGCGGGTCGAGATTTGGGTGCAGTAGCCGCTAGAGATACCCTTCGGAACGAAAGCTGAGCTCGGTCGATTTGCCGATGATCAGGTGGTCATGCAGGGTCAGCCCCAGGGCGGAGCAGGCATCCTGAATGCGGTTGGTCATGTCGATATCTGACTGTGACGGCGTTGGGTCGCCCGAAGGATGGTTGTGCACCAATATCAGGGCCGAGGCATTCAGTTCCAACGCCCGTTTCGCCACTTCGCGCGGATAGACCGGCACGTGATCCACGGTGCCTTTGGCCTGTTCCTCATCCGCGATCAGGACGTTCTTGCGATCCAGATAGAAAACGCGAAATTGCTCGGTCTCGCGATGCGCCATTGTCGTGTGGCAATAATCCAGCAGCGCGTCCCAGCTGGATATTACGTGTCGTTGCATCACCCGCGCCCGTGCCATCCGATGCGCGCAGGCTTCGAGGATTTTCAGATCGGTGATGACCGTATCACCAACGCCCTTGATCTGCCGCAGCCGTTCTTCGGGTGCTGCCAACACACGGTTGAAATCGCCAAAGGCATTCATCAATGCCCGCGCCAATGGTTTCACATCCTGCCGAGGGATGGACCGGAACAAAACCAGTTCCAGCAACTCATAATCCGGGATCGCTGCGGATCCGCCCGCCATGAACCGTTCGCGCAGCCGCTTGCGATGGTCTTTGATGTAGGAGGGTAACCGACCATTCGGCAGCGGCTGCGCTGGCGCTTCGTCCGTATCAAACAGCATGGGGGCTTCGGCAAAGGCGTCCTGTGTCATGCGTTTACCCTGACGCAGAATCACTTTCCGAAAGGTTAATGAGCCTCTCCTGCCATACGCGCGGTGGCGCGGCGGACAATCATGTGCAGAAGGATCGAAAATACGCCCAGAGTCAGCATCGCCGCAAACATCAGGTCCGTCTTGGCACGGCCATTGGCCAGCAGCATCAGATATCCCAGACCTTGCGATGAACCGACCCATTCACCGATCACGGCACCGATCGGCGCATACACCGCCGCCAGCCGCATCCCCGAGGCCAGAGACGGCAACGCCGCAGGGATACGGATGTGCCACAACACAGTGCGCTTGCTGGCCTGCATCGTGCGTGCAAGGTCCAGATACCCCTGCGGTGTCCGCATCAAACCGTCAAAAAAGGACGACGTGATCGGGAAATAGATGATCAGGACCGCCATCGCGACCTTGGACAACAGGCCATAACCCAGCCACAGGGTCAGCAACGGGGCCAGTGCAAAGACCGGCAGGGCCTGCGTGAACACCAGCATTGGCTGCACCAAAACTCGTGCGACGCGGGAATTGGCCAGCTGCAATGCAGTGACAACGCCAAGCAGCGTGCCGCAGGCAAGGCCGATAATGACCTCAATGGCTGTGATCCAGGTGTGTTCGGCAATCAGCCAGCGGTTCTGCCACCAGGTCTCGGCAACCACCACGGGGCCGGGCAGGATGAACTTTGGCAATCCGGTCAGGGTCACGGTCCCCTGCCAGATGGCAATGGCAAACAGGGTTGCTGCCAGAACAGAGAGGGACTTCATACCCCGCCCTCCCGCAGCAGCCGCAAAAGCGCGCCTTGTGTTTCCAGCGTCTGCAAATCATCGACGCTGCGCGGGGCTGGAGCAACCGGCGGATCGCACGGTGTCAGCCCGTGCTGTGTCATGACGACGATGGATTGCCCCAGACGCGCGGCCTCGCCCGGATCGTGGGTTACCAGAAGGACAGTGCGGCCCCGCAGCGCCTCGGCGGCCAGATCCTGCATATCGGCACGGGTTCGGGCATCAAGGGCTGAAAAGGGTTCATCCAGCAACACAATCGGCCGGTCTTCCATCAAGGTGCGGGCCAGTGCCACACGCTGCCGCTGCCCGCCCGAAAGCTCGGGCGGTTTCTTGGTCATATGGTCCTGCAACCGCATCCGTTCGATCAGGCGGTCACGCCGGTCAAGGTCAACTTTCTCGCCCCGCAGCCGCGCGCCCAGTGAGACGTTTTGCGCAACACTCGCCCAAGGTAGCAACAGGTCGTCCTGCGCCATATAAGCAACCCGGTCTGAAACCGACTGGCCATCGCTGGCGGTGATCCGGCCCGTGAATTCAGCCCCGGTTTCCAGCCCGGCAATCAGCCGCAAAACCGTGGTTTTGCCAACACCCGATCCACCCAGCAGACAGGTCCACGCCCCTGCGTCAAGCGTCAGGGTCAGCGGCGCGAACAGAGTCGCGCCATCGATCATGGCTGTGCCGCTGATGGTCAGATCGGGCGCCGGGGTCATGGGGTCAGACCCATCTGCCAGAAATTGACTTCCAATTCCGTGGCCGAGCGGAACGTCCTGCACAGACGATCCCAGCGAGGCGAAGTTTGGAAATCCGCCCCAATCCGCCTTGTTAGAGCCGAATCCAGCAACTCACCCACGGCCACGCAGGCGTTCTGGTAGCCCTCGTCCGCGTAGGTATCGATCCAGCCACGATAGGTCGTTGATGTTGCCTCCTCAGCCAAGCGGGTGCCTATCTCACCATATCCCATGACGCAGGGTGCAAGTGCTGCCAGAAGATCCAGCAGATCACCGCTATAGCCCGCCTCGAGAACAAAGCGGGTATAGGCCAGATTCTCGGGCCGTTCCGGCGTTGCAAACAGATCGGACTGCGAAATGCCTTCTGCTTCGCAAATACCGATATGCAGCTTCATCTCTTCGCTGATCAGGCCGTTCACGGTACGCGACGCTGCCAGCATTTCAGCATGTGTTTCCGATTTCACCACGGCCAGCGCCCAGGCGCGCGAGAAGTGTATCAGGAACACATAATCCTGACGCAGATAGTGCAGGAACGCCGGGCGTGGCAGGGTGCCGTCTTTCAGTGCTTCGACAAAAGCGTGGCGGGTGTAATCCCGCCACGGCCCCTGCGCCGCATCGCGCATCAGCGCAAAGGCTTTGCCATAATCGCTCATTGCGCGGTTACGTCGATGGCAATGTCACTGACGGGCAGGACGGTGTCGATCATGCCGCTGTCGTTCAGGAATGCCTCGAACCGGGCATAACGGCCAGCGTCAAACCCGGCGGGACGCAGGGCAAAGCGCGGCAGCGTGTCGACCCATGCGCGTGCATTCAGCTCGTCCTGCAGTTCGGGTGAAGTGGCTGAGAAGACCTCCCAGCTTTTTTCCGGGTTGTTGACGATGTACTGAGTCGCTTTTTCGGTCGCGGCCAGGAAACGGGCGATCTTGTCTTTGTCCATCGTATCGGGGTTGGCGACATAGATCAGTTCGTCATAAGACGGCACGCCTTCTTCCTCGATATAGAAACAGGTGCCGGGGCGACCTTCGATATCCATCTGGTTCAGCTCGAAGTTGCGATAGGCGCCGATCACCGCATCCACCTGACCGGTCATCAGCGAGGGTGAGAGCGAGAAATTCACGTTGATCATCTCAACATCATCCAGCGCGACGTCGTATTTGCCAAGCACGGTGCTGAGAATGGCCTCTTCCACACCGGCGACGGAAAAGCCGATTTTCTTGCCTTTGAGGTCAGCGGGCGATTTGATCGGGCCGTCTTTCAGAACCAGCAGGCAGTTCAGGGGCGTCGCGACCAGCGTGCCGACCCGTTTCAGCGGCAGCCCTTCGTGAATCTGCAAATGCAGTTGCGGCTGATAGGATACCGCCAGATCCGCCTGACCGGCAGCCACCAGACGCGGCGGCGCGGACGGGTCGGCGGGGGCAACGACTTCGACCTGCAACCCCTGCTCGGCGAAATAGCCATTTTCCTGTGCCACGATGATGGGCCCGTGGTCGGGGTTGATGAACCAGTCCAGCAGGACGGTCATCTTGTCTTCGGCCCAGGCCGGCGCGGCTGCCAGAAGGGCAAGGGCTGTCATCAGCTTTTTCATATCTCACGTTTCCTTTTCTCAGGAGGCTGAGGCCGCGACGAGGACAATCTCGCCCGGCCAAATCGGTTGGATCTTCTCGGCAGCGCGCCATGCGCGCAGCCCGGTGGCACAGCAAAGGGCGAGGCGTTGCCCCTTGTTTGGGTCTATTTTTTGTATTTCTTCGGGTGAAATGCGCGTTGCATTCGGGTGAGCCGGAACCGGAGCTTCGTTCGGGTCACGCAGTTCGATAATCTGGTCTGTCTCCCTCAACTGACTGGCGGAGAGAAAGCGGAAACAGCTTGACGGTTCCGGCGCGTCATCAAAACGAAACCCGGTGCTGCGCAGGGTTCGCGCATCATATTGCACCATCTGCCCTAGGGGTGATGGGTCAAGCCGCAAGATCAGGCTCAGCGCCATCTGCGCCTGCATGGACCCGATCACACCGACAACGGGACCCAGAACACCCGCCGTGGCGCAGCTTGCGCCACTTTCCGGTGCGTCGGGGAAAACGGCACGCAGAGAAGGCGCGCCGCCGCAAAAGCCGCCCACATATCCTGAAAGCCCTAGCACCGAGGCGCTGATCAGTGGCTTGCCTTGTGCCAGACAAGTATCCGACAGCATATAACTGACCGCATAGCTGTCGGCACAATCCAGGACAAGATCCGCCTGCGACACCAGATTGGGCGCATTTTCCCCTGTTAGAGCCTGTTTCTTGGCAATCACATCGATTTCGGCATTCAACGCACGGCATCGGTCAGCGGCGCGTTCAGCCTTTGACTGCCCGCAATCTTCTTCTGAAAACAACGTTTGGCGATGCAGATTCGACAGATCAATGATATCACCATCTACAATCGTGATGTGCCCCACTCCGGCTCCGGCCAATAGCGGCAGAAGCGGCGCGGCCAGACCACCTGCGCCGACCACCAAAACACGGGCCGCAGTCAGGCGGGCCTGTCCTTCGGCCCCAACCTCGGGCAGCAGCGTCTGGCGGGCATAGCGGCTCATCTCGTGGCCTCTATCCAAGCACGCACCCGCACTTCGGGGTCGGTGTTCAGCGTGATGTCCGTGACGGCCGAGACGATATCGGCCCCGGCTGCCAGCACCCGCGCTGCGCGCTCGACGCTCATGCCGCCAATGCCGACCAGAGGAATGTCGCCAACCCGTGCCTTCCATTCGGTCACGCGGGGCAGGCCCTGCTGATGCCATTTCATCTTTTTCAAAATGGTCGGATAGACGGGACCCAGCGCCACGTAATCGGAATCCATGGCCAAAACCCGCTCAAGCTCGTCATCGTCATGAGTGGAAACGCCCAGCTTTAGACCCGCTTTTTGGATGGCTTTCAGGTCAGCATCATCCAGATCCTCTTGACCCAGATGAACCCAGTCGCAACCCAGATCGATGGCGTGTTGCCAGTAATCGTTGATCACCAGAACCGCCCCATAGTCGCGGCACAGATCGCGCGAGGCGGCAATCTGACCGCGCACCACCTCAACCGGCTGATCCTTGATACGCAGCTGCACCAGTTTGACACCCAGGGGCAGCATCCGCCGCAGCCAGTCCGAGTGATCGAAGATCGGATAGAAACGGTCCAGCGTCATGACAGGAAGGCCTTTCCAACAACAGGGGTCGAAGGTTCGGCCATATCACGCGCCTCGATCGGGTCGGCCTGATGGGCCAATTGCCCGGCATGGATTGCCTGCGCCATCGCCTTGGCCATCAGAACGGGATCACCGGCACGGGCCACAGCGGTGTTCAACAGAACGGCGTCATAACCCAGTTCCATCGCGTGGGCCGCGTGGCTGGGCAGGCCGATCCCGGCATCCACCACCAGCGGCGTGTCAGGAAACTCGGCCCGCATCGACCGCAGGGCGTATTCGTTGTTCAGCCCACGCCCGGACCCGATGGGCGCCCCCCACGGCATCAGCACTTCACATCCCGCTTCGAGCAGGCGTTCGCCCACGATCAGATCATCGGTTGTGTAGGGAAACACCTCAAACCCGTCTTCGGTCAGGATGCGCGCGGCCTCGACCAGCTGGAACACATCCGGCTGCAAACTGTCGGTGTGGCCGATCAGTTCCAGCTTGATCCATTTGGTATCAAACACTTCGCGCGCCATATGGGCTGTGGTCACCGCCTCTTTCACCGTATGACAGCCAGCCGTATTTGGCAGGATCAGAACACCAAGCTCGCGGATCATCTGCCAGAATGTCTGCCCCGCGCCGGATTCCCGCCGCAGCGATACCGTTGCAACCGCCGCACCGCTTTCGCGAAAGGCCTGTTCCAGAATTGCAGGGCTGGGATATTGGGCTGTGCCCAGCATCAAGGGGTTCGGCAACTCGATGCCGTAGAACGTCTTCATCCTCAGCCCCCCTGCATCGGTGCGACAACTTCGATCCGGTCGCCATCGGTCAGTTTGTGCCCAATACGTAGGCTTGACGGCACGAAATCTTCGTTCACGGCGGTAGCCACACGGCCTGAGAAGCCGCATTCCAGCAACAGATCCGACAGGGTTTCGGCACGCACGTCCCGCGTCTCGCCGTTAAGCACGATCTTCATCGACCATCTCCGAATGTGTGTTGTCCAATGCCAGATCAGCGACACCCCGCGCCAATGCAGGGGCCAGCAGATAACCGTGGCGATACAGCCCATTGGCATAGATTGTCCGGCCCAAGCGCCGGATACGCGGCAGGTTGTCCGGGAAAGCAGGGCGCAGGTCGACGCCGATCTCCAGCACCTCGGCCTCGCCAAAGGCCGGGTTCACGGCATAGGCCGCGCTGAGCAGTTCCAGCATCGAACGCGCGGTGATGCGGCTGCTGTCTTCGGATTCGATCATGGTTGCGCCCAGCATGTAGACGCCATCCCCGCGCGGAACGATGTAAAGCGGCATCCGCGGATGCAATAACCGCACCGGACGCGAAAGGTTCACATCGGGGCAACGAAGAACCAGCATCTCACCCTTCACGCCGCGCAGGTCGTGCAGATATTCGCGCGCGTGCAAGCCCCGGCAGTCTATGGCGTTGTCCAGTTGCACCGGAGCCAGCTTTCGGTGGAATTCCACGCCTGCGCCTTGCAGGTGACGATGCAGATCGCGCAATGCCTGGCGAGGATCAAGGTGCGCTTCGTTTTCAAAATACAGAGCTTTGCTAAACTTGCTCAGATCAGGCTCTAATTCGATTATTTTCGCGCGATCAAACTCGCTGAACCCTTCGGTCCTGCGTGCAAACCGACGCAGGTCGGGCAGGTCACGTGCGTTGGCAACAACAAGGGTTCCACTTCTGTTTACCTGCGTTCGCTGCGCCCACCATTCGATGGCTTCCTGCCCCAGCCGCAGAACCGGTTCTTCCGCATTTTCATATTCACACCAAGGCGCCAGCATCCCACCGGCCCACCAGGAACACCCATGCGGGCCGGGCGGGCCGCCCGGATCAAAAACCTGCACCCTTGCGCCGCGTGACACAAGCTCACTGGCCACGGCCAGACCCGCAACGCCTGCACCTATGACCGACCAGGGCGTCACGCGGGCCAGATCCGATGGAAGTGGTGCACAGGGCCGTGCCCGGCACCAATCTTCAGCTCATCCGCCCGCGCGATGGCCCCTTGGAGATAATCATGCGCCTGCGCGACCGCATCCCTCAGCGGCAGGCCCCTGGCCAGACCGGCGGCGATCGATGACGACAGGGTGCATCCGGTTCCGTGGGTGTTCTTCGTGTTCTGTCGCGGGGCCTGAAACGCGGCCACGATACCTGAGGGGTCGACCAGCAGATCGTGGCAGACATCGCCGGACCCATGCCCGCCCTTCATCAAAACCGCACCTGCGCCCAGATCACACAGGGCCTGGCCTTGTGCGGCCATCTCGTCCGGTGATTGCGCCGGTGTCGCATCCAGCAAACACACCGCTTCGGGCAGATTGGGTGTCAGCACAGTCGCTGCTGGCACCATCACTTCGCGCAGCGTCCGGACCGCTTCCTGCGCCAGCAAGGCATCTCCGGATTTTGCGATCATGACGGGATCAAGAATTATGGGGCCCTTGAACGTTTCCAGACCTCGAGCCACTGTGTGAATGATCTCTGGCGTGGCAAGCATACCGATCTTAATGGCTTTCACGTCCAGATCGCTCAGCACCGCGTCGATTTGAGCAGCAATGATATCCAGAGGAAGCCCATGCACCGCAGTGACGGCTTGCGTGTTCTGCGCCGTAACAGCGGTAATGACACTAGCGCCGAATACACCCAACGCGGACATCGCTTTCAGATCGGCCTGAATCCCGGCGCCTCCGCCACTGTCAGACCCTGCAATGGTCAGGGCAATTGCCGCCATATCGTTGCTCCATCTTCTTTGGGCAACGAGGTAGGGAAAACGTCTGTGTTCATAAGACCGTTCCCTACGCCGGAATTGCCCGGATCAGGTTCGATGGGTTAGCGCGGCTGCGCCTCTCAGCCCTGATACGGGCACCCCAACGGTTGTCGTGGACAATTTCAGGGTCGACGGTCGGAATCAAGACCCAATTTGGCAAATGCATTGCCACTTTTGGTCATCTGATAAGGCCAATTGAGTGTCTTTAGGGAGTGTTTTGCGAGGCTCTGCCTCGCGCTCCGGGATATTTAGAGCCAGATGAATAACGGATCCCTGCTTCATCTGGCTGGAAATATCCCGGGGGAGGCGCCCGGAACGGGCGGCGGGGGCAGAGCCCCCGGGTAATCCTGGTTGTCAGCTTTTCATACCGTCCCAGAAGGATTTGACGGATGAGAAAAAGCTTTTTGATTCCGGGTGGTTGTCTTCGCCCAGGTCATCAAACTCGCGCAGAAGTTCTTTCTGGCGGGTGGTCAAGTTGACCGGGGTTTCAACCGCCAGTTCGATGAACATGTCGCCAACACCGCCGCCGCGCAATGCGGGCATGCCTTTGCCGCGAAGACGCATTTGCCGACCCGACTGGCTGCCAGCCGGGATCTGCACCCGCCCACGCCCGCCATCGATTGTCGGAACCTCGATCGATCCGCCCAGCGCGGCCTTGGCCATGCTGACCGGTACACGGCAATAAAGGTTTACGCTGTCGCGTTCGAACAACTTGTGATCTGACACTTCCACAAAGATGTAGAGGTCGCCCGGAGGGCCACCACGCATTCCGGCCTCGCCTTCACCCGCCAGTCGAATACGCGTTCCGGTTTCGACACCAGCGGGGATGTTGACCGACAAAGCGCGATCTTTTTCGACGCGGCCTGCACCCTTACAGGATTTGCAGGGGTTCTTGATGATCTGACCCAGACCCGAACAGGTGGGGCAAGTTCGTTCGACCGTAAAGAAGCCCTGTTGCGCCCGCACCTTGCCCATACCGGAACAGGTGGGGCAGGTTGTCGGCTCGACCCCGCCTTCTGCACCGGTTCCTTCGCAGGAGGAACAAGCCACGGCTGTAGGTACATTGATGGTTTTCTGCTGGCCCGAGAACGCCTCTTCCAGCGATACACGCAGGTTATAGCGCAGGTCAGAGCCGCGCGCGGCGCGTCGGCCGCCACCACCACGTTGCCCGCCCATGAAATCGCCGAACAGGTCGTCGAATACATCCGAGAACGCGCTGGAGAAATCGCCCTGCCCAAAGCCGCCGCCAGGCCGACCACCGCCGCCCATGCCGTTTTCAAACGCGGCGTGGCCAAAGCGGTCATAGGCCGCCTTTTTGTCGGCATCGCGCAGCACGTCATAAGCCTCGTTGGCTTCCTTGAACTGCGCCTCGGCATCCGGGTTGTCCTTGTTGCGGTCCGGATGCAACTCTTTGGCTTTCGTGCGAAAACCTTTCTTGATCTCATCCGCCGAAGCGCCCTTGGACACACCGAGCACTTCGTAATAGTCGCGTTTTGACATCAGTATTTCCTTCTGCCTCAACGTAAATAGGCCGGCCCGGCATCCGGACCGGCCCACATTGGCCCGGTTACCCGTTAGTTACGCTTTTCGTCGTCCAGATCTTCAAACTCGGCATCGACGATATCGTCATCACCATGTGCGGCATCCGCTGCGACAGGCTCGTCCTCGGCCTCTTCGGACTGCGCCTTGTAGATGGCCTCACCCAGCTTCATCGCTGCTTCGGTGACATTCTGGATGCCAGACTTGATCTTGTCGGCATTGTTGGTTTCCAGCTCGTCCTTGAGTGCGGCGATGGCCAGTTCGATGGCTTCGATCGTGGTCGGGTCGACTTTGTCGGCATGCTCTTCCATCGACTTTTCGGTCGAGTGGATGAGACTTTCCGCCTGGTTCTTGGCGTCGACTAGCTCGCGGCGTTCCTTGTCGGCTTCCGCGTTCTCTTCGGCGTCCTTGACCATCTTTTCGATGTCTTCGTCGGACAGACCGCCCGATGCCTGGATGGTGATCTTCTGTTCTTTGCCGGTGCCTTTGTCCTTGGCCGAAACCGAGACAATGCCGTTGGCGTCGATGTCGAAGGTCACCTCGATCTGGGGCATGCCGCGCGGTGCGGGCGGGATGTCTTCGAGGTTGAACTGACCCAGGATCTTGTTGTCCGCAGCCATTTCACGTTCGCCCTGGAACACGCGGATGGTCACGGCGTTCTGGTTGTCCTCGGCAGTCGAGAAGACCTGAGACTTTTTCGTCGGGATCGTGGTGTTGCGGTCGATCAGGCGAGTGAACACGCCACCCAGCGTCTCGATGCCCAGCGACAGCGGGGTCACGTCCAGCAGAACCACGTCCTTGACGTCGCCCTGAAGAACACCGGCCTGAATGGCGGCACCCATGGCAACCACTTCGTCCGGGTTCACACCCTTGTGCGGCTCTTTGCCGAAGAACTTGGTGACCTCTTCGATCACTTTCGGCATCCGGGTCATACCACCGACCAGAACAACTTCGTCCACGTCAGCGGCCGACAGACCTGCGTCTTTCAGAGCAGCCTGGCACGGCTTCATCGACTTCTTTATCAGATCACCGACCAGGGATTCCAGCTTGGCACGGGTCAGTTTCATGACCATGTGCAGCGGCTGACCGTTCGAACCCATCGAGATGAACGGCTGGTTGATCTCGGTCTGCGAGGTCGAGCTGAGTTCGATCTTGGCTTTTTCGGCGGCTTCTTTCAGACGCTGCAAGGCCATCTTGTCAGCAGACAGATCGACACCGTGTTCCTTTTTGAACTCATCCGCCAGGTAGTTGACGATGCGCATGTCAAAGTCTTCACCACCCAAGAAGGTGTCGCCGTTGGTCGATTTGACCTCGAACAGGCCGTCGTCAATTTCCAGAATGGTCACGTCGAAGGTACCGCCACCAAGGTCATAGACTGCGATGGTTTGGGTTTCCTGCTTGTCCAGACCATAGGCCAGAGCGGCAGCTGTCGGTTCGTTGATGATCCGCAGCACTTCCAGACCGGCGATTTTACCGGCGTCTTTGGTGGCCTGACGCTGTGCGTCGTTGAAGTATGCGGGAACGGTGATGACCGCCTGCGTGACTTCCTCACCCAGATAGCTTTCCGCGGTTTCCTTCATCTTACCCAGAGTGAAGGCCGAGATCTGGCTTGGGGAGTATTTTTCACCGCGGGCCTGAACCCACGCGTCGCCATTGCCACCATCAACGATGGTATAAGGCACCATTTTCTTGTCTTTTTCGACTTCGGCATCATCCACACGACGGCCGATCAGGCGCTTGACGCCAAAGATCGTGTTGTCGGGGTTGGTGACCGCCTGACGCTTTGCAGGCTGACCGACCAGTCGCTCATCTTCAGTGAAGGCGACGATCGAGGGCGTGGTCCGCGCCCCTTCGGCGTTTTCGATAACCTTCGGCTGCGAACCGTCCATGATGGCCACGCACGAGTTTGTGGTCCCGAGGTCAATCCCGATTACTTTTCCCATTTTTGCAATCCCTTTCTCTTCAAGGCGATGTCTCGACGACAGGACCCGTTACGGCATCCCGCCCCCGATCTGATGTGCGCGACAGCACTACCATCGCGCGTCCCGGCGTATATAAGGGCGAGACCTGAGGCCTGCAAGCACCGTAGAACGCAGGTTTTAGGGATTCTGATGCCTTTTTTGGCAAGGAATTGGAAAGGATTGGGGTTTCCGGAATGGCGCGATTGGTTTTGCGGGGGTTCGATATCGGGAAAGGTTATCTTGATCCTGCGGCCCAGTCGCGGGTGATCGCGGATTTGCGCCCGATTCTGAAAGCCGCGCCCCTGTTCCGACCGGTTACTCCTTCGGGCAAGGAGATGTCAGTTCGGATGACCTCGGCAGGCGATCTGGGTTGGGTGACCGACAAGGCGGGATACCGGTATCAGGATCAGCACCCCAAAGGTGGTGACTGGCCGGAAATCCCCGCCGCCATTCTGGATATCTGGCGCGATCTGGTCAGCACCGAGCGAGCGCCCGATTGCTGTTTGATCAACTACTACGGGGAAGGCGCAAAAATGGGCCTGCACCAGGACAAGGACGAGGCAGATTTTTCATGGCCCGTCCTGTCGGTTTCGCTGGGCGACGATGCCTTGTTTCGGATTGGCAGCACGACGCGCGGCGGCAAGACCGAGTCGATCTGGCTGAGCTCGGGGGATGTGGTCGTCATGGGCGGTCCGGCGCGGCTTGCCTATCACGGTGTGGATCGGATCAGGTTCGGATCCTCGCGCCTGCTGCCCAAAGGCGGGCGCATAAATCTTACGCTGCGGGTGGCGCGTTAGCGGCGCGCATTCCAGCTTTTCGAGACGTGCTGACGGGTAAAGAATTCACCCATAAGACCGATCATCAACAGGGCGATTCCAACCCAGGCCGCGTATTCCCAGCTGGTGTTTCTTGGATAATAGTTGCGGAACACGAACCCGCGGGTCTGGTCGATGATGTGAAACAGCGGGTTCCAGGCAAACATCATCAACAGCCCGCCACCCAATGCGTTCGCAATGAACATCTTGCCGGAAAACACCATGTTCAGACGGCGATATATATTGGTTAGCATCGAAACGGTCGTCGGGGCCCACGGTTTCAACGCCATGAACACAAGCCCCACCGCGCAGCCGGTAAACCAGGCCAGCACCAGCATTGCGAAGGCGCCGCCGGGGTTCTGCACCTCAAGCGGAGCAACCGCGACACTGTAGACGAACAGGATGATGAACATGGCCAGCAGGAACTTATAGAAAGTGCTGAAGGCCGCCGCGAGAATCGTGACCATTACGTTCATCGGCGAATGCAGCATCATCGGGTTATTGGAGGATCCAACCCCGGAAATCGCGCCGATCGATTGTATGTGCAACATGAACGGGAACACACCCGACAGGACATACAGCAGAAATTCGCCCCTGATCCTGGCGACCCCGCCCCGGCCCATCAGCGACATAAGCAGATAGAAGGTGACCATCATCACCAGCAATTGCACAACGTTAAGCAGGATCGCGATCACCGCATTCGGATGCTGCGCGCGCACGTTCCGCACCACCGCGTGGAACACCAGTTCCGCAGTCGTCAGTGCACCGCCCAGCAGCGTTTGATTGCGCTTGTAATAGAACACTTAAAGGGTCTTTCCTGCCTCGTCGTCCCTAACCTGGCATGAATATCTTGCCGTTCGGTAACCGTCGCATCATAAGTCGGTCACGAGTTTGGATCAACAAACCACAGGAACGGAGCATTTTTGTGACCTACGACGCGCTTATTCCCGTCATCCGGCGTCTGGCCCTTGAGGCAGGCGACAGGATCATGGAAATCTATGAGGCAGACGATTTCGACGTCAAAGTCAAATCAGACTCCAGCCCTGTGACCGAAGCGGATGAGGCAGCCGATGCGCTGATTTCAGCCGGGTTGCGTCAGGCCTTCCCCGATATCCTGCTGATCACCGAAGAACAGGCCGCCTCGCATTCCGAAAAGGGGGATACCTTTTTGATTGTCGATCCGCTGGATGGCACCAAGGAATTCATCAACCGCCGTGGCGATTTCACCGTCAACATCGCACTGGTCGAGAACGGAACGCCGACACGGGGCGTGGTCTATGCCCCAGCGCGGGGTCGCATGTTCTATACGCAGCCCGATGGTCAGGCGGTCGAGGAAACGGGCGCGTTTGACAAGGGTGCACCCGGCACCCTGACCCCAATATCAGTCTCTAACCCAGACAATTCCGCGCTTTTGGTCGTGGCGTCAAAGTCGCACCGGGATCAGGCCACCGAGGATTACATCAACAAGTATCAGGTCAGGGACAGCAAAAGCGCGGGATCGTCTCTCAAGTTCTGTTTGGTTGCGACGGGCGAGGCGGATCTTTATCCGCGGGTCGGGCGCACGATGGAGTGGGACACGGCGGCAGGGCACGCGGTACTGGCCGGGGCCGGAGGCCAGGTTGTGCGATTTGACGATCACGCGCCGCTTCTCTATGGCAAAGAGGGCTATGCGAACCCGTTTTTTATCGCGTACGCTCCGGGTGTTAAGCTGAAGGAGGCCTGATGTCAGTTCTGATCGCCATCCCCGCCCGCTATGCCTCGACCCGCTATCCGGGCAAGCCATTGGTGCCGCTGACCGGCGCGACCGGCGTTTCGATGACACTGATCGAACGGTCCTGGCGAGCAGCCACTTCTGTCGCGGGCGTGGACCGGGTTGTGGTCGCAACCGATGACAACCGCATCCGCGAACTGTCCGAAGGCTTTGGCGCTGAAGTGGTGATGACCTCGGAAAACTGCCAGAACGGCACCGAACGCTGCGCCGAGGCGCACAAGGTTCTGGGCAGCGGATATGACATCGTGGTCAACCTTCAGGGCGATGCACCCCTGACACCGCATTGGTTTGTCGAGGACCTGATCACAGGGCTGCGCGCGGCACCCGATGCTGGCGTGGCCACACCCGTCCTGCGTTGCGACGGGGACGCTTTGAACAGCCTGCTGAATGACCGCAAACATGGCCGTGTTGGCGGAACAACCGCCGTGTTCGGGCGCGACAACAGCGCGATGTATTTCTCGAAAGAGGTCGTGCCTTTCACCTCAGAAACCTATGGCGGGGATGAACCCACGCCGGTGTTTCACCACGTCGGCGTCTATGCCTATCGGCCTGATGCGTTGGCGGCCTATCCGGGCTGGCCAACGGGCCCTCTGGAAAAGCTGGAAGGTCTTGAACAGCTCAGGTTCATGGAAAATGGCCGCAAGGTTCTGTGCGTCGAGGTTGACGCCAAGGGCCGTCAGTTCTGGGAGCTGAACAACCCGCAGGACGTACCCAAGATCGAAGAGATGATGGCTGCGATGGGGCTGGAGTAGCCGGTTTTGCCCATGACGCCCCGCGGTTCCCATATCTCGATGACAGGCAATCTGAATCCAAAGGACGTTTCATGAAACCAATCCTCGTGACCGGTGGTGCCGGATATATCGGGTCGCATGCCTGCAAGGCGCTTGCGCAGGTGGGCTATGTTCCCGTGGCCTATGACAATCTGGTCACCGGCTGGCAGGATGCAGTGAAATACGGTCCGTTTGAACAGGGCGACCTGTTGGACCGGGCACGCCTGGACGAGGTATTTGCCAAGCATAAGCCGGTTGCGGTGATGCATTTTGCGGCGCTCAGCCAGGTGGGCGACGCGATGCGGCAGCCCGGGTTGTACTGGTCGAACAATGTCACCGGATCGTTGACGCTGATCGAGGCTGCGGTTGCGGCGGGCTGTCTGGATTTCGTGTTCTCGTCCACATGCGCCACTTACGGCGAGCATGACAATGTGGTGCTGGACGAGGCAACCGCCCAACACCCGCTGAACGCCTATGGTGCATCGAAGCGCGCAATCGAGGATATCCTGAGGGACTTCGAAGCGGCCCATGGGCTGCGCCATGTCATTTTCCGGTATTTCAACGTTGCTGGCGCCGATCCCGAGGGCGAAGTGGGCGAGTTTCACCGGCCTGAAACCCATCTGATCCCCCTGATGCTGGATGCGATTGATGGCAAGCGCGAGGGTTTGACCGTTTTTGGCACCGATTACGATACGCCGGACGGCACATGTATTCGCGATTATGTCCATGTCTGTGATCTGGTCGACGCACATGTTCTGGGGCTGGGCTGGTTGGAACAGGGTAAAGAAAGCAGTGTTTTCAATCTGGGCACCGGCTCGGGGTTTTCCGTGCTTGAAGTGATCGAGCATTCCAAATCCGTCACCAACCGCCCGGTGCCGTATTCGGTTGGTGCCCGACGGGCGGGCGATTGCACCAAGCTGGTGTCCGGCTCTGTCCGCGCCCAAACCGAACTGGGATGGAAGCCGAAGAGGTCAACGTTAGAGACGATGATTGCGGATGCCTGGCGCTGGCATCAGAACGGCCACTACGAGAAATGAGGCCCCGGTGACGTCCAATACGGTTCAGACACTTCCTGATATCGGTTGGCAACAGGAATACCGGTTGCGCTGGAAACGGCGACGCCTTCTTTGGCGCTCGATGCGCAGCCGACATCAACTGACCTGCCTAAATGATCAGACAAGCAGGATACGGGGCAACGATATTCTGGCCTTTACCACCTTGCGCAATGAGATTACCCGCCTACCCTGGTTCTTCCGTCACTACCGCCAGCTGGGCGTGAACCATTTTCTGATCGTCGACAACGGCAGCGATGACGGCTCGGCTGACTACCTGCAAGGGCAACCGGATGTGTCCCTTTGGCAGACCCGGTCCAGCTATCGCGGATCACGCTTTGGGCTGGACTGGCTCAGCTGGCTACAGATGCGTTACGGCCATGGCCACTGGTGCCTGATGGTCGATGCGGATGAGTTGCTGGTTTATGCCCGGCACGACCGCCATTCCCTGCATGAGCTCACAGAATGGCTGGACCGGCAGGGGCGGGTCGGGTTTGGCGCTTTGATGCTGGATCTGTATCCAAAAGGGCCGTTGGGCGGACAAACCTATGACCCGGAAACGGACCCGATCGAGGTGCTGAACTGGTTTGACGCAGGACCGTATCGCGCGCAGCGGCAAAGCCCGATGGGAAACCTGTGGGTTCAGGGCGGCGCACGCGAGCGGGTGTTTTTTGCCCAGACACAGCAGCGATCCCCGACGCTGAACAAGATCCCGCTGATGCGCTGGTCGCGGCGATATGCCTATGTAAACTCGTGCCATTCCGCCCTGCCCCGCCGCCTGAACGCAGTGTATGACGGGCCAGCCGGCGACACCCCGTCCGGCGTTCTGCTGCACACGAAATTTCTGCCGGACATTATTGAAAAATCCAAAACTGAAAAGCTGCGCCGCCAGCATTTTCATGACCCGAACCAGTTCGGCGCGTATTACGATCAGATACTCAATCAACCAGACATGTGGACCCCGCAATCGGTGCGCTATGCCGGCTGGTCGCAGTTGCTGGAGCTGGGGCTGATGCGTGACGGCGGCTGGTGTTGAAAACAAATCCAAAGGGATCAACGGCACCTTTACCACTTCCGGGGTTTAAAAAAGTTGCCTCAGAAGAGGTAGAAGTGGCATAAACCGACAATGTCCTGTCGCACCAGCGGTCGCGGCGGGTTCGGGGAAAGCTCGCGTCATAATAAAGGTTGGGCAGTCGCGTGAGCCTGTTTGATTCATACAAGATGAGATTGCGGCGCAAGCGCCGTATTCTGCGCTGCCTCAGACGTCGGCGCGAACTTAAGCCCGCCAGCAACAACACGTCTGCCATCCGCCGCGACGATATCCTGTTGATGAGCGTTGTGCGAAACGAGAAAATTCGGCTGCCCTATTTTCTGGAATATTACCGCAAACTGGGTATCGACCATTTTCTGTTCATCGACAATGACAGCGATGACGGCAGTTTTGAATTCCTGAAACAGCAGTCCGATGTATCGGTCTGGCGGACGACTACCAGCTACAAACGTGCCAGCTATGGTCTGGACTGGTCAAATTACATTCTGCGCAAATACGCGCATGGACATTGGGTTCTGAGCGTCGACCCGGATGAGTTTTTCATCTACCCCTTCTGCGACACCCGCCCGATCCGCGCCTTGACAGACTGGCTGGACGGAAGTGCCGTACGCAGCTTCGGCACCATGCTGATCGACATGTACCCCGAAGGGCCTGTCGATGCCGTAACCTATCGCGAGGGGCAGGATCCCTTTGAAATCGCACGGTGGTTCGATCCGGGGAATTACACGATCACCAAGAACCCTGATTACAAGAACCTGTGGATTCAGGGGGGCGCGCGGGCGCGGGTGTTCTTTCGCGACAAGCCATCCAAAGCCCCGGCACTGAATAAGATCCCGCTGGTCAAATGGGATCGGCGGTATGTCTATGTCAGCTCGACCCACTCGCTTTTGCCGCGCGGGCTGAATCAGGTGTACGACGAATGGGGTGGGGAAAAGGCCAGCGGTTCTTTGCTTCATGCCAAGCTGATCGACACCCTTGGCGACAAGGCACGCGAAGAATTGCAGCGCAGCCAGCACTATAGCGGTTCGGGCGAATACAAGGCCTATGCCGCACAGCTTGAAGAAAAGCCCGTATTCTGGTGCGAATGGTCTGAGGCCTATATCAACTGGCGGCAGCTTGAGATTCTGGGCCTGATGTCAAAAGGAAACTGGGCATGAGCGGTCTGGGCATCGTCATGCTGGTTCATACCTCGCTGGACCGGGCCGAACAGGTCGCGCGTCATTGGACCGCTGCCGGATGCCCGGTTGTGATCCATGTGGATCGCAAGGTGCCCGGTGAAGAATTTGCGCGATGCGTCGCGTCCTGTTCCGACAACCCCCGGATCGCATTTTCTGACCGGCATCAATGCGACTGGGGCGGGTGGGGCATCGTTGCTGCCTCACAAAGCGCGTCCGAACTGATGCTGGAGCAATTTCCGGAAACGCGCCACGTCTTCCTGTCGTCGGGGGCCTGCCTGCCGCTGCGCCCGGTTCAGGAGCTGATCGATTACCTGGCCGACCGGCCTCGTGTCGATTTCATCGAAAGCGCGACAACGTCTGATGTCAGCTGGACAATCGGCGGGTTGGATCATGAGAGGTTTACGCTACGGTTCCCGTTTTCCTGGCGAAAACAGCGCGGATTGTTCGACGCATATGTAAAGCTTCAGCGCGCGGTCGGGTTTCGCAGGAAAATCCCCGACGGTCTCGTCCCGCATATGGGCAGCCAGTGGTGGTGCCTGACCCGTCAAACACTGTCTGCCATTCTACAGGACCCCAAGCGCAAACAATATGACAGCTACTTCCGCCATGTGTGGATTCCGGATGAAAGCTATTTCCAGACATTGGCGCGGCTGTATTCTACACATATCGAGAGCCGATCCCTGACCCTGTCCAAGTTCGACTATCAGGGCCGACCGCACATTTTTTACGACGATCATCTGCAATTGCTGCGGCGATCAGACTGTTTTGTTGCCCGCAAGATCTGGCCCCGTGCGGAACGGCTGTATCAGGCGTTTCTGACCGATCAGGCCAGTGCGATGAAACCGGCAGAACCCAATCCCGGCAAGATTGACCGCGTGTTTTCCAAGGCGGTCGAGCGGCGGACACGGGGGCGTGACGGGCTTTACATGCAAAGCCGGTTTCCCCGGCACGGCAGTGAAAACGGCCTTACCTCGTCACCCTATTCCGTATTTCAGGGCTTTTCCGAACTGTTTGAAGATTTCGAAGATTGGCTGGCCGCGGCCACTGGCACACGCGTGCACGGGCATCTGTTTGGACCCGAGCGTGCGGAATTTGCAAAGGGTGAAACCATCACAAACGGTGCGCTTAGCGATTGTGCTTTGCTGCGCGATTACAATCCGACGGCCTTTCTGTCGAATCTGATCTGGAACACACGCGGCGAACGCCAGTGTTTCCAGTTCAGCCCCCGCGACACGCAGGACATCAATTGGTTTCTGGCGCGGGACAAGAATGCGCAAATCTCGGTCATCACCGGGGCCTGGGCGATTCCGCTATTCCGGTCGAACCTGAATTTTTCGGATATCCGGTGCGAGGCCGCGCGTCTGCAACAGATCGAAACCAAACAGCTTGAGGTACTGACCTCGGTCTGGACCAAAGCGCGGATGCGCAGCTGGTCTCTGGCCGATTTCATTGAAGCACCGATGGAGCCCTTGCAGACAATCCTGGACGAGATTGGCGCGCATCAGGCCAGCCACCTGACCGAAGTGCCCACCATGGTCGATCTGTCCGGGTTCGGGAAGTTCCTGCAAAACCTCAAGAACCAGGGAATGCACCCTTACCTGATGGGCGATTTTCCTTCGGACGATGTGTTCGGCCGTCAGACGAAACCCTATCGCAAACCCTATCTGGTGCAGTAATCATCCATGCCAGCCAATTTTGACTACTTCGTTGTTCTGGCTGCCATGCGCACAGGGTCGAACCTGCTTGAGGCCAATCTGAACGCGCTGGACGGGGTTTCCTGCCACGGCGAAGCCTTCAACCCGCATTTTGCCGGCAACCTGAAATCCGATACCCTTCTGGGTCTGTCGCTGGAAGACCGCGATGCAGATCCGATGCGGCTGTTGAAGGCAATCCGTTCGGCACCGGGCGACTTGAACGGTTTTCGGTATTTCCAGGACCACGATCCACGCATTCTGAAGCCAGTGCTGAACGATCCGCGCTGTGCCAAGATCATTCTCACGCGCAATCCGCTGGACAGTTTTCTGTCCCTGAAGATCGCGCGCGCCACGCAGCAATGGCTGCTGAAGAACGTGAAGCGCCGCGTCGATGCACAGGTTGCGTTCGACGGGGCCGAGTTTTCTGAGTATCTGGATCAGGTCCACAGCCACCAGCACATGTTGCGGCGGCATTTACAGAAGACCGGTCAGACTGCCTTTTTCATTACCTATGACGACCTGGCCGAGTTGGACGTTCTGAACGGTCTGGCCGCATGGCTGGGGGTTGAGGCGCGGCTGAGCAAACTTGACGATACTCTGAAACCGCAAAACCCGGCTCCTGCCGTATCGAAAGTCACCAACCCCGATGAGATGCAAGACGCCCTGTCCAAGCTGGACAGGTTCGGATTGCACCAGCCCGCCCGTTTCGAACCAAACCGGGGCGCGGCGGTGCCGCAATACGTCGCCGCAGCCAGATCAGCATTGATGTATTTGCCCATTCGCGGCGGCATAGAGCCTGTTATTGCGCAATGGATGGCCAGCCTGGATGGCTGTTCTACGGACGATCTGGTCACAAACCGGAACCGCAAGGAAATCCGCGTCTGGATGCAAGACCACCCCGGACACCGAAAGTTCACCGTGTTGCGCCACCCGTTGGCACGGGCGCATTCGGCGTTCTGCCAGTACATTCTGGATACCGGGCCGGGCAGTTACAAGATGGTCCGCAATTACCTGCGCAACCGCCTCGACCTGCCAATCCCCGGGCAGGTGCGCGACAACAATTACCCGGTCGAACAGCATCGGGATGCATTTCTGGCGTTCCTCGGATTCCTGCGCATGAACCTCAACGGTCAGACGCCGATCCGCGTTGACGGGACGTGGTGCAGCCAGTCCCGTACGCTGGATGGCATTGCCAGCTTTCTGATGCCCGACGTTATTCTGCGGGAAGAGGAGCTGATCACGGCTCTGCCGGATCTGGCCCGCTCAACAGGCCACCTCAATCCGCCTGTCCCCGGCCAGTGCGCGCAAGATGTTCCGTTTACGCTGGATCAGATCTATGACGAACAGCTTGAAGCGCTGGCATCCGAGGTCTACCAGCACGACTATGAAACATTCGGGATTGCAGCGTGGGCGCCAGTGCCCCCTAAGGGCGCAGAGTGATCAGCGTCCCCCGGTTGACCATCGCATAGATTTCTTCGATCTCGTCATTCTTGACCGCGATGCATCCCGCGGTCCAATCCGGAGTTTTCTTGGCGCGTTTGAACTCGGATCGCAGATTTGGCTGCCCGTGAATGAAGATGTCCCCACCCGGATCAACTCCCTCAGCCTTGGCCTTGGCGATGTCCTGAGAGTTGGGATACGATATCCCGATAGACAGGTGATACCGGCTGTTGGGGTTGTGCCGATCGATCAGGTAACTTCCTTCGGGCGTGCGGCCGTCTCCGCGTTTGGTTTTTGTGCCCTGCGGCGCAAACCCCAAATCCACATCATATTCCTTGAGGACTTTTTCGTGGTGCAACAAATAAAGTTTGCGCGCGCCCTTGTTGACCACCAGCGAGGTGACCTCGGGCCCATCATAAGTCAGAAAATTTGGTCGGGCTGATGCACAAGCCGAAAGGCCCAGCGTTGCCATCGCCCCCAATCCGAATGCTCGACGATCCATGTTTCACTGCCTGCTTTGTTTTTTGGGGCTTATTATGCCAAAAAATGCGAAAACTGAAATCACTTTTTGATGTTCAAGTTTTCGGTCAGATGCCGCTCGATGCTCTCCAAGCGTTCCAGAACCTCATCACGATACGCATCAGTTTTGACCTCATCCTCTGCATGGTGCGCGTCCTGCATGGAATTTACGATCAGACCCACCAATAGGTTCACCACCGCAAAGGTGGTGACCATGATGAAGGGGACGAAGAACAGCCAGGCATAGGGATAAACCTCCATCACCGGGCGGACGATCCCCATCGACCAGCTTTCCAGCGTCATGATCTGAAACAGTGTATAGGCTGACCGGCCAAGATCGCCGAACCAATCCGGGAAGGTTGCCGAGAACAGCTTGGTCGAGATCACGGCACCGATATAGAACAGAATTGCCATCAGCAGGAACACACTGGCCATTCCCGGCAGGGCCGAGATGAACCCTTCAACCACCCGGCGCAGTCTTGGCGCAACGGAAATCACGCGCAATACCCGCAGGATTCGCAGGGCTCGCAGAACGGACAGGCCTCCGGCGCTGGGAACAAGCGCAATGCCGACGATCAGGAAATCGAAATTGTTCCAACCGTTTGTGAAAAACCTGCGTCCGGTCGCGATCAGTTTCATGGTAATTTCCGCCACAAAGATCGCAAGGCACAGCTTGTCCAGCATCACGATCAGCGGCCCGGCGGCTTCCATCAGGGTCGGCGACGTCTCCATCCCTAAGAGCACTGCGTTAAAGATGATGACAGCCGTTATGAATTGCCCGAATGCAGGCGCTTCGATGATGTTCAGCAGACGCTGTCTGAAACCCATGGGTCGCTTTCTCCTGTCTGATCAAGATGCGGCGTTCAGGGTAAACCGCGCAGCAAGTTCCGTATGTGACGACCATCGAAACTGGTCAACGACCTGCACCCATTCAAGGGTATAGCCAGCGTTAACCAATATTTTTGCATCGCGCGCGAAGGTGACGGGGTTGCACGAGACATAGGCAATCACCGGGCGTCTGGCCTGTGCCAGCTCGGCCACCTGCGCCTCGGCACCGGCGCGGGGCGGGTCCAGTACGATTGCGTCAAAAGATTTCAGTTCATCCGGCATCAATGGACGACGGAACAGGTCGCGGGCCTCGGTCGTCACGCGTTTCAGACCTTGCGCCCTGCGCCAGCCCTGATCCAGCGCCTGCACCATGTCTGCCGCACCTTCTACCGCGTGAACCTCGGCTTTTTCCGCCAGCGGCAATGAGAATGTGCCGCTGCCCGCAAACAGGTCAACAATTCGTTTCGCACCCCGTGTTGCCTCGGAAACGGCCTGTAATAGAGCCTGTTCTCCGTCCTTGGTCGCCTGAAGGAAGGCACCGGGTGGTGGCGTGACGGCGGCGGCCCCAAAGCGCTGAACCGGAGCGTGGCGCATGGCGATCACTTCACCATCCCAGCTGAGCCGCGCCAGACCATGTTTTTCGGTTTCCTGCGCGAGTGCCAGTTCCAGCGGCCCATCCAGGGGCTTGCCGCCCTTGACGGCCACATCCAGCCCGCCTTCGGACAGGGTGAGCGTGACGGCCAAGACGCCCTTGCGGCTGCCGCCCAGAACCGCCAGCGCCTCGGCCACGGGAATTGCGGCGATCAGGGCCGGGTCAAGCAATAGGCAATCCGGGATTTCGGTGATCGTATCCGATGCACGTCCATGGAACCCGGCCAATGTACCTTTCTTGGTCCGCCTGACGGCAATCGTGGCGCGTCGGCGTGAGTGTTCGGGAGATGTGTGTGTCGGACGCATCGGCGCCTCAAGCCCCTGCGCGAACAGGGCGTTGCGGACAATGCTCAGCTTCCAGTCGGCGACAAACGCGTCGGAGGCGTGTTGCAGCTGACAGCCGCCGCAGGCTTTGTAATGGCGGCACGGGGCTTTCACCCGGACATCAGACGGTACTTCGACGCGGATATCGGTCAGCACCTGATCAACAAGGGTGCCGCTGACAACCTCACCCGGAAGGGTGCGCGGAGCGTAAATGGGCCCATCAGCGATGCCGTCGCCCTGATGGCCGAGCCGGGTGATTGTGTATTTCTGCGTCATGAGGGGCCTGATAGCCGGGCTTTGGGTTCAACAAAACCCTTATTCGGCAGCTTCCGCCTGAATGAAACCACCAGATTGCCGATGCCAGAACCGGGCATAAAGCCCGCCCTGATCCAAAAGATCCTCGTGCGTTCCGGTTTCCACGATTTGCCCCTGATCCAGAACGATGATCCGGTCCATCTCGCTGAGCGTCGACAATCTGTGGGCGATGGCCAGAACGGTTTTGCCCTGCATCACCCGATGAAGCGCCGATTGAATCGACGCCTCGACCTCGGAATCAAGGGCTGAGGTTGCTTCGTCCAGAACCAGAATTGGCGCATCCTTGAGAATGGCGCGTGCAAGGGCGATCCGTTGCCTTTGACCACCGCTGAGCTTTACGCCACGCTCGCCCAGATGAGCGTTATAGCCGGTGCGGCCCTGGCCGTCCTTTAAGCTCAGGATGAAGTCATGCGCTTCGGCCTTGATTGCTGCTTCGATCAACTCGGCCTCGGACGCGTCCGGGCGACCATAGAGGATGTTTTCGCGGGCAGACCGGTTGAACATCGCCGTTTCCTGCGTGACCATGCCGATCTGGCGGCGCAAACTGTCCTGCGTGACCTGCGACACGTCCTGCCCATCGATGCAAATAGCGCCGTTTTCCCTGTCATAGAGCCGAAGAAGAAGCGAAACGAGTGTTGATTTGCCCGCCCCTGAGGCACCGACAATTCCCAGCTTTTCGCCCGGTTGCACGGTGAGCGTCAGGTCCGTAACACCGCCGACGTCCCGGCCGTAAGCAAAACTGACATCTTCGAACGAGATGGATCCTTCGGTTACATCAAGATCTTTCGCGCTGCGCGCATCCTCGACCCTGTCCCGTCTGGCCAGCGTCTTCATCCCGTTTTCAATCTCACCCACATTGGCATAGAGGCCCATCAGCGTGAAGCTGACCCATCCGGTCATCTGCGAAATACGAACCGACACGGCGCCAGCGGCAACGATGTCACCCGCAGTCGCCAATCCGAACTGCCATAACCACAGCGTCGTCCCCAGCAGGAGAACAGGCAAAATACCGGCAAGCGCCATCAGGACGAACCGGAAACTGGCCGACAGCTTGCCAAACGCCAGTGATTTTTTCCGCAGCTCGACCATCGAGTGCCGCGCGGCCTGATCTTCGAAATCCGAGTGCGCAAAAAGCTTGACGGTTTTGATGTTGGTGATCGTGTCGACCACCTGCCCCGAAACCATCGCCCGCGCCCCGGCACGCGCAGCTGAGCGTATGCGAATACGCGGCAGGTACCAGCGCACCAGAAGGAAATAGACCACCAGCCAGGCTGCAAAGGGCAGCATCACTAAAGGATGAATAGACCCTAACAATAGCAAAGAGCCCGCTAGCGACGCCAACGCAAACACAATCGCACTGATCGTTTCGGACACGACCGAGGCCATGGCGTTCGACGTCTGCATCTGTTTCTGGGCAATGCGCCCGGCGAAATCATCGTCGAAATAGGTGACAGACTGGCCCAGCGTCCAGCGGTTCAGCTTGGCCAGCACCAAAGGCGTGATGTTGGGCATCACGATATAGTTGTTCGAAATCGAAGACAGCCCAAACAGGATCGGGCGCAGCAGCATGAAGAACACCACCGCCCCAAAGATCATCCACATATTCCCGGCGGTCATGAAATGCTCGGGCCCGCTGGATGTTGCCACATCGATCACACGCCCCAGAATCCACGCTGTTCCAGCCTCCATCGCGCCAGCCAGGGCCGAAAAGAACGCGGCGACAAACAGCATGGGCCACGCGCCCGAAAGGCTCCAGCGAATGAACGCCCCCAATGTCTGCGGCGGGGGCGTTTCTGTGGTCCTGAACGGATAGATGAGATCGGCAATCTTCATTCAGCGGCCTCCGGGTTCATGAAGCCGCCAGATTGCCGCGCCCAGAACTGCGCGTAAAGGCCACCCTGCGCCAATAGATCAGAATGCGCGCCCTCTTCGACGATGCGGCCCCCGTCCATCACCAGAATGCGATCCATCTGCGCAATGGTGCTGAGACGGTGGGCGATGGCGATCACGGTCTTGCCCTGCATCATTCCGTAGAGCGTTTCCTGAATTGACGCTTCGACCTCGGAATCCAGCGCCGATGTCGCCTCGTCCAGCAAAAGGATTGGTGCGTCCTTCAGGATCACCCGAGCCAGCGTTACCCGCTGCCGCTGACCACCAGACAGCTTTACGCCCCGCTCACCCACATGCGCATCATACCCGGTGCGCCCCTGCGGGTCTTGCAGGTCAAGGATGAACGCGTGCGCTTCGGCCTGTTTGGCTGCGGCAATCATCTGCGCCTCGGTCGCGTCCGGACGACCGTAAAGGATGTTGTCACGCACAGAGCGATGCAGCAACGCACTATCTTGCTGGACCATGCCGATATGGCTGCGCAGACTGTCCTGTGTGACATCCGCAATGTTCTGATTATCAATCAGAATGGCACCGCGTTCGACGTCGTAAAACCGCAAAAGCAGCTTTACCAGAGTCGATTTTCCGGCACCCGACCGCCCAATGAGACCGACTTTTTCGCCGGGCTGAATGGTCAGGTTGATGTGGTCAAGCCCTCCGGCCTCGCGCCCGTAATGGTGCGAGAGATCCCGGATCTGAATTTCTCCTCTGGTCAACCGCAGGGGTTTGGCCTCGCGCGCGTCAAGCAAGTCGATGGGCTGGGCAATGGTCTCCATCCCCTCGGCCACGATACCAAGCTGGCGGAAGAAGCTGGTCAGCGCCCACATGATCCATCCGGTCATGGCGTTCAGGCGCAGGGTCAGTGCGGTTGCTGCCGCGACGACGCCGACCGAAGCGGAACCCTGCATCCACAAGGCAATTGCCCAGCCCACGACACCCACGATCAGCACCCCGTTCAGGGTGACCAGAACCGCATCCATGATGGTGAAAATCCGCATCTCGATCTGGAATGTCCGGCGGGTTTCCTCGATCGCTTCGCGGGCATAGTCCAGCTCTTGCGGGCCATGGGCGAACATCTTGACGGAATGAATGTTGGTATAGCTGTCCACGACGCGGCCGGTAACAGTTGACCGCGCATCGGAGGCCGCCTTGGAGGCCGGCCCGACACGGTGAACCGTCCAGCGCACCAGCATCGCGTAGAACACAAACCAGATCAGCAGCGGGATCAACAGGCGCGCATCCGCTACATAAAGCAGGATCGCCGCACCGACCAGGTAGGCCAGTGAAAAGGAAATCGCGTCAAAGACCTGAAAGATCACCTCACCCGCTGCGGGCGGTGTCTGCATGATCCGGTTGGCAATCCGCCCTGCAAAATCGTTTTCGAACCAGCCAACCGACTGACGCAGAACGTGTTTATGGGCGCGCCATCGGATCAGAGTGCCAAAGTTCGGTAGGATCGTGTTGTTCAGGATCAGTACGTCGACCAGATGCAACAAAGGGCGCAGAAACAGGACAAAGGCCGCGATCAACAACAGCTCGGTCCCGTGGTTCTGCCAAACCTCGGTTGGGGTACCGCCCAACAGGTCGACGACACGACCCATATAGTAGATCAACCCGATCTCGACACCGGCGACGATAATGGAAATCAGCGCAGCCCAGACAAAGACCCGGTAGAACGGGCGCGAATAGTCCAGCAGGAACGGCCACAGCCGGGTCGGCGGCGTGTCAGCCTCATGATAGGCGACAAAAGGGTCAACAAGGTTTTCGAAATAGCGAAACATGGAGTGTGCTCCGATTGAGCAGAGAAAAAGACATGCGAAGACAGATGGCGCCTGAACACCACCCTTTACGGGGCAAGTGTCCCGGCTTTAGCCGAACCAGATCCCGTAATACATTCGCATTCCTCCATCCATATGACGGGCGCACCTAACCACAATGGGCAAAAGTTGTCATCCCCTTTTGAGACTAAACATCAGCTTGCAAGCAAGTCTTCGCGTGACAGCTCAAAACCCGACGCGATCCAGAGGCTTTCAAGCTCGGCCAGTTTCTGGCCCAGCGCCGGGCCGGTGAACCCGGGGATCAGGTCCTTGGCCTGTATCGGGAAACGCGCGGCTGCGCCTGCGTGCAGGTCCTGTCTGAAGTTTTCGGACCAGGGTTGTTCAAAGAAGGCGCACCGCAAAAGGGTTTTGTTCAACCCGCCTTCGTCACCATACCGATAGCCCAGTTCAGCCACGCTGGTGGTTGACTGCGCTTCGGTCCGCATTCCGGTCAGGCGTTGCAGTTGCGAACGGCTCAGGCGCAGGGTTGCGGCATCATCGGGCGTCGCGATAGCCGCCAGACGGCGCAGGGGGTTCGGCTCGGCACCTGCAGCATGTTCCAAAGCGACCAGCGGTGCCAGCGACCGGTCATCCGCGCCCGGCAGCAATTGCGCCAATACGCCGGTGCTGCGCATCGTCGCAATGGCCGGGGCCGGATCGGGTGCGCCCAGCAGTTTCAGCAGCTCGGCTCCGACGCGTTCCCGCGACAACGAGGTCAGCCCATCAAGATTGGCACCAATGGCAGCCAGCGCGTCCGGGTCGAAACCGGCATCCGGGTCACCATACCAGGCGTGAAACCGGAAATAGCGCAGTGACCGCAGATAGTCTTCGCGAATGCGATCTTGAGCCTCGCCGATGAACCGCACGCGCCGGGCCTGAAGGTCGGGAAGCCCGCCAAGCGGGTCTAACACGGTGCCATCTGGCAGTGCATAAAGCGCATTCATGGTAAAGTCGCGCCGCGCGGCATCTTCTTCGACGTGATCGGAAAAGGCGATGACGGCGCGGCGGCCATCAGTTTCGACGTCACGCCGGAAAGTGGTGATCTCGTGCGGGATACCGGCGCTGACCACTGTAATCGTGCCATGGTCGATACCGGTGGGGATGGCCTTGAGGCCCGCAGCCTGCGCCATCTCGACAACCTGTTCAGGCCGGGCGTCAGTGGCAATGTCGATATCCGAAACCGGCGCGCCCAGCAGCGCATTGCGCACGCACCCGCCCACAAAAAGCGCTTGCGCCCCGGATGAGGTCAGGGCGGCGCATACCTTTTGGGTCGCCGGTTCGCTGACCCAAAGTTCTTCAATCTGCATCATTCATTCACCCGTGCAGCAAGCCCGCGCAATATGCGGGCCGTCGCGCCCCATATGTAATAAGGGCCGTACGGAACTGTGTAATATCTGCGTTTCTGGCCACGCCAGCGGCGCGATTCAACCAGATAGTTCTTGGGATTCAAGAGATGCGCAAGGGGGGTCGAAAAGACTTCGTCGACTTCGCCGGGTTCCGGAACAGGTTGGAATCCCTTTCGAAGAACGGCCACCACGGGTGTAACCGTGAAAGAGGTGACTGTTTCATGCGTCGGCAGGTAACCCAGAATTTCTGGAAGATCCGCGGGAAGACCAATCTCTTCCTGTGCTTCGCGCAGGGCCGTAGCCGTGACATCTGCATCCCCTTCATCCTGTTTGCCGCCGGGGAACGCGATCTGACCCGGGTGGTGTTTGAGGGCCGAGGACCGTTTCGTCAGAATCACCCGAGGGGTGTCATCTGCAAGCGAGATTGCAACCAGAACCCCCGCCGGGCGCAGGCGACGCCCGGGCGGCAGGGAAGTGTCCGGGTTCAGGTCAAAGTCGCTGGACCCGTGACCGGGACGGCGCAGCGCCGTCCGGATCTGTTCAATCGGGTCAAGCACCCTTGCGGTCTTCGGCTTCAAAGCCAACTGTTGACGGATCGAGCACGTAATGTGCGCCGCAGAACTGGCAATCGGCAGTGACCTGACCTTCGGGCGTCGTCATCTTTTCGAGGTCCTTTGCCGAATAGATCGACAGGCTCTGCCGCACCCGGTCTTCGGAGCAGGTGCAGCCAAACTGCACGGACTGCGCATCATAGACCCGTGGCTGTTCTTCGTGGAATAGCCGGACCAACAATTCAGTCGGCGCAATTGAAGGACCGATCAACTCAAGATCCTCGACTGTGTCCAGCAGGATATTGACCCGGCCCCAGTTTTCGCCCTCTTCGCCGTCGACCAGATCGCTGGCGGTCAGAATCTCGCCATTGCCTTCCCCCGAGGCGGCGAATGGCGAGGCTTTGGGCATATGCTGCAACATGATACCACCGGCACGCCAGTGTTCATTCACGCCGGGCTCGGTCGATTTGCCAAAGCTCAGCGAGAACCGGGTTGGCAGCTGTTCGGACTGCGCAAAATAGGCCTCGGCGCAGGCGCTGAGAGAGGCCCCGGTCAGCGGAGTGATGCCCTGATAGGGCTGCGTGCCTTTGCCCTGATCTATCATGATGGCAAAGTACCCCTCGCCCACTTGGTCGAAGGGTGCTGAATTGGTTAGACGTTCACGGTCAAAGCTGGCATAGGCCCGGATCTGCGCAGGCTGGCCTTCGGTCTTGGGTGCGTAATAGTCGGTCGCAATCATGCGCACCGGCCCCTTGGACTGCACCTGCAACGACAGCTTCCAGCGCAGCGCAACCGTCTGCCCGATCAATGCGGTCAGCAGGGCCATCTCGGCCACCAGCGCTTCGACCTGTTCGGGGTAGTCATGCTGCTTCAGGATGCCATCCAGCACACCATCCAGACGAGCCACACGGCCACGCATATCCGATACATCAAGTTGAAAGGGCAGGACGGTATCGTCCCACGCGATTTTCGTTCCAAGAGACATGGGGTTTCCTTACGCGCCACAGGTTGGCATACCGGCACCATATAGGTCGAACAGATTAGGTTTTAAGGGGCCATACATGATCAGGCGGTTCGGTGAAACCCCAGAGCCGGGGCGGAAATACACGCGACGGGTCGGTGTTTACGCACTTTTGCCCCGCAGAAGTCACCTTTTGCTGACCTGCCAGACAGAACCCGGACCCGACCTGCAATTGCCCGGCGGGGGTATTGATCCGGGCGAATCACCTGTTACCGCCCTGCATCGTGAAGTCTTTGAAGAAACCGGGTGGCTTATTGCTGCACCCCGACGGATTGGCGCCTTTCGACGCTTCACCTATATGCCGGAATACGACCTGTGGGCCGAGAAGGTCTGCCTGATCTATCGCGCCCGCCCCGTACGCCGCATAGGCCCGCCGACCGAGGCGTTTCACGAAGCGTTGTGGATGGAAACCGCCGACGCCGTCGGTTTACTGGGAAATGACGGTGACCGGCATTTTGCCGAAATACACCTCGGCTCGCTTTAAGGTCCGTTATATTCAAAGAAGACGGCCGAGACGTCGTCTCCGATACCGTCTTTCGGTGACATCACTTGCGTCAAACGCCAGAACAAGTCGTCCAGAAACTCTGACCCGCCCCTTTCCGAGATGCTCTGTTGGGCCATCTGACGCAAACCGTCTTCGTCCAACAAACCGCCACCAGCCAGTTGGCATTCGGTAAACCCGTCCGAGTACAAAAGCAGCTTGTCGCCGGGCTGCATCTGCGTTTCGATTTGTTGAAAGCTCGCATCTTCGATCAATCCTATGGGCAAGCCTCCGTCACCAAGAAACTCAGCGCGGCCACCCTGCCGCAGCAGCAGGGGATACGGATGCCCGGCCTGTACCATCTTCAGATGCCCGTTGCGCAGGTCGACGATGGCGTAGACCATCGTAAAATACTCTTCGATACCTTCATCGGCCATCAGCCGGGAATTGAGCGTTTCAGCCACATGTTCTGGTGGCAGAAGTGCGTAAAACTTGTCGAACCTCCGCTCCATCGCGACGTTCTGATCGAAATGCTTGCTGGACAGATATCCCCCCAATCGCGCCGTCATCATGGCCGAGGTGATACCATGCCCGGATACGTCGATGCTGTAGAACCCCAGCCGGTTCACCCCGGGCGAGAACATCCCCACCAGATCACCGCCGATATGACCACAAGGTTTCAGCAACAAACTGACCCGCGATTTGCCGAATGTCCGGGTCAGTTCGGGAACCAGCGATTCCTGAATTTTCCGCGCCTGCATCAGGTCCTTGTCGATCGCGTCATGCGCAAGCCTGAGTTCCTTGAGCGCGGATTCGATCAGGCGGTTTTTCTGGGAGAGCTCGCGCTGCATGTCCAGAATGCGCGCACCAGCTGAAATCCGGGCGCGCAGTTCGTCCGCCTCAAGCGGCTTGATCAGAAAATCGTCGGCCCCGGCATCCAGACCGCGCGCGACTTCCTGCTTTTCGCTTTTGGATGTCAGAAGGATGAAATAGCTGTATTGATCCGTTTCCAAGGCCCGAAAGGCACAGCAGAATTCAAGGCCGCTCATCCCCGGCATGACCCAGTCGCTCAGCACAAGATCGGGCGGATTATCGGCACAAAGCGCCAAAGCGGCATGGCCTGTATCGGCCTCGATCACCTCGAACCCCCATTTCCTGAGCGAGGCCACCAGAATGCGCCGTTGCAGGCGGCTGTCATCCACTACCAGCACCGTGCGGATCGCGCCGAAATCCAGATCAGTTCTGGTTTCCTCAAGACTCGCCCCCGGCACCATTTACCCTCTGCTCTGATGAGTTTCGTCACTTATGGCGACCCTATCGCCGACTGATTTAACATCCGGTGAAGAGTGACGATTGCCGGAGCGTGACCCCGTTAACCTGCTTTTTACCGGACGCGTCTATTCAGAACCATGACCATTCATTAGCTGGTGTATAGGATGATCCACTGGGCCAGAGTCAGGCAGTTGCGGGATGAAGTCGGCCCCGAGGAATTCGATGAGGTGGTGGAGATATTTCTGGAAGAAGTGCAGGACGTGATCACCCGCCTGCGCCGCGACACCAACCGGGCCGAGCTGGAACAGAACCTGCATTTCCTGAAAGGCAGCGCGTTGAGTCTGGGGTTCGATCAATTCTCGAAACTCTGCCAGGATGGGGAACGGCAGGCCGCAGCAGGGCAAGGGGCCGAGGTTGATCTGCCGGCGCTTTTGGCCGCTTTCGACAGCTCGAAAACCATGTTTGAGGCTGAGCTGAATGAGAACCTGAGCTAGATCACGAACTGTGCCAGCGTCTCGTCCTCGGTGATGTCGGTATAGGTGAACCCGGCATCGTCCAGATGGGCAAACAGGCGCATGAAGTTTTCGGGCTTGCGGGTTTCGATCCCGATCAGAACCGAACCGAAATTGCGCGCCGATTTCTTCATGTATTCAAACCGCGCGATATCATCCTCGGGGCCGAGAATATTCAGGAACTCCTTCAGGGCACCGGGTCGCTGCGGCAGGCGCAAGATGAAGTACTTTTTCACACCGGAATACCGCTGTGCACGTTCCTTGACCTCGGGCAGGCGTTCGAAATCGAAATTGCCGCCGGATGTCAGGCAGACCACGGTCTTTCCGCGCACAAAGCTTTGGATATCGCCTACTGCCTCGATCGCCAGCGCCCCCGCAGGTTCCAGCACGATGCCTTCGACATTCAGCATCTCGATCATGGTGGTGCAGATACGATCCTCGGACAGGACCAGAACATCCGACAGGTGACGTGATTTCAACAACTCGAACGGCTTTTCACCGATCCGCCCGACCGCCGCGCCATCGACAAAGGTATCCACTCGATCCAGCGAAACAGGATGCCCCGCCGCCAGGGCTGCGCGCAGACAGGCCCCTCCGGCCGGTTCGACGAACAGGCAATGGGTGCGGTCCCCGAACCATGTGGCCACGCCGGCGGACATGCCGCCTCCGCCCACGGGAAGCACAACGTGATCGGGCGCACCGCCCATCTGCCTTTCGATTTCAACCGCCAGCGAGGCTTGCCCTTCGATCACATCGGCATCGTCAAAAGGCGACAGGAAATATCCGCCCTGCTGTACGCACCACGCCTGAGCGGCAGCAAGCGTGTCATCGAAATAGTCACCGATCAGATGAATCTCGACGTTATCCCCGCCAAATATGCGGGTTTTCTGGATTTTCTGCTGCGGAGTGGTAACCGGCATGAAGATCACGCCCCGGACGCCCAGATGCTTGCACATGAAGGCCACGCCCTGCGCGTGATTGCCCGCGCTGGCACAGACGAACAGGTCCTGCCCCTGCTGCTTGCGCATGGCGTTAAAGGCACCGCGAATCTTGTAGGAGCGCACCGGGCTCAGGTCTTCGCGCTTGAGCCAGATATCCGCCCCATAACGTTCGGACAGGTGGGCATTGCGCTGCAACGGCGTTGCCGGGAAGACAGAGCGCATCGCCTCTTCGGCGGCGCGGGCGCGGGTCATGAAGTCGGTCATGCCCGCCTCCCTGCCCCATCAGCGTGATAAGGGCAAGGAATACATATGTGTACGGGCGTCAGCGTAGTTCGCGCTTCTCGACGACAAAACCGTAAAGGGCCGTCATGATGCTGACGCCCAGCATGAGCAGAAACCATTGCGCAACTAGGAAATAGACAAAGCTGCCTATGATTGGGGCCAGAGGTGTATGTAGCAACAAATTCGGTATTGCTGTAAGAACTCCAACACAAAGTGCGGCAACAAAAATCGGCTTAGAGAACTCTTTGGTTTTGCGCCACGAATCTGGAACTTTCATAAATTCCCCAACTGCCGCAGCCGGTAACACGAGCGAAAGCCTAAACGAAATGTACGAAATGACGACACCAAGCAAAAAACCAAGAAAGGTGCCGTCATCAGTTGACACCCCGCCATCATAAAAAACGGCTGCAGGTACCAGAAAAATAAAAACAGCGACAAGACTCAGTAGAATGCTCAATGGGATAATCCGAAGAAATGCGCCGCCATAGGCCCACATACGGTCTCCGTCCCATACTGGCCACGCGAGATGTGGTTCAACGTTCTGAAGTACGTAACGATGCCAGCCTACGGCCACCCAAACCAGTACGATCAAATAGAGGACTGCGAGTACAAAGCCAGCTAGAGACACGCCCAACATCGGAGAGAGTTTATCGGTCTCCGGCAAACTTTCCGTCTGAAAAATAGTCAAAAAATAGAATGCGGTGCCTAAAACAAGAAACGGAAAAAAGCTTAATCTCAACGCGACTGATATGTTGTCCAAAAGCATTAATACCGCATGCCTAAAAATCTTGTAGCCCAGCATCCTAATACTGCCCTCTCAACCAATCCTTGTTCTCTTTCCCTCCGTTTCACCTCATTTCCCGGCCTTCGTCAACGCGCACCAACTTGCCCCCGCGTCCAAAACCCGCTAGGGGCCAATCGTTCTACGCATAAAGGGAAGTCAGATGTCCGCGCCCAAGAAAGTTGTTCTGGCCTATTCCGGTGGCCTTGATACCTCGATCATTCTGAAATGGCTGCAGACCGAGTATGGCTGTGAGGTCGTGACCTTCACTGCCGATCTGGGTCAGGGCGAGGAGCTGGAGCCCGCGCGCCAAAAGGCCGAATTGCTGGGGATCAAGCCCGAGAACATCTATATCGAGGATATCCGCGAGGAATTCGTCCGCGATTTCGTCTTCCCGATGTTCCGTGCCAATGCGCAATATGAAGGTCTGTACCTGCTGGGCACCTCGATCGCGCGGCCGCTGATCTCGAAACGCCTGATTGAGATCGCTGCCGAAACCGGTGCTGATGCCGTCGCCCATGGTGCAACCGGCAAAGGCAATGACCAGGTCCGGTTCGAACTGGCAGCATATGCGCTGAACCCCGATATCAAGGTGATCGCCCCTTGGCGCGAGTGGGATTTGACCAGCCGTACCAAGCTGCTTGAATTCGCCGAGCAGAACCAGATTCCGATTGCCAAGGACAAACGGGGTGAGGCGCCGTTCTCGGTCGATGCGAACCTGCTGCATACCTCATCCGAGGGCAAGGTTCTGGAAGACCCTGCCGATATGGCGCCCGACTATGTCTATCAGCGAACCGTCCACCCCGAGGACGCCCCGAACGAGCCTGAGTTCATCGAGATCGGCTTTGAAAAAGGCGACGCGGTCAGCATCAACGGCGAGGCGATGAGCCCGGCTACGATCCTGACCAAGCTGAACGAATACGGCGGCAAGCACGGTATTGGCCGTCTGGACCTGGTCGAAGGCCGTTTTGTAGGCATGAAGTCGCGCGGTATCTACGAGACACCCGGCGGCACCATCCTGCTGGAAGCGCACCGTGGCATTGAATCCATCACCATGGACCGTGGCGCGATGCATCTGAAAGACCAGCTGATGCCGCAATATGCGGAACTCATCTATAACGGTTTCTGGTACAGCCCCGAGCGCGAGATGCTGCAAGCCGCCATCGACAGGTCGCAAGAGCATGTCACCGGCACCGTTCGCGTGAAGCTGTACAAAGGTCTGGCCTCGACCGTGGGTCGCTGGTCGGATCATTCGCTGTACTCTGAGGCGCATGTGACCTTCGAAGAGGATGCAGGTGCGTACGATCAGAAAGATGCGGCAGGCTTTATCCAACTGAATGCGCTGCGTCTGAAACTGCTGGCTGCGCGCAACAAGCGCCTGTCCAAGTGATCGACGAAGACGATAGCGACGACGAACTCGACATGTTCATCGAGGCGCAGGACACGGTTTGGGCCGATGTCCTGCGCGAACTTGAACAGGGGCAGAAAACCAGCCACTGGATGTGGTTCGTGTTTCCGCAACTGGCCGAGCTAGGCCAATCCCATATGGCACAGCTCTACGGCATTGAAGATCTGGACGAGGCGACACGCTATCTGAACCACCCGGAACTGCGCGACCGGCTTAGGCAGGCGGCCTCGCTGATGTTGCTGCACGCAGGACGCGATGCCAGCGACATTCTGGGCGGGATTGACGCGAAAAAGCTGCGATCTTCGATGACATTGTTTTCGTCTGTGGCAGATGCTCCGCCCGAGTTTCGTGCTGTTCTGGACGCCTTCTATGGCGGTAAGCCTTGTGACCGGACGGTTCAATTCCTCGGCGCATCGTGATCAGAAGTTCCAGTTGGGTCAGCCTTGCCTGTTCGGCACCTGACGCATTACGCATTCGGAAACCGTGAAAGGACCCCGAATGCTTCAGGACATCGCCGATGGAATTCAAAAAGGGCTGAACGGCAAAAGCTTTGACGGTTCACTGAAGTTCGATTGTGGCGCGGACGGTGTGATTGTCCTGGCAGAAAATCAGGCAACAACGCAGGATCGGGACACGGATTGCACAATCCGCATCTCGCAGGAAAACCTGACCAAGCTGTTGACCGGAAAGCTGAACCCGATGACCGGCGTTGCTTTGGGCAAGCTCAAGATCTCGGGCAATATGGGTGTTGCGATGAAGCTGGGGCAACTGCTGGGCTGAATTTGCCGCAAAGCTGGCCTTTGGTCCGAGTCCAGCCAGACTGGCGGTTCCACCCGCGGTGTATCGCAGTTCCGCATCGGGATACCTGTCGCGCATGATCTGTTGCAAATGAGCGGAGGTTTCGCCCACCCATCAAATGAGCCGTATACAGGTGATCGCAGACGATAAACTCGTCTCACCAGCGCGTGACATTGCATGACAGGCAATTGCAAGGCGGTCGAACCCGCGTCAATCTCATCTTAAAAGGAGACCTGACATGATGCGGACCGCTTATTTCGAAACCGTCAGACCAGCCCTTCTGTTTACACTGATTGCATTGGCTGCCCTGTTGCGCGCGCTGCCTGCCCCGGCTGCAGGAACCGAAACGCTGACGGTGGCCGGAGGGTGTTTCTGGTGCGTGGAATCCGATTTCGAATCCGTGCCCGGCGTTATCGAGGCGGTGTCGGGGTACACCGGCGGCACATCTGCGGACCCGACATATGATCAGGTTTCAAAAGGGGAAACCGGCCATTACGAGGCGGTTCAGATCACGTTCGATCCGGCGCGGGTCTCTCGCGCATCGTTGCTGAGCATGTTTTTCCGGTCGGTTGACCCGACAGACGCCGGTGGCCAGTTCTGCGACCGGGGCGAAAGCTATCGAACTGCGATATTCGTCTCTAACACAGGAGAAAAGGCGCTGGCGGAACAAGCCAAAACAGACGCGCAGCAAGCGCTGGGGCGGACCATTGTCACCCCGGTTCTGAGCGCAGGACCCTTTTACCCCGCCGAGGCGTATCATCAGAATTATTACAAAGGCAACAAACTGGTCCTTACCCGCTTTGGACCAAAGCGTCAGCACAACGCCTACAAAGCGTATCGCAAAGCCTGTGGTCGTGACGCGCGCGTCAAGCAGCTTTGGGGCGGGGAAGCGCCATTTGCAGGGTCCTAGTCAAAGGATGCGTCACGCACTTCTTTCAGATCGGGAATGACATCCGCCGTTCCGTGCCGCATGACCATCAGGGCTGCGGCGCGGTTTGCCTGCAATATGGCCTGTTCCATTGGCATTCCGCGATCCATGCCTGCCAGCACATAGCCGGTGAAGGTGTCGCCTGCCCCTGTGGTATCCACCGCCTGCACCTTATGCGCGGGAAACTCGACCGGATCGTTGCCCTGCTGCAAGTACCTCGCGCCTTTTGAGCCGAGGGTAACGATGACATGCCGAACAGGCAGATCGGCGATGCTCAGACCGGTTTCCTGACGCAGCTGCTCGGCCTCCACCTCATTCAGGATCAGAAAATCCAGAAAAGGCAGAACGCCCTGAACGGCCTGTGCCTGAAACGGGGCTGCGGCATAACAGACGGTCAAGCCAAGCTTGCGCCCCAGCTGCGCCGCTTCGACCTGGGCATTGGTTTCATTCTGCAAGATCAGCAGATCACCGGTGTTTGCCGAGGCCAGCGCCTGCCCCAGATGGGCGGGTTCCAATGCGTGATTGGCGCCGGGATACAGGATAATCAGGTTCTCCCCCTCGGCATCCACCGCAATGATGGCGTGGCCCGTGGGAACATCCACCTCAGAGATATGGCGTGTATCCACACCATATTCTGTTAGTCGATCCTTGGCCCAGCGCCCATCGGGCCCCACGGCACCTATATGGCTGACGCGTGATCCCGCACGCGCAGCGGCCACCGACATGTTGGCCCCCTTGCCGCCCAGAAACCGATCCAGCCTACGGGCGGCCAGGGTTTCCCCCGGCGCAGGCAGATGCGGCAGGTCATAGACCATATCCGCGTTGATCGAGCCGAGATTCCAGATCGTCATGATTTATCCGATGTCGCAAGAGGCCAGAATGGCCATATTCAGAATATCGTTCGCGGTCGAGACGGTCGAGCAGATCTGGATCGGCTTGTCGATGCCTGACAGGATCGGGCCAATCACGGTGGCTCCACCCATTTCCTGCATCAGCTTGGTCGAGATTGATGCCGAATGCCGGGCCGGAACGATCAGGATATTCGCCGGACCGGTCAGGCGCGAGAACGGATAGGCCGTTTGCTGTTCGACGTTCAGGGCAACGTCCACCGTCATTTCACCCTCGTATTCAAAGTCAACGCCGCGCCGATCCAGCACAGCCGGGGCCCGGTGCATCTTTTCAGCACGTTCTGACACCGGATAGCCAAAAGTTGAGAAGCTGACAAAAGCCACGCGGGGCTCCAACCCCATATGCCGGGCAACTGCGGCCGAACGTTCGGCAATATTCGCCAGATCGTTTTCGTCAGGCCATTCATGCACCAGTGTGTCGCCAATCAGGACAATCCGGCCTTTATGCAGCAAAGCTGTCACACCGGCGGCACCATTGGCGGCATCGGCATCAAACACATGGTTGATCCGGTCGAGCACATGCGCAGACTTGCGGGTTGCGCCGGTGACCAGACCGTCACCATGCCCATGGGCCAGCATCAGCGACGAAAACACATGCCGGTCCCGTGCGGCCAGACGATGAATATCTTTGCGGTCAAAGCCCTTACGCTGCAAGCGCTGATACAGGAAGTTCGAATAGGTTTCGAGGTGCGTGGTATTGGCGGCATTCACGACCTCGATTTCGCGTACAGCGTCGCCCAGGCCCGTGGCTTCCAGTTTGGCCTTAACATCGTCTGGCCGACCCACCACAAGCGCCTTGCCGAAACCTGACCGCTGATACATGACCGCTGCGCGCAATACCCGGGGATCGTCGCCCTCGGCGAAAATCATGCGGCTTTGCGCCTGACGCGCTCGGGCGTTCAGACCGCGCAGGATGCTGGCGGTCGGGTCCATCCGGGATTTCAGACTCAGCTCATACGCGTCCATATCGATAATCGGACGGCGCGCGGCACCGGTGTCCATCCCTGCCCTGGCAACAGCCGGCGGGATGCGATGGATCAAACGCGGGTCGAACGGGGTGGGGATGATATAGTCCCGCCCAAAAGTCAGCGACTTGCCATAGGCCATGGCGACCTCATCCGGCACATCCTCGCGCGCCAGATTGGCAAGTGCGTGGGCGCAGGCGATCTTCATCTCATCATTGATGGCGCGGGCATGAATGTCCAACGCGCCTCGGAACAGGTAAGGGAAGCCCAGAACGTTATTCACCTGGTTTGGATAATCGCTGCGCCCGGTGGCAACGATCGCATCCACGCGAACCTCGTGCGCTTCTTCCGGAGTAATCTCGGGGTCGGGGTTGGCCATCGCAAAGATGACAGGATTGTCGGCCATGCTGGCAACCATATCCTGCGTGACCGCGCCTTTCACCGAAACACCCAGGAACACATCCGCCCCCTTCATCGCGTCTTCCAATGTGCGCAAGTCGGTTGTGATCGCGTGGGCCGATTTCCACTGGTTCATGCCCTCTGTCCGGCCCTGATAGATCACGCCCTTGGTATCGCAGACAATGCAGTTTTCATGCCGCGCGCCCATTGCCTTGAGCAGTTCGATACAGGCAATCCCCGCGGCACCTGCGCCATTCAGAACGATTTTCACGTCCTCGATCTTCTTGCCCGAGATATGCAGTGCGTTCAGCAGGCCCGCCGCACAGATCACGGCCGTGCCGTGCTGGTCATCGTGAAAGACGGGGATGTCCATCTCTTCCTTCAGTCGCTGTTCGATGATGAAACACTCGGGCGCCTTGATGTCTTCCAGATTGATGCCGCCAAAGGTTGGCCCCATCAGACGCACTGCACGGCAGAATTCGTCCGGGTCTTCGGTGTCCAGCTCGATATCGATCGAGTTCACGTCGGCGAACCGTTTGAACAGGACCGATTTGCCTTCCATCACCGGTTTCGAGCCCAGCGCGCCGAGGTTACCAAGGCCCAACACCGCCGTCCCGTTCGAGATTACGGCCACCAGGTTGCCCTTGTTGGTATAGTCATAGGCCGTTTCCGGGTTTTCCGCGATAGCCTCGCAGGGAACGGCCACACCCGGGCTGTAGGCCAGCGACAGATCTCGCTGCGTTGTCATGGGGACGGTGGCCTGCACCTCCCACTTGCCGGGGGTGGGGTCCAGGTGAAAGGCCAATGCCTCTTCTTTGGTGATCTTCGCTTTGGGCATCTTAAATGTCGTTTCCATGACTTCAGGGCTGACGCCTCATAGCGCAGGAGAACGCCCGCCTCAACGAGAATGAGTTTTCGGCTTTTACAGAAGATGCGGGATTTGTAAGGTCGCGCCCGGAATACGCCAAAAGGGGGCCGCTTTTGTCCACAGTCACGCCAATGATGGCGCAATACCTCGAAATCAAAGAGGCCCATCCGAATGCCCTGCTGTTTTATCGCATGGGTGATTTCTACGAGATGTTTTTCGAGGATGCCGTCAACGCTGCCGAGGCGCTGGATATCGCGCTGACCAAGCGCGGCAAGCACAATGACGAAGACATCCCGATGTGTGGCGTGCCGGTGCATTCGGCCGAAGGGTACCTTTTGACCCTGATCCGCAAGGGCTTTCGCGTTGCGGTCTGCGAACAGTTGGAAAGCCCGGCTGAAGCAAAGAAAAGAGGCTCTAAATCGGTCGTAAAACGTGATGTCGTGCGACTCGTCACGCCCGGAACACTGACCGAGGATGCGTTGCTTGAGGCGCGCCGACACAACTTTCTGGCTGCCTATGCCGAGGTCCGGGACGACGCCGCGCTTGCCTGGGCCGATATTTCGACGGGCGCGTTTCACGTGATGCCACTGACCTCGGTCCGGCTCAGCCCCGAGCTTGCCCGGCTTGCGCCCTCCGAACTGATCGTGGCCGATGGAACGCAGGAAAAGCTGAACGAAACGCTGCTTGATCTGGGGATTTCACTGACGCCGGTCGGGCGCGCCAGTTTCGACAGCACGGCGGCGGAAAAGCGCATCTGCGGGCTGTTTCACGTGGGTGCCTTGGACGCGTTCGGCAGTTTCGGCCGCGCCGAAGTGTCCGCGATGGGCGCGCTGATCGACTATCTGGAGATTACGCAAAAGGGCAAACTGCCCCTGCTGCAAACGCCGCTGAAAGAAACTGAGGATCGCGTCGTTCAGATCGACGCTGCAACGCGTCGAAACCTTGAGCTGACCCGTTCCCTATCTGGCGGGCGCGCAGGATCGCTTCTTTCTGTCGTTGACCGGACCGTTACCCCCGGCGGCGCGCGATTGCTGGAACAGCGGCTTTCAAGCCCTTCTCGAAATCTGGATGTGATCCATGCCCGGCTTGACGCAGTCAGTTTCACCGCTGGTGACAGCTTGATCGCGTCTGATCTGCGCGAAGCCTTGCGCAAAACCCCGGATCTGGACCGCGCCCTGTCGCGTTTGTCACTCGAGCGCGGCGGACCTCGTGACCTGACAGCCATTCGCAATGGCCTGACCCAGGCGGCCACGATTGCCGAAATCTGCACCGGTCAGGATTTACCGGTGTTGCTGGCAACCGCGCTTCAGAACCTTGTTGGCTTCGATGACTTGCTGACCTTGCTGGACGAGGCGTTGGTGGCCGAGCCCCCGCTTCTGACCCGCGACGGAGGCTTTATCGCGCCAGGTTTTGACGCTGAACTGGACGAGGCCCGCACCCTGCGCGACGAAGGCCGGTCCGTCATCGCCGGGTTTCAACGAAATTACGTCGAACACACCGGCATCACCTCGCTGAAAATCAAGCACAACAACGTGCTGGGCTACTTCATCGAAACCACGGCCACCCATGCCGAAAAGATGCTGAACACACCCTTTAGCGAAACCTATATCCATCGCCAGACGACAGCCAATCAGGTGCGGTTTACAACCGTCGAACTGTCCGAGATCGAAACGCGTATCCTGAACGCCGGAAATCTGGCGCTGGAGATTGAAAAGCGGCTCTATCAAAGGCTTTCTGGCGCAATACTGGACCTCGCTGCCCGATTGAATCAGGCCGCTCGCGGGCTTGCCGAACTGGACTTGACGACCGCCTTGGCTGATCTTGCACGGGGTGAAAACTGGTGCCGTCCAAAGGTTGACGGCTCTCGCGCATTCAATGTGCAGGGTGGTCGCCATCCGGTTGTGGAACACGCCCTCCGGCAGCAAAGTGGCGGTGCATTCATTTCCAATGATTGCGATCTGAGTGTCCAAGACGGTGCGGCTATATGGTTACTGACGGGTCCGAACATGGCCGGTAAATCAACCTTTCTGCGCCAGAACGCCCTGATCGCACTGCTTGCCCAAATGGGCAGCTATGTCCCGGCCGAAGAGGCGCATATCGGCGTCATCAGTCAGCTGTTCAGCCGCGTCGGAGCCTCGGACGATCTGGCGCGGGGGAGGTCGACGTTCATGGTCGAAATGGTGGAAACCGCCGCCATCCTGAATCAGGCCGATGACCGTGCATTGGTGATCCTGGACGAAATCGGCCGTGGTACCGCCACCTATGATGGCCTCTCGATTGCCTGGGCCACATTGGAACACCTGCACGCGGCCAACAAATGTCGCGCATTGTTTGCCACGCATTATCATGAGCTTACGGCTTTGGCCGGTAAACTCGAAGGTGTCGATAACGCCACCGTAGCGGTCAAAGAGTGGGATGGCGAAGTCATCTTCCTGCACGAGGTTCACAAGGGCGCGGCTGACCGGTCTTATGGGGTGCAGGTTGCGCAACTAGCCGGTTTACCCGCTTCTGTTGTCGAACGTGCCCGGATGGTTCTGGACCAGCTTGAAAAAACCGAACGCGAAGGCGGCAAACAAAAAGCGCTGATTGATGACCTGCCGCTGTTCTCAGCAGCCGCGCCGCCACCCCCGCCCGCACCGAAAACTTCGCCAGTGACCAAGATATTGGAGGGTGTCCTGCCCGACGAACTGACCCCGCGCGAAGCGCTGGATCTGATCTACAAACTGAAAGAGGCGGCCAGATCCTGACCGCCCTTCATCTTTTCAAAAAATACTCTCGCCGAAGGCTTGGCTTTGAAAAGCCAATCAGCTTGCTGGCGTTGAAGAGACCCCGACTTGAGCCGGACGCAACAGGCGGTCGTGCAGCATGAAACCCTCGGCAGACACCTGAATGATGTCCCCTGCCCGCGTGCCCGGCACCGGGGCCTCGAACATTGCTTCGTGCACATTCGGATCAAACCGGTCGCCAACCTGGGGCGTAATCACTTCGATCCCGTGTTTCTGGAACACATCCTTCAGGGCACGCATGGTCAGTTCGACGCCCTCCAGCAGCCCGGCGGCGACCTCTTTCTGCTCGTCAGTCGCGGCCTCAAGTGCGCGCTTCATGTTGTCGTAAACGGGCAGCATATCACGGGCCAGCTTGGAACCGCCATACTGCTCGGCATCGCGGCGCGCCTTGTCGCCACGTTTGCGTGCGTTCTCGGCATCGGCAAGCGCGCGCATGAATTTGTCTTTATACTCATCCCGCTCGGCGCGCAGCTCGTCCAGCTCGAGCGCCTCGTCACTGATCTCAGCAAACTCCTCGGCCAGCTCTTCCGCTTCTGCCGCCATGATATCGTCCAGAAAATCTTCGTTCTTGGGCTCTGCCATCTCTTACCCTCTAGCTCCGGTCGGATATCAGCTTGCCGACCAGTTGCGCCGTATAATCCACGATCGGCACGATCCGTCCATAATTCAGACGCGTGGGCCCGATGACCCCGACCGCACCGATTATCTTTCGATCAGCGTTCATATATGGAGACACCACCAAAGAGGAACCCGAAAGTGAGAAAAGTTTGTTCTCAGACCCAATAAAAATGCGCACACCCTCGCCGCTTTCCGTCAATTCAAGGAAATCCGCGATGTCGCGCTTGCGTTCCAGATCATCAAACAGGCTGCGAATACGCTCCAGCTCTCCGGCCTGGCCGGGTTCGTTCAACAGATTCGCCCGTCCCCGCACGATCAGACGGGCCGAGTCGGCTCCGTCTCCGTCCCAAGCGGCCAGCCCGCTTTCGACCAGCTCGCGCGCCAATACATCGATTTCCTGCTTGCGCGCTTGAATCTGTTTCTGCATCTGACGGCGTACTTCGCTAAGCGTGCGCCCCTCGATCAGAGCATTCAGAAAATTCGCGGCCTCGCGCATCGAACTGGGCGTCTGGCCGGGTGGTGGTGTGAACAGACGATTTTCGACATGGCCGTCCGAAAAGACCAGAACCACCAAAGCCTTGTCATGCCCCAAGGAAACAAACTCGATATGCTTGATTTCTGCTTCATGCTTTGGTGTCAGGACCAGCGACGCACCTTGCGTCAGGTGTGACAAAGCTGACCCGACCCGATCCAGCATTCCGCCAACATCGCCCGCGTTAGAGCCTAATGTTTCTTCCAGTTTTTGCTTGTCGTCGACGCCCAGATCGCCAACCTCAAGTAAACCGTCCACGAACATACGCAGTCCTTGCTGCGTCGGTACCCGACCCGCGCTGATATGCGGGCTGTCCAGAAGACCCAGAAACTCCAGGTCCTGCATCACATTGCGCACGGTTGCGGCACTGACCTTTTCCGACAGGCTGCGCGTCAGGGTTCGGCTTCCGACCGGCTCTCCGCTTTCCAGATAACTTTCAACGATCAGCCGGAACACCTCGCGCGACCGGTCGTTCATCTCGTCCAGAATTTTGCTCGCTTCACTCATGCGTTTTCCCCTGCTGGTTCGTCATTAAATAGCAGGCAAATGAAAGGTCAATCGGGGTTGCATCGTAATGCTGCGGGGCGGTATCCCGAACCCAGCAAACAAAGGATTTCCCATGCGACCCTCTGGAAGAGACTTAAGTGAAATGCGCGCCGTTTCAATCGAAACTGGGTTCACCAAACATGCCGAAGGTTCCTGCCTGATCAAGATGGGCGATACCCATGTGCTGTGCACCGCCACGATCGAAGATCGGGTACCCCCTTTCATCAAGGGTTCGGGGCTTGGCTGGGTCACCGCCGAATACGGTATGCTGCCCCGCGCCACCAACACCCGGATGCGGCGTGAAGCGGCCTCGGGCAAGCAAGGTGGCCGTACGGTGGAAATTCAGCGCCTGATCGGTCGCGCCCTGCGGGCCGGCGTCGACCGGGTTGCACTTGGCGAACGTCAGATCACGGTTGATTGCGATGTGATCCAGGCCGATGGCGGCACCCGCTGTGCCTCGATCACCGGCGGCTGGGTTGCTCTGCGATTGGCCGTCAACAAACTGATGAAGGCAGGTGACGTGATTTCAGATCCGCTGGTTGATCCGGTCGCCGCCGTGTCCTGCGGTATCTATGCGGGCCAGCCTGTTCTGGATCTCGACTATCCCGAAGACAGCGAGGCCGGTGTCGACGGCAACTTTATCATGACCGGGTCAGGCAAACTGATCGAGGTCCAGATGAGCGCCGAAGGTTCTGTATTCAGCCGCACCCAGATGGATCAGCTGGTGGATCTGGCGGAAAAAGGCGTTGCCGAGCTGGCCGCAGCCCAGAAAGCCGCCACCGCATGACCCGTAAGTTTGACAGCGACAGGCTTCTGGTCGCGACCCACAACAAAGGCAAGCTTGAGGAGATGGCGCATCTTCTCGAACCTTTTGGCGTGACGGTTGTGGGTGCGGCGGACATGGACCTGCCTGAACCGGAAGAGACCGAGGACACCTTTGTCGGCAACGCCCGGATCAAGGCCCACGCCGCCGCAAAGGCCACCGGGCTGCCTGCCCTGTCAGACGATTCTGGAATCACCATCGACGCGCTGGACGGCGCGCCGGGTGTTTATACCGCTGATTGGGCCGAAACCGGCAACGGTCGCGACTTCCTGATGGCGATGACCCGCGCCCATAATGAGCTTGAGGCAAAGAGCGCCCCCCACCCCCGCACCGCGCAGTTCCGCAGCACACTGGTGCTGGCCTGGCCTGATGGGCACGATGAAGTGTTTGAAGGTGTTGCCCCCGGTCATCTTGTCTGGCCCATCCGCGGCGAAGGTGGATTCGGCTATGATCCGATGTTTGTTCCCGAAGGATACGACATTACCTTTGCCGAGATGGATCGCTGGGAAAAGAACAAGATCAGCCATCGCGGACGCGCGGTTGAGAAGTTCGTGAAAGGCTGCTTTGGCGGATGATTGGCGCAACGGGGGCTTTGGCCTTTACGTGCATTGGCCTTTTTGCGAGGCCAAGTGCCCCTATTGCGACTTCAACAGCCATGTTTCCAGAAACATTGATCAAAAACAATGGCTTGACGCCTATCTGAGCGAATTGCGGCGCTCGGCCGCCGAAACCCCGGATCGGGTGCTGAACACGATTTTTTTCGGCGGTGGAACCCCGTCTCTGATGGACCCGGAAACCGTTGCCGCAGTGACCAGTGAGGCCCGTGCGCTCTGGCACCCCTCCAACACCATGGAAATCACGCTGGAGGCAAATCCCGGATCAGTCGAGGCCGGGCGGTTCGCGGCCTATCGTGATGCAGGCGTCAACCGGATATCGATGGGCGTGCAGGCGCTCAACGACGAAGACCTGCGCCGCTTGGGGCGAATTCACACTTTGGCTGAGGCCCGCGCTGCTTTTGACATCGCCCGTGATTGTTTTGAACGGGTGAGCTTTGACCTGATCTATGCCAGGCAACACCAAACGTTGGACGCCTGGCGGGCCGAGTTGAACGAAGCGCTGTCCATGGCCGTGGATCACCTGTCGCTGTATCAGCTGACAATCGAAGAAGGCACGGCTTTTGGCGATCGTTATGCTGTCGGAAAGCTGCGCGGCTTGCCCGAAGATGACAGTGCGGCCGACATGTACCTTGCAACACAAGAGATTTGCGAGAAACACGGCCTGCCCGCCTATGAGGTGTCCAACCATGCCCGCCCCGGCGCAGAGTCGCAGCACAATCTGGTCTATTGGCGTTACGGGGATTATGTCGGCATTGGTCCCGGTGCTCATGGGCGAATAACGGTGGGTGGTGAAAGAAACGCGACCGAAACCCATCTGAACCCGCAGCGTTGGCTTGACGCTGCTGCAAAGGGTGACGGAAAAAAGAAACGCTATGTCCTTTCGCCTGAAGATCAGGCGAAAGAATACCTTATGATGGGCATGAGGATATCAGAAGGACTAGATATAGATAGGTGGGAAGCCCTGTCAGGCCATCCACTTTCTGACGAAACCGTGGACCATCTGGTCGGCATTAATATGATTGAGCGTGAAAACAACAGACTCAGAGCAACACCAGCGGGGCGCGCCGTGCTGAATGCTGTAATCCGGGAATTGATGGGCTGAATATGCAGTATCTTTGGGCGGGGCTGGGATTGCTTTGCGTTGCGATGGCCGCGATTGGGGTTGTTCTGCCTCTTCTTCCAACGGTTCCGTTTTTGTTGCTGGCAGCGTTTTTCTTTGCGCGATCCTCTTCACGGTTGCACAACTGGCTACTGTCGCACCGGATTTTCGGGTCAATGATACTGGATTGGCAGAGTTCGGGCGCAATACGCCCGGCCGCAAAAAAGGCAGCAACCTTATCGGTCGCCGCCGTTTTCGGGGTGTCTTTGCTACTATCCGTTCCGCCCTTCGTGCTGATCATTCAGATCATTGTTCTGGGTGGCGTCCTGATATTTATCTGGACGCGCCCTAACGGCTGAGCTTTGCACAAAGATCGTCAAGCTGATCCAGGTTTTCATATGTCAGAACAACCTGACCGGATTCCGTTCCCGCCTTGTGGTTGATTGAGACTTTCATTGCCAGAATCGCAGACAGATCTTTTTCCAGCGCGCGTGTGTCAGCATCTTTTCCGGCATCCAGATTCCTGGATCTGGGAGCAGGTCGTGCAGTGTCGCCCTGCTGCTGTTTCTTGACCAGCGCCTCGGTAGCGCGCACAGACAGACCATCCTTGACGATCAGGTTTGCCAATTCCGAGGGATTTTCCGCCGTAATCAGCGCCCGCGCATGACCAGCCGATAATTTCCCTTCAATTACAAGAGTTTGCACGTCAATTGGCAGAGACAAAAGCCGCAACAGGTTCGCAATATGGCTGCGACTTTTCCCCAAAGCCTCGGCAAGCTTTTCCTGCGTGTGGCCAAAGCGATCCATCAACTGCCTGTATCCGGCGGCCTCTTCCACTGCGTTCAGATCAGCGCGCTGGATGTTTTCGATGATCGCAACTTCCAGTACCTCGGTATCATCGAATTCGCGCACAATCACAGGGATCTCGTGCAGCTGCGCCATCTGAGCAGCCCGCCACCGGCGTTCACCAGCGACGATTTCGTATTCTCCGACCCCTGTTGGACGTACGATCAAGGGTTGGATGATACCTTTTTCCCGAACCGACGCAGCAAGCTCATCCAATTGTTCGGGCTGAAATGTGCGTCGCGGCTGATTTGGGTTTGCCTTCAGCTTTTCAATCGGAACTTTCAGATCAGGTCTGCGCACGTCAGATGGTACTCGGTTGCCCGCCTCTGGATTAACGTCCGCCATGAGTGCGGATAATCCGCGGCCCAACCCTCTGGATTTCGCTTTCCTAGTGCTCATGTCGGCCTCCTCACCACCGCTCATGCTGCGGTCTTGTTGTTCTTGTGCATGATCTCACGGGCCAGATGCCGATACGCCATCGCACCAAGTGATCCCGAGTCATACTGCAATACCGGCAGCGCATAGGATGGCGCCTCGCTGACCCGCACATTCCTGGGTATCTTTGTTTTAAAAACCATCTCACCCAGATTGTCACGCGCATCCTTTTCGACCTGGCGGGACAAGTTGTTGCGGTTGTCATACATGGTTAACACAACACCTTCGATTCTCAGGTCTGGATTTGCGGTTTGCCGGACCTCCCGGATCGTCAACATCAATTGCGAAAGACCCTCCAACGCAAAGAACTCACTTTGCAGCGGCACAAGGACAGAATGGGCGGCAACCATCGCATTTACGGTCAAGAGGTTCAGTGACGGCGGGCAATCTATCAGGATGAAATCCAGCTCAAACGCGTCCACTGCCGTCTGACGCAGCGCATCGTGCAGCAGATAGCTGCGTTTTTCGTTGGAAATCAGCTCGATATCTGCCGAGCTCAAGTCAACCGTTGCAGGGACAACCAGAAGGTTTTCGATCTCCGTCTCCTGAACCACTGCCTCCAAGGGCGCGTCATCCAGGATGAGATCATAAGTGGTCCAATCCCGATCTTCGACCCCTAAACCGGTTGATGCATTCCCTTGTGGATCGAGGTCAACCACCAATACCCTGCAGCCAGCTTCGGCCAACCCTGCCGCTAGGTTGATTGCTGTGGTTGTTTTCCCTACTCCGCCCTTCTGATTGGCAACCGCAATTATCCGGGGTCCGGACGGTCGAGACAGATCAACCACGTGATACTCCTTTGATCTTAAGGATAACGGCCTGAGGTTCAGTTAAACTTGTAATAGCCTCAGCATCGAAATTCCATTCCTCACGCGCCTCATCCAGCTCTTTTTTCCAGTTTGCACCTTTGGGCAACAGCGCGGTCCCGTTTTCACCTAAATGCCTGTCACAGAATGATAACAATGTACGCAGATCCGCCAGCGCGCGCGCCGAAACGATGTTTGCGCCCAGGGGTTCAACCACCTCGATCCGCTTGGAAATCACTTTACACGACACGCCACATTCACGGGCGACGTTACGCAGAAAAGCTGATTTTCTCTGGTCGCTTTCCACTAGGGAGAAACTGGCGGCCGGAGCTTCCTCGGCAGCAATAATGGCGCACACCATTCCGGGGAATCCGCCACCGCTGCCAAGGTCCACCCAAGTGTCAAACGTTTCAGCGCATCGAAAAACTTGGACAGAATCCAGAATATGCCGATCCCACATGAATTCCAGACTATTGCGTGAAACAAGATTTATCCTGGGATTCCAGCGGTTCACCAGATCAACATAGATTTTCAGACGTTCGAATGTTTCACGTGAAACATTCAAGCCATCAAACTTGGAAAAATCGGCCATCACGCCTGACGCGCTCGTTGATCGCGGCGCAATTTCGCCAGGACAAGGGTGAGCGCAGCCGGTGTAACGCCTTCGACTCGGCTTGCTTGCGCTATGTTCGACGGTTTGGCCTGTGACAGTTTCTGCTTCATCTCAGAAGACAGCCCGTCCAAGCCAAAATAGTCAAATTCACGCGGGATAACATAGGATTCATCCCGCTTCATAGCCTCAACATCGCGCTTTTGCCGGTCGATATAGTTCGCATAAAGTGCGTCACGTTCGATTTGAAGCCGGATCGCCACGTCTACATCTTGTAGATCTGGTATCAATGGAAACAAGTCCTCGAAAGATGTATCCGGAAATGCCAGAATTGCCATTCCATCTCGGCGGTTTCCATCCTGGTTGACGTTGATCCCGGCTGAAAGAACTTCTTTGGGTGTGTATGTGCGAGCGGTCAGCTTGGATTTCGCTGCATCAAGCTGGCTCATTTTCTTCTCAAAATGCGCCCGACGCCTCTCTCCGACACAGCCAAGTTCCAACCCAATCGGCGTCAACCGTTGATCTGCATTATCTGCACGCAGAGACAGTCGGAACTCGGCCCTGGAGGTGAACATTCGATAAGGCTCTGCCACACCACGTGTCGTCAGGTCGTCTATCATCACGCCGATATAGCTGTCTGATCTGGTGAAAATGACCGGTTCGCGGCCCTGTACGTCCAGCGCCGCGTTAAGGCCAGCAACCATCCCTTGTGCCGCAGCTTCCTCATATCCTGTGGTTCCGTTGATCTGCCCTGCCAGATATAGTCCCGGAACGTCGGGTAGCGACAAGGACGCGGTTAAGACACGTGGGTCCACATAATCATATTCGATCGCATAGCCCGGTTGAAGAATGTCCGCCTTTTCAAGCCCTTTGATCGACCGAACGTATTCCAATTGCACGTCCTGAGGCAGTGACGTTGAAATACCGTTGGGATAAATCGTGTGATCATTGACGCCTTCGGGCTCAAGAAAAACCTGATGCGAGTCCTTATCTGCAAAGCGAACAATCTTATCTTCGATCGAAGGGCAATATCTTGGACCTATGCCATCGATTTGGCCCCCATACATCGCCGATTTTGAGAGGTTTGCTTCGATGATCTCATGCGTCTTGGCATTGGTATGTGTAATACCGCAGGAAATCTGAGGCGCGACTACCGATGTTGACAGGAAAGAAAACAAGGTCGGGTCCTCATCCCCGTCCTGTCTTTCCAAACCTGACCAGTCGATAGTGCGCCCATCCAGACGCGGCGGTGTGCCGGTTTTCAAGCGTCCCAGCGGAAGGTTATAGCTATCCAACCTCTCGGCCAGTTTTATCGACGGGCGATCTCCCATCCGCCCACCAGCCCGTGACACGTCGCCGATATGGATGACGCCGCGCAGGAAGGTTCCGGAAGTCAGAACAACGGCTTTGGCATGCACTTCCGACCCATCTCCAAGCAGGACACCGGCGACACGGTGTCCGTCCATCAGGAAGTCTACAACCTCCCCAACGATAACGGACAGGTTTTCTTGGTTGCTGATTTCGTTTTGCATTGCCGCACGATACAGGGCGCGGTCAGCCTGCGTTCTGGGACCCTGAACAGCCGGACCTTTTCGCCGGTTCAACAGTCGAAACTGAATACCAGCCTGGTCAGCGACGCGACCCATTACACCGTCCAGCGCGTCAATCTCTCGAACCAGATGTCCCTTCCCCAACCCACCGATAGCCGGGTTGCAGGACATGACGCCGATATCGGTCGCAGATAATGTCACCAAAGCGGTTTTCGCACCCATCCTGGCAGCGGCGTGCGCGGCTTCCGTACCGGCATGGCCGGCCCCAACCACGATGACATCAAAGTTTGAATGTTTCACGTGAAACAATCCTTATTTTCCCAAACAAAAGCTGGAGAAGATTTCATCCAACAGTGTCTCGACATCAATTCTGCCGACCAGAGATTCAAGCGCCCGTATGGCGGTTCTTAACTCCTCCGCAGCGATATCATACAGGTCCGGGCCTGATTCCAGAACCGTGATCGCAGCAACAAGTGAAGCCGATGCCTTGTTCATCGCAGCGCGATGGCGTTCACGCGTGGCTATACCATGTGTTGTGGTTCTTTCACTCAAGACCCACGAAATCTGGTCGACAAGCGCATTAATCCCCTGTCCTGTCTTTCCTGAAACACCTTCACTCTTATCTTCCCGCAGGTCTGCTTTGGGCAGAACATGGATATCGCCATCCTGCACAGCTACATCCAGCTCTTCCGGGACTTCGGTCAGAAAAACACGCAAGTCTGCCGCTTCTGCCCGTTTTCGAGCCAGCTCGATCCCAAGATTCTCGACGTGATCTTCGGTTTCCCGCAACCCGGCCGTATCCAGCAATGTCACCGGCAAGCCAGCCAGATCCATACGAACCTCAATCACATCCCGGGTTGTGCCTGCGAATTCCGAGGTAATTGCGGCTTCACGTCCTGCAAGCGCGTTCAACAGGGTTGATTTTCCTGCATTGGGAAGACCAACAATAGCCACTTCAAATCCGGTACGAATACGCTCGGCAATCTTCACCCCATCTGCTTCTCGACGAAGATCTGCCAGAACGCCGCTTGTCAAATCGCGGACTTCCTGCGTGACGTCGGTGGGGACGTCTTCATCAGCGAAATCGATGACGGCTTCCAGCAACGATGCCGCGCGGATCAGATCGCGCCGCCAGCGCTCGGCCAGCGTGCCAAGCTCACCGGCAAGAATGGTCTGGGCCTGCTTACGCTGTGCCTCGGTTTCCGCATCAATCAGGTCTGCCAGGCCTTCGACCTGTGTCAGATCCATCTTGCCATTTTCAAGGGCCCGGCGTGTGAATTCACCCGGGTCCGCCAGCCGCAGCCCATCGGTGTTCGACAAACAGCGCAGAACCGCATTAACCGAGGCCGTGCTGCCATGGATCTGAAGTTCTGCCACGTCTTCCCCGGTGAAACTTGCCGGTGCCTGAAAGGTCAGAACCAGACCATCATCCAGACGTGATCCGTCCTGATCCCGCAGGGTGCGCAAGACTATTCCCCGCTTGGGCAGTTCCGCGCCGCTCAGACATGCGGCTGCGGCATGCGCTTCGGGGCCAGAGAGGCGGATGACCGCCACCCCTGCTTTGCCTTGCGCGCTGGCCAAGGCGAATATCGTATCCATTCGTAGGCCTCGCGTCGCTTAAGACCTGTGTCAGGTGTTCATTGAATCGAAGAACTCGCCGTTTGTCTTCGTCTGTTTCAACTTCGACAACAGGAACTCGATTGCGTCGGTGGTGCCCATAGGATTGAGGATACGGCGCAGAACGAAGGTTTTGGCCAGATCGCCCTTGTCGACCAGCAGGTCCTCTTTCCGTGTACCGGATTTCAGGATGTCGATCGCCGGGAACACGCGTTTGTCTGCAATCTTGCGGTCCAAAACGATTTCCGAGTTACCAGTACCTTTGAATTCTTCAAAGATCACCTCGTCCATCCGGCTGCCGGTATCGATCAGCGCCGTGGCGATGATGGTCAGCGATCCGCCCTCTTCGATGTTCCGGGCCGCGCCGAAGAAACGCTTGGGCCGCTGCAGCGCGTTTGCGTCCACACCACCGGTCAGAACCTTGCCCGAGGATGGTACAACGGTGTTAAAAGCCCTACCAAGTCTTGTGATTGAGTCGAGTAGAATAACAACATCTCGTTTATGTTCGACCAGGCGCTTGGCCTTTTCAATGACCATCTCCGACACGGCCACGTGACGCGTTGCGGGCTCATCGAAGGTTGACGACACAACCTCACCCTTAACCGAGCGCTGCATGTCGGTCACTTCTTCCGGGCGTTCGTCGATCAGCAGGACGATCAGGTAACACTCCGGATGGTTCTGTTCGATCGAATGCGCGATGTTCTGCAGGATCACGGTTTTACCAGTCCGCGGCGGTGCCACGATCAGCGAACGCTGACCTTTACCGATCGGCGCAACCAGATCGATCACGCGCGCGGACTTATCCTTGATGGTGGGATCTTCGATTTCCATCTTCAGACGCTCATCCGGGTACAGAGGCGTCAGGTTGTCGAACAGGATCTTGTGCTTGGCCTTCTCGGGATCTTCAAAGTTGATCATGGTGACATTGGTCAGCGCGAAATAACGCTCATTCTCGTCCGGCGCCTTGATCTCGCCCTCGACCGTGTCCCCGGTCCGCAGTGAGTGCAGACGGATCATATCGGGCGAGACATAGATATCGTCAGGACCCGGCAGATAGTTTGCCTCGGGCGAGCGCAGAAAGCCGAACCCATCCTGTAGCACTTCCAGTACGCCATCACCGCCGACGGTCCAGCCATCATCGGCACGTTCGCGCAGAATCTGGAACATCATCTCGCCTTTGCGCATGGTCGAGGCGTTTTCGATCTCCAGCTCTTCGGCCATTGCCAGAAGGTCTTTGGGGCTTTTGGCTTTCAGGTCGGCCAAATTCAGGGATTCATTGGACATGATACATACCTTCACCGCTGAAAACGCGGCTTGAAGTGGAATTTCAGTACGGAAAATACGCCGCCCGGACGGGCGTGTTGTGATCTACATAAGCGCAGCGTCGTTCGGAGTCAAACAGGCGTTCAGAACTTCAGAATGACCGCCAGAACGATGGTAACCATCAGAATGGTCGGAACCTCGTTCATCATGCGATATTGCCGCCCAGTGAGCTTATTCTGGCCTGCCAGAAAATCCATTCTTCGGGCCATAAGCCAATGGTGGAACCAGGTCATCGCGATCACGCCCGCGCCTTTAACCCAGGGCCATGCGAAATCCCATCCGACGATCCCCGGTGTGAACACCATGATCAGCCCGCATAACCAGGTCACAACCATCGCGGGGCGCATGATCACCCGCAGCAGCTTGTCTTCCATTTCAAAGAAGATGTCTTGCGCGCCCTCTACGGCCTGCGCTTTTTCGACGTGATAAACAAACAGTCTGGGCAGATAGAACAAGCCCGCCATCCATGAGATCACGGCCATGATATGTAATGACTTCACCCACGGGTAAATCGTGAAAAGAAGGTCTGTCATGCCGGCTCCGAACGTTGTTCGGAACTCTCCCTAATAAAAAAATAAGAAAAGAAAAAGGATGATGGTTTTGTAGTGTGCTAAATATCCGTGGATTATTATTTTTACCCTAGCGTTTTCCCCAGGGGGACAAAATACCTGAGGTTCCCAGAGATTCTGTTGATAGTACAAATTATATATATAAATCAATTATTTAAGTTGGATCAGGCAAATCTGGTCTGTGGATAACCCGATGGGTATCGCTGGATACATCTGTTATCCCACGAGTTAGAGTTATCCTTGTCCCAACAGGATCAGATTTGAGCGACTCGGGGATCTTTGCCGCAAAATTCCCGGGGTTGCGTGTCAACCGGAAAACCATACAAAACACCCCAGAACTCTCATCGATTTGCACACGGGGTTTTCCACATGTCTGTCCCCATTCTTCTGGCTTCGGGATCTGTTATTCGCGCGCAACTGCTAAGGAACGCAGGTGTGCCGTTTGCGGTTCAAACGGCGCGCGTGGATGAAGAGACGGTCAAACGGGCGTTGCTGGCAGAGGATGCCGCACCACGCGATATTGCGGATACGCTGGCTGAGATCAAAGCGCGTAAGGTCAGTGACAAAAACCCCGGCGCCATGGTGATCGGTTGCGATCAGGTGCTGGATTTCGAAGGGCAGCTGCTGTCAAAGCCCGAAACCCCGGAACAGGCGTTGGCCCAACTGAAAGATATGCGCGGCAAGCGGCACATGCTTTTGTCAGCAGCTGTGATCTATCAGGATGGTGAACCGATCTGGCGGCATGTAGGGCAGGTGCGTTTGCGGATGCGGGCCAGTTCTGATGCATATCTGAAAGACTATGTTGTGCGGAACTGGGACAGCATTCGCCATGCCGTCGGAGCCTACAAGCTGGAAGAAGAAGGCGTTCGCCTGTTCGCCACCATTGACGGCGACTATTTTAACGTTTTGGGTATGCCCCTGTTAGAGCTTCTCAACTTTCTGGCTGTCAAAGGGATGATCGAGCAATGACGGACAATCTGGTTCCTTTGGCCGGAGTGATCGGGCATCCCATCGGGCATTCGCGCTCACCCAAGCTGCACGGCCATTGGTTAAAGACCTATGGGCTTGCCGGGCATTATATCCCGATGGACGTCGCCTCTGCTGATCTGGAGACTGTGCTGCGAACCCTGCCCAAAGCAGGCTTTGTCGGGGCCAACGTAACGGTTCCGCATAAAGAAGCCGCGTTGAAGATCGCAGATCATGTTTCTGACCGCGCGACTGTGATTGGTGCTGCAAATACGCTGGTGTTCCGAACTGATGGTTCGATCCACGCAGATAACACCGACGGGTACGGGTTTATGGAAAACCTGCGCAGTGGCGCACCTGACTGGAATGCGAAAGATGGCCCGGCGGTTGTGTTTGGTGCCGGGGGCGCTGCCCGTGCCGTATTGCAGGCTTTGTCTGATGCCGGAGTGCCGGAAATCCTGTTGACCAACCGGACACGCGCCCGCGCGGATCATCTGAAGGAAGAATTCGGCCAACGCATTCGAGTTATCGATTGGGTTCAGGCGGGGAATGTCATTGAAAATGCTGAACTTGTGGTCAACACAACTTCATTGGGGATGCAGGGCCAGCCAGAGCTGCGCGTGCCGTTGGACGGGTTGCAGCCCGGTGCCGTGGTAACGGACCTGGTCTATGCCCCGTTGAAAACCCGCCTGCTGCAAACCGCCGAGGAGGCCGGATGCACCACAGTCGATGGTCTTGGGATGTTGCTGCATCAGGCCGTTCCCGGATTTGAACGCTGGTTTGGTGTCCGCCCTGAGGTAGACGCAGATACGCGCGCGGCGGCTTTGGCATGAGTTTTGCGCTTGGCCTGACAGGCTCAATCGGTATGGGGAAAAGCACCACAGCGCAGATGTTCGTTGAAGAAGGGTGCGCATTGTGGGATGCGGATGCGGCGGTGCATCGGCTGTATGCCATTGGTGGAGCAGCGGTTGAACCAATGCGGGCAGCCTTTCCCGATGCGATACGTGATGGGGTGGTTAGCCGTGACGCGTTGAAACGGATCATCGCGGATGACCCGGCCACGTTGAAAACGATTGAGGCGATTGTGCATCCACTTGTCGCTGCTGACCGCGCAGAATTTCGCGAAAGCGCAACAAGCGACATTTTGGTGTTCGATATTCCACTTTTGTTTGAAACGGGCGGGGATGCAGCAATGGATGCCGTGGCCTGTGTTTCTATCCCGGCCGAAGACCAAAAACGGCGCGTGATGGAACGCGGAACAATGACCGAGGCGCAGTTCGAGCAAATCCGCGCCAAGCAGATGCCGAACGATGAAAAATGCGCACGGTCGGATTTTGTGATCGTGACCGATACTCTGGACCACGCCCGCGCGCAGGTGCAGGATGTAGTCAGGCAGATACGGGCGGGGATGGCACATGCGTGAGATTGTACTGGATACCGAAACCACCGGGTTTGATCCCGAAAGCGGGGATCGGATCGTGGAAATCGGCGCCGTTGAGCTGTGGAACCACGTTGCCACCGGTGAAACCTACCACGTCTATATCAACCCCGAACGCTCGATGCCGGAAGAGGCGTTTGGCGTGCATGGTATAGGTCCCGATCTGCTGGAAACCCCGCGCCCGCCTGAAAAGGGCGAAGTGACTCTGAAAGACAAGCCGATCTTTGCAAAGGTTGGCCATGGATTTCGCGAATTTGTTGGCGATGCGCGGTTGGTGATCCACAACGCCTCATTCGACATGAAGTTCCTGAATGCCGAGTTGAAATGGATGGGTGCCCCGCTTATCCCCATGGAGCAGGCGTTGGATACACTGGCAATTGCCCGTAAACGGTTCCCCGGTTCGCCAGCGTCACTGGATGCGCTGTGCCGTCGCTTCAATATCGACAACTCGAACCGTGTGTTGCACGGCGCGTTGCTCGACTCGGAAATTCTGGCCGAGGTTTACCTGGAATTGATCGGTGGGCGGCAGCCGGATTTTGGTCTGTCGACATCCACATCTTCTGCGGACGGCGGCAGCGATGATTGGCGAGCTACACCGCGCAGCACACCATTGCCATCCCGGATCACCGAGGATGAACGCGCAGCACATGAAGCTTTCGTGGAAAAACTGGGCGAGAACGCCTTGTGGACCCGCGCCTGATCCGGACAGGCGCGGGTCAAAACCTTACGCGTCTGCTTTTTGGGCCTGTTCGGCCTGACGGCGCATCAACTCATTGCGATAGAGCGCAACGAAATCGATATTGTCCAGGTTGACCGGCGGGAAGCCGCCATCGCGTGTGATATCGCTGACAATGCGGCGCAGGAACGGGAACAACATGCGCGGGCATTCGATCATCAGGAACGGGTGCAGCTGATCTTCCGGCACACCTTCCACGTGGAACATTCCGCAATAGTCAAGTTCACACAGGAACAAGATGTCATCCATGCCTTTGGCTTTGGATGTCAGGTTCAGCTTGATCGAAACTTCGAACTGATGGTCCGCCGCGCGTTTTTTGGCATCCAGATTCACCTGAACGGCGATTTCCGGTTGTACGTCTCCGGAAACGCCCTTTTGCGCCATCACGTTTTCAAAGGACATATCACGGATGAACTGCCCCAGAACACGCATCTGAACCTGCGGGGCGGCTTGGGCCGCAGTGTTTTCTGCAGCGTTTTCTTCGGCCATGGATCTACTCCAAAAATGAAATTCGCCACTGCTTAGCAAGTTGGGCGCGGCACCTCAATGCTGGTGGGGGCCTTCCACCCATTTCGAAGGCTTCGACGAGTCTTTTTTTGGCCGAACTTCGGTGAATTCCCCATCGATGATATCGCCCTGATCGAAAGGGTTCCCCCGGGTTTGATATCCGGGGCCCGGCCCCATCTGGAACTGAGTCACTGTAACCTTGGATTTCAGGTACCGGAAAACGGCGATGCGGATACCGGGAACTAACAACGCAAAACCAACGGCATCAGTGAAAAAACCCGGTGTCAGCAACAAAGCGCCCGACAACAGGATCATTGCCCCATGGGCCAGGGGTTCGGTCGGATCGTCCAATTCGGCAAAGGACCGTTGCAGCCGTCCAAGCGCCATGCGACCTTGTGTCCGCACCAAAACCGTGCCCAGAACCGCGGTCAGCACTACGATGGCAAGTGTCGGCCACAACCCAATCAAACCACCAACCTGAATAAACAGCGCGATTTCGATTATGGGCACCAACAAAAATGCCAAGAACAGATACATTTGCGTTATCCTTTCCCTTAGGCCGGGCTGTGGACTTGCCACTCACTGTCACCTACATAGTGGCATGAGGCCGTGTATACAAAGTCGCGGCGTTGAAAAGAGAATGAAATGAGCGACAACCCTATGATCCAGCTCCTGGTCCTGGCCGGAATTGCCATTTTCCTGATCCTGCGCCTCAAAAGCGTATTGGGCACGCGTGAAGGCTTTGAAAAACCGCCTGTGCAGCAACAGCCCGAAGCCCGTAAATCGCGCCGCGGTTTCGAGGTGATCGATGGCGGCCCGGATCATGACATTACCGACCATGTCGCCGAAGACAGCGAACAGGCGCAAACCCTGGCTGCAATGAAACGTGTCGAGCCCGGCTTCTCGGTCGGCGAGTTCGTTCAGGGTGCGCGCGGTGCGTATGAGATGATCGTGATGGGGTTTGAAAGGGGCAATCTGGATGAAATCCAGCCTTTCCTGTCGGAAGAAGTGTTCGAGACTTTCGTTTCGGTCGTGGCAGCTCGTGAAGATCAGGGCCTGACCATCGAGGCCGAATTCATCGGCGTGCGGGAAACCACCCTGACGGATGTGAAATTCGACAAGGACTCAAACCAGGCCGAAATCACGATGAAGTTCGTGGGAGAGCTGACCTCGGTCGTGCGCGATCGCGGAGGCGACATCGTCGAAGGCAACCCGAATACCGTGAAGCGCCAGAAGGACAGCTGGACCTTTGCCCGTGTCATGGGCAAGGACGATCCGAACTGGCTGCTTGTCGCCACGGACGCATGATTGCAACGCTTCGGTCGCTTTTACTGGTGGGCGCAATGACCACCGCCAGCGCTGCCGGAGCCGAGGCAACGCGATCCATTCTGTCGTTTGACGATCTGCAGGGCTGGGCGGAGGACGACCACGGCGCGGCCCTTTCCGTTTTTCTGAACACGTGCGGTGATCTGGATGACCCGGATTGGCGCGCCTTGTGTGGTGTGGCCAGAACATATGAACCGGATGCTGCCCGCGCCTTTTTCGAGTTATTTTTCCGCCCTGTTCTGGTCGAGGATGACAAAGAGGGCCTGTTTACCGGCTATTTTGAACCCGAGCTTGACGGCGCGCGTACCCGGACAGACCGTTTCAAATACCCGATCTACAAGATGCCACCCGAAGCCCGTGCGGAAGGACCATGGCTGAGCCGTCGTGACATCCTGACCGGCGATGTGATGCAGGGCCGCGGGCTAGAGATTGCCTGGGTCGACGACCCTGTCGAGCTGTTCTTTCTGCAAATTCAGGGCTCGGGGCGTATTCGATTGTCGGATGGCGGTGCGCTGCGGGTTGGATATGGTGGTGCGAATGGTCACCCCTATCGGTCGATCGGTGTCGAGTTGGTGCGACGCGGGGTTCTGGGTGCGCATGAGGTCAGCGCCCAGATGATCCGCGCCTGGGTGCGCAAGAACCCCGAGGCCGGTGCCGAGTTGCTGTTTCACAACCCGTCATACGTGTTTTTTCGCGAAGTTTCACGCGTTGCCCCTGAATTTGGACCTTTGGGGGCGATGAACCGGTCGATCACGACAATGCGCTCGATTGCGGCGGACCCCGCCTATACACCATTGGGCGCACCTGTCTGGGTGGAAAAGGACGGTGAAAACCCGTTGCGACGGCTAATGATCGCGCAGGACACAGGCGCGGCCATCAAAGGCGCGCAACGGGCGGACATCTTTTTCGGTACTGGTGAAGAAGCCGGACAGGCTGCGGGCAGGCTGAAAGATCCGGGTCGGATGGTTCTGTTGTTGCCTATTCAGCGCGCCTATGCCCTGTTGCCGGATGAATTCTGATGACCCGGCGCAAACTGACAACCGATGAGATCGAGCTTTGGCGCAAGGTCACCAAACAGGCCGAGCGTCTGCATCCGAACTGTCCTCAGACCGTCCATCCGACCACCCTGCCGAAACCCAGGCCCAGAAAAACACCAAAACCCCGGTTTGAGGTGTTTGAGCTTGGTCAGAACCTTCAGCCGAACTCGAAGCCAAACGATCTGAAACCATCGTTGACGGACGCGCTGCGTGCCGCGCCTGTTCAGATGGATATCAAGGCTTTTGGCCGGATGAAGCGCGGTAAGCTAAAGCCCGAAGGCAAGCTGGATCTTCACGGTATGCGGGTTGATACGGCCCATCCTGCGTTGATCCGTTTTATCCTGAGCGCGCAGGCACAAGGTAAACGACTGGTTCTGGTGGTAACCGGCAAGGGCAAGGACCGCGACGAACCCGGCCCAATCCCGACGCCGCGTGGCGTATTACGCAATCAAGTGCCGCATTGGCTGTCCATACCGCCGTTGGCGCAGGCGGTGATGCAGATCAACCCCGCGCATATCAGTCATGGCGGCGAGGGTGCTTATTACGTCTATCTCAGGCGAATGCGCTAAAAATCCCGACGGGCGCGGGAAATACCTGTTCGGACCAGAACGCAAACCAGCACGAAGAACACCCCAACCCAGATGAACTGTGTGTTCAGCGAAACGCCAAGGTCAATCAGAACGCCGGTCAGGCCGGGGCCGATGGCCGATCCCAGCACCATGACAGCCGCGGCCATCGCCTTGATCGCACCGATATGCCGGGTTCCGTAGAATTCGGCCCAGAATGCGCTGGGCAATGTGCTGTTTGCTCCAACGGTCAAAGCCAGGAAGACCAGCCCCAGGGTCGCGCCGCTGATCGAATTGGTTGTGCCCAGAATGACGAACCCAAGTGCGATCGGAAGCTGGTAGTAGGGCATGATCCGGGCGGTCCCCCATTTATCCAGCGCCCAGCCTGCGACAAACATGGAAAACAGAGATATTCCGGTAAAGATCGGGAATAGAGCCACCAGTTGGATATGCTGCCAACCCTTCACATCAGCCAGAAAAACCTGATGGAAAAAAAATGCGGTGATGAATGCGGATGGCCCAAGCACTGATGGCACCATAAACCAGAACAAAGGATGGAACAGAGCGTCCCGCCGGGTCCAGTGTTTTCCCTGCATTCCCGATGCTGAAAACGCGTTGGCGAGGCTTTGTGGAGTTCTCTCTTCTCGCAGCAGCCGCATCAGAACCGGAATACCCAGCGCCGTGATGCCCGCCGCGGCAACCCACAGCCAGCGCCAATCCAGATAGACCATGGCGCCAACAAAAATCAGCGGCAACAACGCCTCGCCAAGCGCATAGCCGGTGGACGCGATGGAAAGTGCTTTGCCCCGCGTAACCGTGAACCAGCGGGCCATTGCGACCACGGCGAGATGCGTGCTCATCCCCTGCCCAAATAACCGCAGCAGAAAGATCACCAGTGGTAACAGCAGCAGCCAGGTGTTCAGCGCCATTGCAATGGCGGCCAACGCCAGTCCCGCCAACACAACTGGGCCCAATACCCGTACGCGGAAGATATCCGTCAACCCTCCAGCCCAGATCATCACGATTGCAGACAGGGTCGTGCCTAACGTGTACAGCCCACCCCATGCGCCGTGGCTGAGGCCATATTCAGAGCGGATTTCACCAGCAAAGACCGAGATGAAAAAGGTTTGCCCGAAACTGGACAGAAATGTCAGCAGAACGCCGGTCGCAAGCCAGGTCGCGTTGTCCACAAGAAACCGGTGCAGGGAAACCCGCGTCACGGATTGCTCACCTGGGCCTGGCCGGTTTCAGTCAGCACGATTTCTGTTGCGCCAACAGGATTGCGCTGGCTTGGCGGTACGAGGATGTCGATCCCGCGCCGGTCATCGCGCCCAAAGGTTTCGCTGACCCGGCGCACGGAGCGGAGGATAGTCAACAGGGCTGGAGAAGTGGCGGCCACAAAATGGGAAGATTCCGCATCGCTGTTGAAGGCAGTCGTATCCACGATTTCAATCGGATATTCGGACAGTTTCTCGGCCGATCCGATATTGCCCAGCCTTTCACCATCGGCGGTTCCCCTCAGCCGGCCTGAGATGTTCAGGATCTTATCTTTCTTGGACACCATCACGACAAAAGGATCAGGAGGATTGTCGATACTGTTCATCTGCGACCGAAAAACATCCACGTCCAGATCGGGAGAGATCAGAATAACACCTTCCAGATTTCTCTTTGCCCAGCCCGGCTGTTTCAGTTCGGTTTGCCGTATCATCTCCATAGCCAGCGCGCCGCCCATTGAATGCGCCACAAGGGCCACCCGCCTGACCCCCATCGACTTGAGAAGACGAATGGTTTCCTCCAGCCCATCACGGGCAAACAACATGCTGTCCAGATCATAGGCATAACCATAGCCTGTCGCGCGGCTGGGCCATGAATAGACAAGGATTTGACCGGGAATACCGATATCATGTGACAGCTGAGCAGCCCTGAACAATGTCTCTGTCTGAGTGGAGTTATAGCCATGCACAAAAATCGTGACTTCGTCAGCCCCACTCAGCCTGTCCTTCAACTGTTGCGGCCCGCTTAGCTGATCGACCTCTGCCAGTACGAACTGCTTTCTCGGGTCAGGGTTTGCGTATGAAAATTTAAGGCTTCCCGGTGAACGGCCCGGTGGTATCGACACGGTCGTTTCCAGAAATTGCAGGCGTTCTGCGCGGCGGAATCCATACGCGCCATCGGGCTCGCGTGCACGTGTGGTGGCCGCAAAAACTGTTTCGGGAGTTCCGATTTTCAATGCAGATGGGACCGTTTCGGATACGGTCCGGTCGACGCAGGCCGCCAGCACGACCGGACACAGAATGAAGATTAAGAAACGCAGCACAGAAAGCCCCCGGAAACAAGTGCCGACACGCTACCTTATTCTAATCCCGCGTCCAGCACGGCCACGCGCAAAAGCGGCAGAAACCGGCCTGAGCGGTTACAATCTGTAACAGACCGCACCCCTACGAAACCGACCTTTGCCGGTACCGATAGCCTAGACCTCTGTGTCCTCGCCCTGCTCTTTGCGCGGCATTTCTTCGATCAGGCGTGTTTCCAGCAATTGCCCGTTTCGATACAGGATCGGATAGGCCACCGCAGCGATGTGGCTGTTGAATTCCCGGAACGCGCGCAGGGTTTCCAAGTGGATATCGCTAGTCTCAAAGCTTTCCGTACTGCCGTGCTGCAAGCGTTTGAGGTGGCGTTTGCGGCTGTCACGCTCGGCCCGTTTGATTTCGGTTTTCTCAAGGCTCAGCAGACGGGCGCTTTCCAGATCGTCCGAAATCAGAACGTTTGAGGCCAGTTTGAGGTTGGCGAGGATGCCTTCGTGCATCTCAACCAGTTCCGACCAGCCGTCTTTTGAAAATGAAGCACCTTTCTTCCGCATGTCGCCCGCCAGAACAGTCAGCCGCTTGGCAACAACGTCGCCCGCAGTTTCCAGCCGGATTGCGTATTCCATCAGGTCGCGCGCCACTTTTGCGTTCTGCTTTCCGAATGTCTCCTCGGGAATGGCGGCCACGAATTTTCGAACACCCGACAGGCAGTCGTTCACATCTTCGTCCATGTCCCTTACGGCGCGTATCTGGTCCTTGTCGCCGCTGCGGTACAATTCCAGCGACGGGCGGAACATCGACTCGACCAGATCACTCATTCGCAGCAGTTCACGCTTGAGGCTGGACAGCGCCTGGGACGGGCTGCCAGCAGTGCGTACGTCCAGCGCACTGGCCGGGCGACCTGACTGGGCCAGCGCGTTCGCAGATTTCGGGTCCGGAAAAAACTGCTCGAACGGCACTCGCAATCGCCCGCAGAACGGCAGCGCCAGCACCAGCAACGAGGCATTGAATGCCAGGTGCGCATTGACCAGCATCTGACCGCCCTGCAAATCCCCCAGAACACCGGCACGCAGTGCCGCAGTCGCCGCGAAAAGGGTGACTATCGCCCAGCTGCCGCGCAAGGCCAGGTTGGCAAAAGGTATGCGCCTGGCAGGCATCTCCATCCCCCGGCTCAGCCAAACAGGTATGAAGGCTGAACCGAAATTGGCCCCCAATACCAGCGACAGCCCGGCGGCAAACGGAATCGCGCCAATCTGGACCAGCGTCACACACATCAGGATTGCCGCGACCGAGGAATGCATGACAAAGGCCAGTGCGCCGCCGACCAGAAACGCTGTAATATAGTCGCGTGCCAGATACTCGGCGACGGCAGGCAGAAAGGCACTGTCCCGGATCGGGTCCATGGCTTCGCGCAAAAAGCGCAATGAAATCAAGATGAACGCAATCCCCATCAGGATGCGCCCCAATTGCCGGGGCCTCTTGGCCTCGGTCTTGACAAACAGATACCCGCCAACTGCCAGAAGCAAAGGTATCAGCCAACCCAGCTGGAATGACAACACCTGAATAATCAGCGCCGAACCGAGATCAGCGCCCAGCACGATTGCAAGACCGGTGGGAAAGGTCAGGAAACCTCCGGCAGCAAAACCCGATGTCAAAAGGGCAACCGCTGCCGAGCTTTGCAGAACCACCGCCATCACAATACCCACCATTGACGCCTGCGCATAATGGCTTTGGCCCGTCATGAGGCGCTGGAACGAAGCCCCATAGCTGCGCTCGATCCCAGTGCGGACCATCCGCACTGCGTAAAGCAGCAGCATCGTGGCTCCGGCCAGGCTGATGAGAAAGCTTACTATCGCCATGATCCTACCCGTTCACCAAGTCCAACATTTCCCCGTGCAGCTCGGGTGTAGCCGCTGAAATCACCCGGCCGTCAGAATTCAAGTCAAGCGGCTGACCCTGCCAATCTGTCATCACCCCACCCGCAGCTTCAACCACGGCCAGCACTGGCAGGTAATCATAGGGCTGTAGATCATAGTCGATCACAGCATCCACATGACCCGCCGCCAGCAGGGCATGGGGGTAGCAATCATAGGCGAACCGTCTGGTCTGTCCAGATTGCATCAGCCTGTCGAATAACGCCGGATGATCGCGATAGATCTTGTCCCCTTCGTTTACAAAAAGAATGGACTGATCCAGCCGCGTTTGGGCCGAAGTCGTGATCGCATGGCCATTCAACGTGGCGCCCTGGCCAAAAACGCCGGTAAACACTTCATTTATCGCTGGCATGCCGATCACGCCGATATCCGGTTTTCCGTCAACCAGATGCCCCAATAGAAATCCAAACAGCGGATGACCTGACAGGAATGACCGGGTTCCATCGATCGGGTCGATGATCCAAACCTCGCGGCACTCCTGCCCTTCGAACCCATGTTCTTCTCCAAAGACGCCGTGATCGGGGAAATACTGTTCAAGATAGGCGCGAACCTGGGATTCAACACCCTTGTCGGCCTGTGTCACCGGGCTTTCATCCGATTTGAACTCGACCCCCAGCGCGCCACGAAAATACCCCCGCGCTGCTTCGCTGGCCAGGTCAGCTATCTTTACCGCATGAGACAGCAGGTCGGCGCTTTCGTCGGTCTGTGAGGTCCTTGGATTCAGCATTCGATTCTATCCTGTTTAGCGATGAAGCGCGGGTATTGGAGGCGATAAGTTAGAAAGCCCCTTGTCGGCGTCGGTCTGGGTAAAGCCCAAACAAAAGCCTTTGGCACTCACTTTTTGTCTGAAGTGAGTCTTGCTGCATCGGGGTCCTCAAATTCCACCACAAGTTTCCACAGTAATCCCACAAAACCACCCAAATACAACAGAAAAATCTTACATTACCTCGTATTCAAGATAAATGTGTGGATTTAGAGAAATACCACGCCGACTGTTTTTTGCAGACTCAGGCCGGTTGTCTGCAAAACAGTCAAACTCCAATGTCAGAGGTCCGTTGGGGGCCGGAAAGCTTGAAAAAAGCCGTGCGTTTTTACTCGTGCTGTTTGCCCGAAGTCGATGAAGACAAGTTCCGCGTTGACCATACAGCGCGTAGAAAAGCCACCTGTTTGGCGCGTTTTCGTTTTGAAAACAAAACCAGAGGTGAAGCCACCTGCAGTAAAGCACTTATCAATGCATTCAAAAAAGGAGCCGGGCGTTTGTGTTTGCGTGCCGCGTAAACACGCGAGCGACCCATGTGCCAGGCTTTGATCGCAGCTATCTTTGGGTTTTTGGGAGAAGATTCTCCACCAATATGGGTTACTTCCGCGTCGGGAAGGAATATCAAGGGCCCCACTTGTTCATTCAAACGCAGACAGATGTCGTCATCTTCGTGGTACAAGAAGATATTTGCATCGAATCCACCGACCTTCTCGAACGCCGACTGGCGCACAAGCAACGCTGCGCCAGACAATATCGGAACCTGTAAATCAGTATCGGTTTCAATCCCGCGCAACCACTTATTACGTGGTAGCAAGACACTGGATCGTTTCAGCAACCCTTTGCCAGACTTTTGGGTAAATGCCGGATTGAATGCTGAGGCAGTTTTGTGCAGGTCTGCGCCGGCCAGCAACTTCTCCAAGCTTCCCTTCAATAAGCGCGCATCTGGGTTCAAAAACAACAAGAACTCGGTCTCGACCCCGGCCGCACCCTGGTTACACCCTACCCCAAACCCCGCGTTCTGGTCGTTTAGAATGAGTTTGGCGTTCTTGAGTTGTGCGAGCCGCTCTAGCTCTTCTAAATCGTCCGAGCCATTATCGACTAACACTATGGGAACACCATCGGGAACCGACGCCAGCATCTGAGGAAGAGTGCTGACGCTGTTGTAGGTTACACTGATAATTGTAACTCGCGGTTCCAATGCTTATCCGTACGTCGTCAGTTCGCAAATTCGATGATATTGAACTAGTTTTAATTCGTCTTTCCTTGGAAAGACTTTCCTAACAAGCCAGATCTACCTCACCTAAGTCGTCCAAATGGCATCGTCAAGTTATTGTTTGCAATCCAAATTGGCCAATGCGCTGGGTGATGATCAGTAGATTCCCCGACCTCGCCTAAGGCATTTTCGCGTTCCGCATTCCTTCAGTTTTCGTGCCATGTCCGTCGTCAGGGTTTGGAGTAGCCCCCCGAAAGTGGCCTACCAACTGGGATAGGCCTTTTGCTCTGAAACCCATTTTCCGGCCATTTTTGACTTGAGTTTTCCGCAACGAGTCCTTGGCTGGGAGAAGGAGTGGAAGCGATGAAAGCAGCGAGATTTACGGGCGCGCAGAAGGCGTTTGTTTTGAAGCAGGTTGAAGAAGGCAAGACGGTTGCTGAAGTGTGCCGTGAGGCCGGGATCAGCTCTGCGACCTACTTCCACAGGAAGAAAAGTATGCGGGTATGTTGCCATCTGAAATGCGTCGCCTGCGTGAACTGGAAGACGAGAACAGCCGTTTGAAACGGATCGTGGCCGATTTGACCCTGGATCGTGAGATGTTGCAGGAGGTCATCAAGCGAAAGCTCTGAGGTCGGATCGGAAGCGCGAGCTTATCGACGGTGTTCGGGAAGACTGGCGGGTATCTGTCAAACGCGCCTGCAAGGTGTTGCTGTTCGACAGATCGACCTACCAGTATGTTTCCCGCCGCACCGATCCGGTCGTCTTGAAACGGCGCATCAAATAGATTAGCGAGACCCGTGTTCGTTATGGATACAGGCGGGTGCACTACGTGTTGCGCCGTAAGCGTAGCCCCGATCACACGGTGCTTGGATAATTCCATGGCAAAAGATCGTTGATCCGAGACTGCTTGTGCCCATTGACGATGGCTTGAAGCGTTGCGGTCAGCCAAGCATGGGGATCGACAGCATTGAGCTTGCAAGTTTCAATGAGCGACGCGAGTCGCACAGTTTTGTGCTCCGGTATCGTGACCGGCAAAGAGGGCGTTCTTTCTGTTGAGCGCGATTGGCGGATGGTGCGCTCGACGGAACTGTTGTCCAATTCCACGCGACCGTCTTCCAAGAACTGGCAGAGGCCGTCCAGTATTTGGCAATGTATTTGAGGGCCTCTCCGAGTGGCGATTTGGCCGAGACGCGGGCACGGCTGGCGATTAGCCAAGCTTCGAAGGTTGCGATAATCGGCTTTGATCGTTCCTGTCGGACTTCCCACCGTGCCTTGGGGCTTTGGCCGCGGATATCCTTCTCGATCCGGTAAAGGGCCGTGATCTGCTTCAGTCCTTCATCGGCAATCGGTGTGGTGCCAGATAGGGAGACCTCATGCAACTCGCGTCGTGCATGGGCCCAGCAATAGGCAAGCTGCACATCCTGCGCAGGCCGCTTCAGCAGCCGGTTGTAACCCGCATAGCCATCGACTTGCAGGATGCCGGAGAAGTCGTTGAGAATATCCTCGGCATATTGGCCGGATCGGCCCGGTGCGTAGGTAAAGGCCACCCCGGTGGGTCTTCACCTCCCCAGGGGCCATCATCACGGGCGAGCGCCCAGAAGTATCCGGTTTTGGTCTTTCTCCACCCCGGATCGAGAACCGGGGCTGTGGTCTCGTCCATGAAGAGCTTCGAGGAGTTCTTCAGGTTGGCCAGCAGCGCCTCATAGACCTGGGTTAGCTCAAATGCGGCTCTGCCGACCCATGCAGCCAGCGTCGAACGGTCCAGATCAATGCCCTGACGGCTGTAGATTTGAGCTTGTCGATAGAGAGTGTCAATGAGCGTTCAAAACTGACCCGGTTTCAGCATTTAAGTTTGACCCACCCTATGTGGCGCAAAGCCCCCAGGCGGGTCGCCCTCAAATAGAGAGTCCGTCTGGGGGCTTTGTGTGCGCGACGTTTATGTTTTTCTGCGTCGCTTGCTTTGTGCGAACCGGTATGACGTGTTGCCCGTTTCGATGATGGCGCAATGATGGGTTACGCGATCCAGAAGCGCGGTTGTCATCTTGGCATCACCAAAGACCGAGACCCACTCTCCGAATTCCAGATTGGTGGTGATGATGACACTGGTCTTCTCATAGAGCTTGTTGATCAGATGGAACAGCAATGCGCCACCGGACTTGGGGAACGGGATGTAGCCCAACTCGTCGATGATGACGCAGTCCAGGGCCGAGAGTTGCCGGATGATCTTTCCTGCATTGCCCTCGGCCTGTTCCTTGACCAGCGCATTGATCAGGTCGACGGCATTGAAGAAGCGGGCCTTCTTGCCGTTGTTGATCAGCGTCGTTCCAAGCGCGATGGCGATATGGGTTTTGCCGGTTCCTGTTCCGCCTTCCAGGATGAGGTTATGCGCCTCTACGGTGAACTGGCTTGAGCAGAACGGTTCGATCTGGGTCTGGGTGACGGCCGCCGCGCCGTAGTCGAAGGTGGCGAAGTCCTTGTGGTGGGGGAACTTCGCGATGCGCATTTGATACTGGATGGAGCGCACCCGCCGCTCTACAGTCTCAGCGTCGATCAGTTGCTTTATCGCTGTGGTCAGACTTGGTGGCTTGCGCGCGGACAGCAAATCATGGGCGCAAGCTGCCATTCCATGCAGCCTCAAAGTAGTCAGTTGGTCGATGAGGGCGTTCATGCGGCAACCTCCCCAGTCGAGCACTGCGTCTCATAGCGCTTGCAGTCGGCCTCGGCCCGCAGGGTCAGCTGCGGATAGGTATAGGCGTCGCTGAACGGTGTGATGACCGGTTCCACCAACTGGTTGATCAGGTTGATGATGGCGGGCAGGCGCAGGGTGTTTTGCTCCACCGCCAGTTCGCAAGCCGTCTCGACCACCTCGATCCCGTGATCCTGGGCCAGCAGAAGCAGATCGACGAACTCCCGATCCCCGCCTTTGCCGGCCATGTAATGCTCCCTGATCCGATGCATGGCCTCGGGCAGTTGCCAGTCCACAAAGGGGACATAGTGCCATGGCTCAAAACAGCTGACATTGCGGGTGAAGCGACGTTTGTGCTCGGCGATGATCTCTTTGCCAGATACCAGCACGATCCGGCCTGCATAGACACGCAGCGACACATGTTGTCCGGCGAACCGGGAGGGCACGCTGTAGCGATTGCTGGCATATTGAACCAGGCAGGTGGAGCGGACGCGGACGGTCTTCTCCACGTAACCGTCAAAGGCCCGGCCCAGGGGACGCAGTTCGGCGCATTCGTCTTCGAATACCTCGGCAATCGTGCGATCCTGTTGCTCGGGATGGGGGCGGTTTGCCAGCTCCTCGCAGCGCAGGCGCAGCCAATCGTTCAGCGCATCGAGATCATCAAAGGCGGGTTTGGGAACAAACAACCGGCCGCGCAAAAACTGGACCTGGTTCTCAACCTGCGCCCTCTCCCAGCCGGCAGCGGGCGTACAGGCCACCGGTTCCATTACATAATGGTTCATCAAGGCCAGGAACCGAGGATGGAATATCCGGTCCTTTGAGCGCGAGACATAGGTCACCATCGTTTTGGGATTGTCGATGATCACCCGGCGCGGCACACCGCCATAGAACGCCAACGCTCGCACGAACGCATCCAGTACCATCTCCTGGGCTTCGCCAGGATAGGCCACGACAAACGGCTTGCGGCTGTGGCACAGGCGGAAATGGGCAACCTTGATCTTCTGCTCGACAGCGCCCAGCACAACCCGTTCCTCGCTCCAGTCAAATTGCAGCGCGTCACCAGCAGCAAAATACAGCGGGATAAAAACCTCGCCCGAACCGGCACCGGCCCGCTTCAGGTCCCGGACAAATCGCTGAACCGGCGAATAGGAACCGGTGTAGCCTTCCATCACCAACTGCTCATAGATCCTCGAGGCTGTTCGCCGTTGCCGACGTGGGCGCTTCATATCTTGATCGAAGAGCTCCCGAAGCCGAAGATCAAAACCGTTGCACAGCTTGTGCCGAACTGGCGGAGCCTGACGTTGGTAGCTCGGCGGGCTCTCATCCTTCAGATACTTCTTGATCGTGTTCCGCGATAACCCCGTCGCCCGCGCTACAGACCGGATGCTGCGTTCCTCAACCAATGCCCATCGTCGGATCTTCGACACGCTTTCCATCAAAAACACCTGCTCTTTCCTCCGCGCAATTTTGCGCGGATGTTAACGAAAACAGGTGGGTAAATTTTACTCGCTCATAACCCACCTAAGTGGGTCAATTTTGCATGCCGATTCACAGTAGAGAGGAAGATGGTCGGCATCCTTCGATACAATCACATGCGCCACTGTGACTTCTGTCGGCATGCCGCCCGCGATCAGATGCGCAGGGGCTGGAGCCTGGGTGATCCCGCCTTCACAAGACCGGCAAGCATACTTTGGGTGACGGGTGACAATCACGCGGAACTGGGCAGGAACGATGTCCTCTAAAGCCAGTTCGAATTGCTCGGGACAAACCTTCTCGGACTTCGCGCCAAACAGGGCCCGCTTGAAGTCAGCGACCAGTTTTTCCAACCGGACAATGCGATCTTCCTTTCGGGCGATAACACCGGTATGCACTGCAGCCAGCTTTTGTTCAGCAAGGATAATGGCCTTCAGGGCAGCAATATCGTCGGGAAGATCAGCGGCAGAACTCATGCCCGTGATCTACCAAAGCCAGCTCCAAGATACCCGCCAGAAAGACTCTGTGATTCACTCTGCCGCAGTTGGCGGACGCGCCGCCAGGGCCTTCACCTTCCACCAGTCGAGACCGGCAAACAGCGCCTCGAACTGGGCATGATTAAGCGACATCAGCTCGTCCCGGATCGCGGGCCAGGTGAAGGTCGTTTCCTCAAGCCGCTTATAAGTCATCACCATTCGGTGCCGTCCCAATACAAGAGCTTCAACCGGTCTGCCCGATTCGAGCGAAAGACAAACACAGTCCCGGTGAACGGTTCCTTGCGCAACTCGTTCTTCACCAAGGCCGCCAGCCCGTTGTGACCTTTCCGGAAGTCTACAGGGTTGGTCGCCACTACAATCCGCACCCGGTTCGACGGGAAGATCATGATCGAGCATTCAGTGCATGGGCAATCTCGGCAATGCGGAAAACTCTATGCCCAGGTGGCAGAGGGGTGGGTAGCACAGCAAAACGGGCACGGATTCTACATCCAATCGGCCCAGATCAAGGGGCCGGGTCAATTTTGGTCGCTCCCCCACCCCTAGTCAGACCAAACTTCACCTCGGTCTCTTGCCATGCAGCCGCCGATTGAGCTGACGGGCCAGTTCTCGACACAGTTTACGGGGTGACGTGAGCTTCTCTTCAAGACCTGCAAGTCTGCCCTCAAGTTCGGCAATCTCTTCTTCAAGGGTCAACACCTTGTTTTCGGCAATGAGCCTGCTCTCCTCAGACGCACGCCTATCACGCTCCTCGTCTAGAAAAAAGAACAAGTGATTTACAGGGTGTTCAATTAGGGGCGGCGGCACACAATTCTGGCTCTTAATAGCAGAAACGAGTGCATCACTGGAATGGTTTCGTTCGAAACACGCACGTGACCGACTGGCATGATCCGATAGAATTTCTGGAGATAGGCCAGCGAGTACCTCAAAAAGCTCTTCTTCCGTTTGCCAAGTCAGTGCGCCCGGATAGGCCACGTCAGCTCCGCAAAACATGCGGTGGCGATAATTCTGATGCATCAATAGGGGGATGCCTGCGGCCATAGCCTCAATTGTTGATTTCCCGCCACCTGTTGGAAAGGAACCAAGAAAAATGTCGACATTTTCGTCGATCAAAGCCTGCGCGACAGAAGGCGCGTAGGAAATAAACTTTACCCGATCAAGTGGGACGCCATTGTCTACAAAACTCTTTTCGATGGAGCTACTGAGATTGGTTGACAAGGGTCCGATATGAACGTGGGTTCCGCCCGTGGCCTTGAGGATTTTTGGCAGAAGCGATGCATAGTCGAAGGCGTAGCCATTTGTTGCAAATTTGTCCGCTCGTCCGACGGAACAACTTCTCCAGCAATGGTTTTTGTTGAACTCCCTATTTTGTACACCTACATCATTGCGCAGGATCAGGGGCCAGTAGATATTATCTGTGATCCCAAAATTGTGGCGACAATTCTCGAATGCCATATTAGCGAGATCGACGTGTCGAAACTGCTTGCAAGTCACACCAAGACTGAGGTGATGATCTGCATGGTGGACGAAGATGGTATTGGGGATACCTGCAGCCAATGCGGCGCAAAACCCGATGGTATCCTGATGATGGAAGAAGAGAAGAAGATTTTCCGGGGCCTTGTCACAAAGGTATTTACAAACACTATCCAAGCGCGCGGCACTATCCACGCCCTGCACAGTAGTCACCTCCACTTGGTTGAATGCCGCGAATTCCTCCGCAATTGCGGTATCGGCCCGGTCAAAGCAGTCCGTCAGCAATATTGTGACCGGCGAGTCGAACAGGTTTAGATTCACGATGTCCGCCATAACCTGTTCGTGGCCGCCGGCCCTAGAAAGCTCGGAGGCGATGATAACCGTGCCCGAACGATCTGCCGCATCTCGCGGGACGCTGCATTTGATTTCTTCCGCGATGTCCTGGCAGAGCGCATCCAGTTCTTCACTTCCCAATACACGGGTTATTGCGCGTGGATTAGTTAGAATTGAATCGACGAACCATCGAACACTGTCGAGCGCAGAAGCAATATCTCTGATGGCGAGCGCGTTGCGAATCTGATTTTGCAGCGTGGCCAATTCTGGCAGGGTCGTACCTCTCATGATGACTTGATAGCCTTAAGAACTCGTTCGGAAACCATGTCGACTGCCTCTAGGGGCATCTGCGGGCCACAAGGAAGGCTTAGCACTTCGTCGGCTAGCCGACGTGCGACTGGAAAGTTGTCTGGTGTAAACCCCAGATCAGCATAGGCCTCCTGCATATGCGGCGGAATCGGGTAATGGACTTGTGTGCCGATGCCTGACTTGTTCAACGCCTCTTGCAGCTGCTGTCGCTGCTGGACCCGCACTACAAAAAGGTGCCAAGCCGATTGGAAACCCTCAGGCTCAATCGGCAGGACCACACCAGGTGCATTGGCAAGCCGCTCCCGGTAGAGTGCTGCAATCTTGGCGCGATGCGCATTCCAAGCGTCAAGGTGATCAAGTTTGACTTTCAGAACAGCCGCCTGGATCGGGTCGAGCCGGCTGTTGATGCCGCGGACCTTATTCACGTATCGCTCTTGCGACCCGTAATTGCGTAGAATGCGGATGCGTTCAGCAACATCGGCGTCATTTGTCGTTACCGCCCCAGCATCGCCCAGAGCGCCAAGATTTTTGCTTGGATAGAAGCTCCACGCGACCACGTCGCCGTGTTGTCCGATCTTTTCTCCTCGATATCGCGCACCGTGTGCCTGTGCGGCATCTTCAACAACGCGCAGATTGTATCGGCGCGCAATACCCATTATCTGCCCGAGGTCGGCAGGTAGGCCGTAAAGGTGCAACGCGACGATAGCGCGTGTACGGGGCGTGATCACTGCTTCAATACGGCTTGGGTCGATATTGTGTGTCGCCATTTCTGGCTCCACCGGTACAGGTGTAGCGCCAGCAATGCTGACGCCAAGCCACGTCGCGATGTACCCATTTGAAGGCACGATCACCTCGTCGCCTTCACCGATACCCAGTGCGCGCAACCCAAGATGTAAGGCGTCCAGACCACTTGCTAGACCGACGGCATGCGCCGAGCCGCAGTATGCTGCAAAGGCGGTTTCGAAGTGATCAACTTCTTCGCCAAGGACATACCAACCTGATGCCAGAACACGAGTGACAGCTTCATTGATGTCCGATTGCAAGGTGCGATAGGCCTCGCCGAGGTCGAGGAAAGGAACCTTCATTGCAAAGCTCTTTTGAGGGCAAGGAATGTGTCGTAGTCCCGGATGTAATCAGCCTCGTCGTAATAGTCTGAAGTGAGCACAAGACAGACGGACCCCGCATCGAAATTCACCTCGGAGGCCCAGATCATCGGTGGGACATGTAGGCCTAGCCAAGGCCTATTCAGGTGGATGGTTCGTTTTGCAATACCATCATCGGCTTCAACATCAAAACTTCCCGAGAGGCAAATAAGAAACTGATGCAGTGCGCGATGAGCATGTGCACCACGACTTTCAGCAGTGGGAACGTCGTAGAGATAGAAGACGCGCCGGATGTCGAAAGGCACATGCCTTTCGGATTCAATAAAGGTCAGATTGCCTCGGACATCGGAACGCTTAGGCAGTTCTAGAATTTTTAGGTCAGAGACGTTTGGCTTCATAGGGAGTCTAGTTGAACCATGTAGAACTCATGAGCAACCCCTCCGCCACCGAATTCTGTCTTGAATCGATAAAGTCCGGCGTTAAGGACATGACCATGGTCTTCGTTGCTTGAACCGAAATCGAAGTATCGCACGCCAGCCGATTTGGCATCTTTGATTGAGGTATCGAATACTGCATCGAGAGCGGACACAGCATATCCGTCTTCGCTCGAGGCGATATACTGCGCGTGCCAGACCTGTCGCGAAGCGAACAAAAGGGTTCCTGCGACGATTTTGTCGCCTATGTGTGCTGTGCGTAGCTTAATTTCATCCGGGAATCGTCCCGCGAGATCCTTGATCTCGGTACGGGAGTGCACCGGTCGCGTCTTGTGTTTGCGTGCGAGATTGTCTTCTACCACATCCCATAACGCGTCCAGCTTCGCAATATCTGCACTGACACTCACGACGCGTCGCGCCTTTTTTAAGGACCTTTTGCGTCGACTGGAGACGGGTCTACGAAACGATAGGTCAATAGTGCTGGAGAGATCGCAGCGCTGGCGTTCCGCCCCAAGGCGGAATAGCGCATAGAGGTCGTCTGCTGCGGGTGACCGCGCATAAATGTGAGGCACCGGCTTGTAGAGCAACCGGTCACATCCGACGCTTCGGTAGTGTGCCGCAACTGCATGAAAAGCGTCAATCGCGCTTTCTCCCGTAAGTTGCCCGGCGTGAACGAACCCGCCATAAGTTGCGCCGGGATGACTGACCACAAGCGTCGCATCGTTCGGTGCGCGTGCCGCGGGAAGTATCGCGCGAAGCTGGTCTTTGTCATAAAGGAGGAGCGAAAGATCCTCGAACCTGTCGCCGTGGTAGGACAAGAAGCGACGGCTGTGCAGCAGCGTCGCGTTAACAGCAACATGGCAAAATGCGTCCCAAAGTGGGCTATCATCCAATGAAAAGGGTTTAATCACTAGGGTCATTCAGCAAGTTCCGCTACCGCAAAACCAGCGGCACCGAAGCCGTCGCCGTTGTAGAAACACCAGGTCCGGCCCTGCGCTTCGACCACAGCCGAATACATGATTGCTTTTCCGTCGAAACCACCCGGCGTGACATCAAGACCCATCTCCGTATCTTTGCGCGTCCACGAAAGTCCGTCGCTGGATTCCGCATAGCCAAGGCGGTAGGCTCCAAGCGAAGTACGGCGAATTGAATAGAAGAGCTGATAGTCGTCTGGCCCGCGCTTAACCACCCAAGGACGGCCGAACCCGTGTTCGTCGCCGTCGGTCAGTGCCATCGACACGCAGCCCCGAGAGGGCCAGGTCATGCCGTCGTCCGACTCCGCATAGCGCAAGTCGTAAACCGGCATCTGTTTTCCAGCCACGTCGATCCAACGGCTTCCCGCGACATACCACATGCGAAATTTTCCATCGTTCAGAAGCACGAACGGACCGCCGCGAAAGTACAGCTCCTCATCCGAGCGATCGAGGATGGGTGTGTTCGAATAACGCTGAAACGTCTTTCCATTGTCTTCGCTTATAGCGAGGCCGGTCATGATGCGATAGCGGATGTGATGGCAGATCTCAAACCCGGCGTAGTAGAGAAAGATACGGCCGCATGGCGCACGCACCGGACTTAGCGCCATGATGCCGTTGTCGTCGAAAGATCCGGGAATACCGGGACCGAGGACCGGGCCGTCCGATTGCCCAACCACGCGGGTAGGGTCCTCCGCCAAAACATCGACATATTGAATGTGCCCGCGGCCTTTGGAATCGAGCACAGTGACGAAGACACGCAGTGTGTCTTCGTCTATTCGGAAAGGCGTTGGACCCATCCCGTGAGTGTAGCCACCAAGCTGTTTAGTGGGTGCCCAGACGATGCCACGTTTGTTCCAAATCAAGACCGCACCTTAAACATACGCTTAGGCGTTACACGTGAGGGGGCCGGCTGTTCACCCTTGAAAAGCTGGTTTGCTTCTGTGTTCTGAAGAAGTGTGACACCCGGACCGATCCAATTATCCTCGCCAATCGTGAGATTGTTAGCAAGCGAAGCGTTCACGCCGAGGAATGAGTTTTCACCGATGTCGCAGAATCCAGAGATCACAACGTGGGAAGACACGAAGCAATTGTCGCGGATCCTGCTGTGATGCCCAATGTGGTTGCCGCTCCACAACACGACATTGTCGCCGATCTGTACGAATGGCTGGATCGTGTTGTCTTCGAAAACGAAGCAGTGTTCACCGAGAGTAACGTTGTGCCAAACCGATGCACGGCTCGATATATAGGACGCGGGTTTGAAGTGCTTTGCCTTTGCGACCTCGTAAAGGCGCGTTCGGAGGCGATTGAGCTGCGTGTAAACCAGCGCAGCGTAGAAATGCACGCGCTCGGGGTCGAAATAATCTTCGATCCTCTCAATAGGAACCACGGGTAGCCCGAACTTCGTTTCTGAAGTAAGGTATGCCTCTTCAACTGCGAAACCTTTCACCTCAAATTTCGAATCGTGTGTAAAGCATTCATAGGCGACTTCTGCGAAGGCATGGTCGCCCAAAATAACCACTTCCGATGTCTTGTCCATGCTCGCACTCTCCCGCTTCTAAGGCCGCACAATTAAGATGTCTTCACGCCGGTTTGCCATAGGGAGTTTTGGGCTCTGCGGCACGACATAGGCGTCAAAACCAGCGCTCCTTGCCCGCTGGAGCAAGCCAAAGATGGCAGCATCGTCAATTTGTCCAGGGGTTGGCACGTTGAACCGAACATCAGGTGCATCGTCCGTTTTCATGAAAGCCCGGTGAAAGTCTGCACCGGCGTCGCTTGCAAAGAACCTCTTGCGCTTCGAGATGTTGGGAATGTCACCGATCAGCAGTTGACCACCCGGCGACAGCAGACTGAGGGCCTCATCCAGGAACCTAAAAACGGACCCTTCTTCGAATGCATAATGAAGAACACTGTAACACAGGATCGCGTCGATTCGCCCTTTTTCCTCCGCAAGAAAGCTTGGGCAATTGGGGAAGAGTGTATCGATTTTTTGAATATTTTCACTGTCGGGTAGTTGGGAAAGCATCTCTTTGCCATCCAGCAGCGAAAGGGCGTGTTGGTTACGTGCGCACAAGTCAATAAGCAAGAAAGGCAGATCGCTGCAACCGGGACCTATGTCAACGACCCTCCGGGCTTTTCCCGAAAGATTCGTCAGCTTGGCGCAGATATCCAAAAAAATCTCTTCTTCTTGGCCCTCGCGATAGGTGTCCGGAAATCCAATTTTTTCATAGCGCGAAAGGTTACTGTCACTAGCCATACGCTGAAAGTCGGCAAACCCGATGTTGGAGAAATCAGTCTTGGGTGGCATTCCGCTTCTCCTTCATGTGTGCCGTCTTGGCGTGTGAATAACCACAATAAGTGCGTTCCTTAACAAAAAACTGCCGTCGCAAACAAGAGATCCTGCAATCACCCGCGGATGTATCGAAGTGCTCTCTCAATTTTTGGAACCTAGATTGAGGCCCATGATCCAGTCCCATGTCTCTTGCAGTCCGGTAAGCATGTCTGTTTCAGCAGACCAATTGAAGGTTTCAAGCGCCGCCGAACAGTCAAGGACGGAAACTGGCACATCGGTAGCGGGCGCCGGTTTAAAGCGACGTTCGAAGGCGCGTCCCGTCACATCCTCCATGGCTGCCAACAATTCTACAAGTGACGTACCGCTGCCGCTGCCGGCGTTGAAGACACCTTCTTTCCTGGAGGTGCCAGCAAGGGTGCAAAAGCGCGCCAGATCGCGAACGAAAACGTAGTCGCGCACAACTGAGCCGTCGCCCCAGACCTCCACCGCTGCGCCATTGACGATCTGGTTGAGGAACGTGGCGACTACGCCCTGAACACCGGTGTGGCCCTGTCGAGGTCCGAACGGATTCGACGCCCGTATGATGATGGGCGACAATCCCCGAGTGCGCCGGTACATTTCCAAATAGCTTTCAATTGCGACTTTAGTGATACCATAGGAGTTGATGGGGCGAAGTGGGTGCGTTTCGTCTATGGGAACGGTTTCCGTGATCCCGTAAACGGTACCGCCAGAGGAAAGGAACAGAAGTCGCGAGACGTTTGCATCCAGCATCGCTTCGACAAGTTGTTGCGTTCCTAGAAGATTCTCGCGTACGTCCCGTTTGGGATCGAGAGCCGCGGTGCTCGGAAACGTGGTGGAGACGAGGTGAAACACGGCCTCCATCCCCTCCACAGCATCGCGCACGGCAGCCTGGTCAGTGAAATCGCCGAGCCGGTATTCTACCGATGGCAAGGCCAGTCGGAAGCTTTCCTCGTTCCGGTCGAATATTCGAATTTCATGGCCGTCTCGAAGAAGGGCATCGACCACGTGAGAGCCGATGAATCCACAACCACCAAGCACTAAGATCTTCATGGGTCGTCCCGCCAAATCCATTTTGAACTGCGTCTCATCGAGTTAGCCCGCGCACATTAGTCACACCGGTGCGATAACCGAAACTCGCTGGCGCCACACCAAAGAGCCGCTCAATCGCGTGCAAGGACGAGCCGTCGTAAGGCACGGGTTCTGCCGGATAATCGTTCCACCCCAAGTTTAGCTCAAGAAATCGTTCGATCAAATCCGCGCGCGCCCAGAACATAGTACCCATCGGGTAGTTAATATGCTGCGGAAGTTTTGTTATCCCTAGTCGTTGTGCGATGTGACCGGCGATAGCCTTGTTTTTCGCCCAACCGAGAAGATTGGGATCGTCAGGATAAACTATGCCGACCTCCGGCTTCTTTGCCATAGCCGTCACAATCCGGTCGAGCATTGTCGGGTCGATCTTACCGCCTACGGTATTTTGCATTAGGAATTCGACCCAGTTCGCAACGACCTTTCGATCCTGAACATCCCCGGATTTTTTCGTGTGCAGATGCCCAACAATGTCGAAATCCGCCGCCATCTCCTGACCGAATTCAGTAAGAAACGGCGCAATATCTCGACCTCTATTCGGGACAGCTCGCAGAGCGACAACCTGCTCGTTGTAAGTGCTTATAACGTCTTTAACCAGCTCTAACTGGCTTTGCGGTGCGCTTACGAACAAGCTGGGTTTTACTTGGTTCGCAGACAAGCGCGTTAAGATGTTTCCGACTTCATCAGGGAAAAATGCGTGGATATGAAGGGCCACTTTTGTCGTACGCAACACATCCGGGTCGATGCCGCTAGTCTCATTTATAACTTCGGACTTCCAGCGCCCTTCCGGACAGCCTTCGTCAATATAGGAAATGAAGGGGTCGTTGGACAATTTCCATCCGTGTTCCTCCGCGTAGATCAGAGGATTGAAGCCTGGCACAGGTTTCCGTGAAGGTGCACCGCTCACATTTGAATTCAGGTAGTTCTTAATGTCCTGATCCTCGGTCGTCTTCTCTTTAAGTGGATTACTGAAGAAGTCCTGTCGAAATGCGCCCGACGTTTTCAACCGCTTCGCATCCCTGATAATGTTTTCCGATTTACACCCGCCCCTAACGACTAGGTTCTCCAGCCGATGGGTGTATGCCGCAAAATCGAAGGTTTCGCGCGCCAACTTCTGGCTTCGTGCCAGTACGTCCGCAAGAAGGTCAGCATCATGAGCCAACGCAACAATCTTTTCGGCCATCTCTGTCGTGTCAAGGAAGCTAGCTATACAGGCCTCTTTCAAGCCCGCGGACTCTAACAGGTCGGCTATGCCCGTCGTGCGCTCAAAGCAAACCATAGGCTTGTTCGCAACAAGCATATCGATAGCCACGTTCGGAAGTGGGTCGAGACGAGACGAAAGCAACAACAGATCCGCGGTTTTGTAGACGTGTTCGATCTCTGTCGTTGAGCGCACGATTTGCACTTGCGATTGAATCCCTGCCCGTTCGATCTGATCCGCCAAGTAGGCCGAACGCTGTGTGTCACGAACTGGATCGTAGCCGTGTCCGAACCAAACGAACCGGAAGCGTCCACCTCCGGGACCCCGAATGACCCTATTGGCCACTTCAACGAACAGATCAATCCCCTTGCGTGTTTCAATCGTACCCGCACCGATAACGACAAAGGTTTCATCCGCTGCTCCGCCAGGTCTAAGCACACTGTCTAACCAGGCCGTTTCGATCTTGTTGGGCGCTTCGTCGGCCGATTGGCTACTACACTTGCCCTGAGGCAAAATATGGACATTCACCGGCCTTTCCACCCCAAGTTCGGAAAGCACATTGTCCAAAGTTATGTCCGCGGAGAACACGACATGGTCCGCGTTCACGAGGACATCAGAGAATGCGGTCGTAGGCCGAATGTAGGTGGCAAATTCATGCAGTAGGGCGACCGACGGAATGCCTGCCGCCCTGAGGCCGGGAAGGGTGGATCTGGATTCAACACTGTTTACGAATCCGGCCCTTACACCATTCTTGGCGCAAATCTCTACAATCCTCTTTGTAATTTCAGCTTGTTTTACGGACCTACGGTTAAGTTCGAAAAACTCTACGCTCTCGGCTCGAAATTCATTAGCAAGTTCGCCACCACCAAGGGTGACGGATATAACATTGTGGTTTTTGCCAAGCTCTTTAACGAGGTTCAAAGCAAGTATTGGAGCACCTGTCCGAGTGGCATCATGACTCACAACCATAACGGTGCTGTCATGTTTCCGATTCGTCACTTTGGCTAGGGTCGAACCCCTCGAAGAGTTATCTTGGTTTTTGGTGCGTGCAAAGCTGCCGCCACCGTCTGAACTTTCGAGTGCGCCCATCTCAGCCAAATGTTGTATTGAGCGCTTGGGGTCGCGCTTTTTGGCCGAGGACAAAAAGCGCTCTCGGCGGCGTTCGGAAAACAAAGACTCCTGTCTGGCAAGCCAATAAAGAAACTTGCTTACTTGTTTGTGCTTCAGCGATTCCCAGGGCTTGTCCCGTGCTTCGGCCAATTCATAAAAAAGATTTTGGCTTTCCTGAGACGTAGTGCGCAGGTATTCAAGTTCCGCAGCTGTTCGCGACAGTTCTGCGAGAATCTCATTGCGCGAAGCTTGTGCATTCTCGGCATCCAATTCCCGCAACGTGTGGGGACCGCTTGTTTCATTGGATTTATTTTTTGACATTCAGAAATCTGCTTATGCAATAGAGTGTAATTTGGCCAGCTGAGGCCCCTAAATGGTGGAGCCAGCCCTGAACACTTATGACTACCTCAACTTTTGGTTATCCAGTTCGTCCGAAGTGGCTACGACCACGCTGGATAATCAAACAATTTCCTTCATGTGGTCGCTGATGTACGGTTGTCATACTTGATTGTTCCTCTGGATCAAGCTTTTTGAGGTCTGTGTCCTTCCAAACTGAACTGGTCAGCTGGATATCGCCAAATTATCAGATGATCGCGAAGCAAAACCTGGCGCGTCTCCACCGGGTGGGCCGGTTTGATTGTTAGTGCAATGCTGGCCTTTGGTCCATCAGCAAGGTGCTTTTCGGCGCAGGCGGACGATACCCCAATGCGCTATGCGGCCTGACGGTGTTGTAGTGGACGTGTCAATGCTCGATCCGGATTTGGATTTCCCACAAGCTGTAGAAGAATTCACCAGTCAACAGGTTGTAGCGGAACCGTGCGTTGAAGCTTTCGCAGTATTTGTTCTCCCATGGTGATCCCGGTTTGATGTAGGCCGTATTCGCCCCGACCGCCGCGATCCAGCCACATACCATCTGCGCAATGATTTCGGTCCCGCAACATATTAGGAATGATGTTGATAAAGAGGCTATGTTTGCCTGCGCGGCCATCAAATAGCGCAGCAGGCGATCATAGTCTGTTCTCGGGTCTTACGTGATTTTGCGACAAACCACCCTGCAGAGGAGACCGTCTACGACGCACAGCCAACCCTTCTTCGCGATAGAGCCGGAACAGTTTCTTGTGGTTCACCTCAAAACCTTCCCTGGCCAACAAGATGCCCAAACGACGATAGCCGAACCGACGACGCTCTTTCGCCAGTTCGTGCAGCCTTTTGCGTATTGCACCATCGCCCTGATCCCGCTTCTGATACTGAAAGACTGACCTATGCAAATCAGCCAATTCACACGCCCAACGCTCAGACAAGCCGTACCAATCCATCACATCGCGCACGGCTCGTCGCTTCACATCAGGCGTCAGTAGTTTTTTGTCGCGAGATCCCTAAGGGCTTCATTGTCCAGCATCGCATCCGCCAACATGCGCTTCAGCTTGTTGTTCTCGTCTTCCAGCGCCTGCTGCGTCTAGGCATCAGACACGTTCATGCCGCCAAACTTTGCTTTGTACCTATAGAAGGTCGCATCACTGATGCCGTATCTGCGACAATGCACCTGCGCTTTCACGCCTGCCTCATACTCTTTGATCATCCCAATGATCTGCTCATCCCAAAATCTGCGTTTCATGGTCCATCCTTTTCTTGGATGGAATTCTAGGCTCAGGACCCATTGATTTGCGCGGAGGGTCGTGATTCACGGTTCGAAAAACGAGCGGTGAACATGTCTGATCTTTTCTGGCTGACGGATGCGCATATGGCGCGTCTTGAGCCCTTCTTCCCGAAATCCCACGGCAAGCCCCGAGTCGATGATCGACGTGTTTTGAGCGGTATTATCTTCGTCAATCGCAACGGGTTACGATGGCGTGATGCGCCTACAGCCTATGGCCCGCACAAGACGCTCTACAATCGCTAGAAGCGGTGGAGCGACAAGGGTGTCTTCGCCCGGATGATGGCGGGTCTGGCTGCCGAGCACGGCGAACAGAAGACTGTCATGATCGACGCGACCTATCTCAAGGCCCACCGAACAGCGACCAGCATGGGCGTGAAAAAGGGGGGCGCGGACGCCTGATCGGACGCACCAAGGGAGGAATGAACACCAAGCTCCACGCGATTTGTGACAGTCAGGGACGTCCTCTTAATCTGTTCATCACAGCCGGGCAAGTCAGCGATTACATCGGAGCGCGGGCATTACTGAGCAGCCTGCCGAACGTCGATTGGCTGCTCGGGGATCGCGGTTATGACGCAGATTGGTTCCGGGAAGCGTTGAAAGACAAAGGGATACGCGCCTGCATCCCTGGCCGAAAACAGCGGAAGAAACCCGTCAAGTACGACAAGCGCAGATACAAACGCCGAAATCGGATCGAGATCATGTTCGGCAGGCTCAAGGATTGGCGGCGCGTGGCAACCCGATACGACCGCTGCCCAAAAGTCTTCCTCTCTGCCATCGCACTCGCCGCACTCGTCATTTACTGGCTATGAGTCCTGACCCTAGTTTTGGGTTTTGAAACCCAAGGGCATGTGCTAGAGGCGTTTCGAACCATTCAGTATCAGTTGATACTTAGATTAAGAGTTCGGCCCATTTGTGACGACCTAGTCAGCTTGGAAACTGAAATCGAAACGACAATTGGACAAGTGTGAATGAATTTACCACCGTTATGGAAAATTCAGCGAGAATTGGCGCGCGCGGGTCGCAAGCTCATGCACCTACCCGCCGAACTTCTGCGGCATGTATATCTCCGCCGGTATTACGATTGGGTGTTGTCTCGCCAAGTGAAGCGTTCTCCAGGCGCAATTTCATTTGGTTCAGAAATCGGGATATTTCTTATCTTTCCTAAAACGGGAGTCTTGCCTTCCCATCTGTATGCCTTGGAGCAGATGGTTCAGGCAGGTATTTCCCCAATCGTCGTATCCAATCTCCCGCTCAGCACGACAGATTTTGCTGAACTTACCCCTCACGCTTCACTGATTATAGAACGTCCAAACTTCGGATATGATTTTGGCGGGTACCGGGATGGCGTACTGGAGGTGGCCAATCGTTTCCCGGAGCTGACTCGGCTTTGGCTCTTAAATGATTCCGCATGGTTGGTCCCACAGCAACGCAGTTGGTTTGATGACGCCCGCGACTTAGATGTGGATTTCGCAGCAGCTACTTCCAACTTTGCGATGCCTCGGGTCGATCCGGCGAAATTTCGGGAAATTACGTGGAAGTTTCGAGTGACGCACCGAAATTTCCACTATGCTTCTTATGCACTTGGTATTGGTCCAGCCATCTTAAGAAACCCAGGTTTTGTAAAGTACTGGCGCAAACTAGAAATTCGAAATGACAAAACAAGAACGGTACGCCGTGGTGAAATTGGATTGTCACAATGGGTTTTGAAGCATGGGTATACGCATCGCGCCACATGCGAGGTTGATGCGCTTGACCGCGAATTGGCAGCCTTGACGGACAAGGAAGTCGATAGGGTTGCGCGGGAACTTATCATTCCCGGCGACGTTATTCCCGGCGACGTTGCCTTGGACGCAGTAAAAGAACAAGTTTTGAGCCTTGATGCACTTAGCGCAGAGGGGCGTTCCGACCGTATTGCATTTATCCTGACAAGCGTGTCGCGTTACGCCTGCGCCTATTGCCTGCCATCCTACACTATGTCTCATCGTGGTTTTCAGTTTCTCAAAAAGTCTCCGCTGTGGCTATCCCCGAAGGGGGCTGGGTTGATGTTGGCAATTATTTCCCGAATCCGAGGGCCGGTGGGCCAGGACATTCAACAAGAAGCATCCAAAATAGTACGCCAAGACGCGGAAACCCATATACAGTGAAGTAACAAGCTTCAGGATTCCGGCTGTGATTGGGCAAAGCAAGACTGAGCCGCTCCATGAAAACTGAACGGGATCAGTTTTTTTCAGCCGCTCTTCTCTTCTGCCGATCAGTTTGACTTAAATGTGTTTTTCCGACAGACCATGGTTGACGATCCACCGGCAAGCGCAGGGGAGCGTGCGAGACACCTTACCGCCAGTGAAAGGCATGGTGTTAAGTTGCGGGATCAGGAACCAAACCCGCTTGACTCAATTTGCGAAGTTTTCTGGAACCGCCTTACCACAGCAGATGCCGCTGGCTTAGCCTAATGACTGAGCAGGTTTTTGAGGTATTTTCCGTATTCGTTTTTGCCGAATTTGCGGGCGCGGGCTTCGAGGTCGTGGTCGTTGATCCAGCCCAGCGT